>NZ_JBWKXO010000020.1:2442-114565 GCF_059423025.1 Pseudomonas sp. GW704-F2 | reverse complement strand
TTCGGCCCCAGCGAGTCCATGAGCAACAAGCCGATTACCGAAGGCGCGAAGCATTTCGACTACAAGCCCGATGACAGCGAGCCGGGGAAAAAACCGGAGAATATCTGGAGCGGCTTCAGACAGGGGCCGGACGGCAATTGCGTGACGGTTTCGGCGATTAAAGCCGCCATGATGCAATTTGGCGAGAAGCCCACCGACGTCTTCAAAGAGGTCAAGGAAATGGGTAATGGCTACTCTGTGACCATGCGCGATGGTGTCAAGGTTGACCTGACCAAGGATGAAGTGCGGCTGGCTGCCACCCATGCACGTTTCCAGGGCGATGACCCGAAAATGATGACCAACGCCAATTTCATGTTTGCCGTCAGCGCAAAACGGGCGCAATTGGAAAACAACGATGGCACTGCCGGGCGCAGCTTTCTGGATGGCATACGTACCCTCAATGATGGCGAGTACACGCGGGAAGGGTTGGACCGTCTGGGCTTGCGCAAAAATTACCGGCAGGCCACGGATGCCGACTTGCGAAGCAGCAAGGTGGGGACGGTGGAGTATGGCGGTCATTCGATGGCGGTGATCGATGGTCGGATTGAACTGTGGGGCAAGCGGGGCGGGGTGCCCCGGGCGGGGATTGCGACCATATTGTTCGACGACTGACGAGCCTTTGCCCAGGCAAAAGAAAACCCCGATAAACCCAACTGCAGCAAGGGGTTATCGGGGCTTTTCAAATCCCGGGCCATCAAGCCCGGAACGTGCTCAGCTTATTGGCAAAAGCGTTATGTATAGGTGCGTATACATCTATTTTGCGCCATAAACACAAGGATTTTCAGGTTTTATGCCGCGCTTCAATCAAAAAAACGTATACATTTACGCTTTTTTTCGCCCCGTGTAGCAGAGAAAGTATACGAAAAAACGGCGCAATTCACTCATCGGAATTTTTATCTTCTCGAGTCATTTTATCTCAATTTTTGGGCGCAATTATTCAGCTGAAATACGGACACACTATAAGAAAAATTTAGCTACAGTATGATGCTAGCCGAGCTGATTTTTCCTAGCTTCTGGCGAGTCAACCACACAAGGATGGTAGCCGTGCCAACAACTGCGTATTCAACGTACTTCCGTTGTGAGCTTGATGTGGAGCAATTGCTAGCGAAAATGGGTAAGGGGTCATCTCCTGTTCCATTGCATCAATTAGACGGCCTAGATCCTCTTTGGAGAGAGTGGATAAAGAAGGATATTCGATGTCCATCATGTGGCGTCGCTGGAGCTACCTTGATTAGTGGGGCTGTAGCTAAACGCTCCGGTAAGGCCTTGCGCCAGGCTCACTTTCGATTTCAAGCCGGGGAGCATAATAATGGGCATCTCCGTTACTGTGATTTTGAACTCGCCGACCGTGAAAGTAAGGGAGTGGAAAGTCTGGTTGCATTGGGCGGGCCGAGAAACAGAGAAACACGGTATATAAGGTATTTGGTTTGTATTGGCATAGAGCAAGGAATGTTCTCTCAAGCAGACATTCGAGCCATGAGGCAATGGTTTTTCGAAAATAAGCAAAAAAGTAGGTTTGTTGTAACTTGTGCCGAGGAGAATATTGACTATATTACTTCTATGCCCTCATCTAGGGCGCCTGCATTAAGTGAATTTTTCCCACCCTATGGTGAAATACCGTCGTTTAATTGGCGTCATGCTGCTATAAGTAGATTTATTAGAGATAATGGGCCATGGCTTACTCAGCTTGACAGTCTCAAAACCAGCTCTCAAGTAGCCAATCGTGCCAAGGAACTAATAACTCGTTATAAACAATCATCAATGTTTGATGTGTCTATTCTCCAGCCGTATTACGGCTCTACTATAGAGTTGGCCGTATTTTTCGCTCGTGAGTGTCCCGAGTTTGGACTGCAAAATAAATATCACGCTATTCGATGGGGTGCGAGTTCTAACGCATTGTTGGCGTTCTGCGCACTTTTGCTTTATGTCACACAATGGAAGTTTGAGTCCGCAATTGCTTTGATGGGAGCAATTATGCAGTCCCCCGAACCGAAGGATCTCTTGGCAGGGAATATAATTGGTTTGAATCCTTTTCATGATTATGCAGCTTGGAAGTTAATTCGAGATGCTAGTGATATTTCGGTAAAGTGGTCTGTACTACCAACGTACAAAGAAGGTATTGATGCATCGGAAGTGGCGTTGCGTGAGGAGCACAGGCTCTGGAAATTAACTCAAATATAGGCGTGGTTACTTTGCTTTATAGTTCGCTTGGTGTTGGTTAGGCGGATTTAAGAAGATTTATAACTAATATGAGCATGGAGGCTATATGCGCATAACGAAATTGCTGGTGGAAAACTTTAAGAGCTTCAAAGAGCGGTTTGAAGTTGAGTTTACTGAAGGGCTAAATATTGTTGTTGGTGATAATGAAGCTGGAAAGTCTACAATACTTGAAGCTATAAATCTCGCATTGACCGGTTTTTACATCAATCGCCCACTAAGGGGGGAGCTGAATCAGTATCTTTTTAATGAGGTCTCGGTCAGAAATTATCTTGATAGTCTAAAAGGTGGCGCGCCGGAATCACCGCCACAAATCCTTATTGAGCTATACCTCACGGATGAGGAGCCTATGCTATCGGGTGACTTCAATAGGGATCGAATTGCTTCGTCAGGGATTCATGTCTCAATAGAGTTTAACGAAGAGTATCGTGCGGAGTACGAGGCGCTTATCGCTGCTGGCGAGCTTAAAACTCTTCCAATTGAGTATTATCATGTAATTTGGAAGAGTTTTTCTAGGGAGTTGATTACAGCTAGAAGTATACCTATAAAGTGTGCGTATATAGATTCTACATCGGCGCGGTATCAAAATGGCTCTGATGTCTATATAGGCAGAATTGTCAAAGATTTGCTATCCCCCGAGGAGATCGTAAGTGTATCGCAATCTCATAGGCAGATGAAAGAAACCTTTATGGGAGCGCCAGCGATTGATGCGATAAATAAAAAAATAACGGTTGCTAGTAGGATTACAGACAAGGAAATCAAAATTTCAGTCGAGCTTTCGTCCAAGAATGCTTGGGAAAGTGGATTGATGACTTATCTGAATGAAATTCCTTTTCACTTTATTGGGAAGGGAGAACAGAGCATTGTTAAGACTAATCTTGCGCTGGCTCATGAGAAAGCGAAAGAAGCAAGTGTTGTGCTTATTGAGGAACCGGAAAATCATCTTTCACATTCAAAACTCAATCAGCTTATAAATACGATAAAAATTAGTTGTATTAAGAAGCAAGTGATTGTTACAACGCATAGCAGCTTTGTGGCGAATAAATTGGGCTTGAACTCCTTGATATTGTTAGATAATAAAAAAACATTACGGCTGAATAAATTATCGCTTGGTACTTGGTCTTTTTTTGAAAAGATTTCGGGTTATGATACATTAAGACTTGTTCTCTGCAAAAAAGCGATATTGGTGGAGGGTGACTCAGATGAGTTGGTGGTTCAAAAGGCATATAAGGACATCCATGGAGTACTACCTATCGAGAATTGCGTTGAAGTAATTTCCGTTGGTATTTCATTTTTACGCTTTTTGGAGATAGCAGAAAAGCTAGAAAAACAAGTGAGCGTTGTGACTGATAATGATGGTGATGTCCCTGCGCTTCTGAAGAAGTATAGCGAGTATTTGGGGGCTAAGAAGAAGCCTTATATTGATATATGCTATGATAGTGTTGTGGATGTCGGCGCGCTAATGATTGGCGGGAAACCATTTAATTATAATACTCTTGAGCCAAAACTTCTTAAGTCTAACGGGTTGGCAAAAATGAATTTGGTGCTAGGGACTGCCTATCTCGATCATCAAGGGTTGCAAGTCCATATGAGGGCAAATAAAACAGAGTGTGCTCTTAAAGTGTTTGACTCAAAACTCGAAATTGCCTACCCAGATTATATCTTGGACTCAATAAAATGAATCGATTAGTGATCGCTTCAGCAGGGTCGGGAAAAACTAATCTGATAGTGAAAAGTGCAGTCGACGATGCAAAAGCTGGTAAGCGCGTTTTAATCACAACATTCACCGAAGCATGTGAGCACGAGATTCGTTCGAAAATTATCCAGCTTAATGGATGTGTCCCAGCCAGTGTTGATATTATTACGTGGTTTTCCTTTTTGATAAGGCATGGTGTAAAGCCTTTTCAGGGGTGTCTTTTTAATTTTGATACCAAAGGCATGCTTTTGGTAAGTGGAAGATCAGGGTTGAAGTTTCAAGGTAAAATGTTCCCTGTGTATTGGGGAGAGGATGATTTTGAAAAGTTTTACTTTACCGATGATAAAAGAATATATTCTGATAAGCTGGCCCAGCTTGTAGTAAGGTTGCAAGAAAATTCAAAGGGGTTGGTTTTTGAACGGATTAGCCGTTGCTATGAAAAAATTTATATAGATGAAGTGCAAGACCTGGCCGGCTACGACCTTGAAGTATTGGATTTGCTTTTTAAAATAGATTCTGACGTGCTATTGGTAGGTGATCCAAGGCAGGCGACCTATGCTACTAATAATTCTAGAAAGAATAAGAAGTATGTGAAGTCAGCTATTGTTAATTTTTTTCTTGATGAAAGGCTTGGTATAGATATTGACGATACCTCTCTTCAGGTTAATCATCGGTGTGCCCCCGCCATTTGCGATTACTCCAACAAACTTTTCCCAAACATGAATCCTGCGACCTCTGGGAATCGAGATGTTACGGGTCACGATGGAGTTTTTTTAGTGGTTAAAGAAAAGTTGGGGCAATACCTTGAATCTTTTCAACCGGTTCAATTGCGTGACAGCATCAAAACAGAGACTGACTCGAATTATAAGTCTATGAATTTTGGAAAGTCTAAAGGGCTGACCCTAGGTCGTGTACTTATTTATCCATCCGCACCGATGGTGAAATGGATGTGCAATAATGACACAGAGTTAACACAAGCTGCCCGAAGCAAATTTTACGTCGCTCTAACTCGAGCCAAAAATAGTGTTGGGATTGTAGTGTCAAAAACAGAAGTTAAGAAAATCACAGATTTAGATGTGTATGAGTAAAGCTATTTCGATTGCTTGCCTCGTAAAATTCAGCGTCTCGTTACCTTTCAATTGACTAAGGCCTGAATACAACTCATCAAATATTATCCATGAGGCACGTCATGTCTAAACTCGCCGAATTCCGCCAACTCGAAAAAAAACCTCGCCGAACTGCTCCAAGCTCTCGAGGTGCTGAAAGGTGATGCTGGCCTCAAGAAAGAAATCGAATTTGAAGCCAAGCTGCGCGCTCTGCTTGCCGAACGTGATCAACCGTAAGTGATCCACCAAGTACACCTACTACCGGATGCAGCTTGCGTTTACCTTGGCATTTCCGGTGAGCAGTTCCACGACAACAACGCTTCGTAGTCATCTACCGACGAGGCATGCGGCAAACGCTCCAGTACGTGGCGCAGCCACGCATAGGGCTCCTGGCCGTTAAGTGTCGCGGTTTCGACCAGACTGTAAATCTGCGCACTGGCGGTGGCGCCTTTGGGCGTGTCGCTGAACAGCTTCCAGCAACAAAACCTAAGTTAGGCACCTGAAGAGCAGACGAAAACATCTCGCTGAGCGTATTCCTGTTCGAGCTGATCACATTTGCGTCATCAGGCTCAACTCCTTTCAGGACTTGATAAGCCTCAGCTGTCAGCGGCATCCACTCACTCGCACCTGGTGGAAGGTATGCCTGCTGCCCTTGGTACGCGGGTGAGAGAGGGATTACAGGCAGTCGTGGTAGAAGGACAAGTGGAGGTGCATCGACTGGCATAGAACACGATCCTGTGTTGTGAAATGAAAGCGATGCAGCCCCGGTCTTTCACCGTTTCCAAGCTGCCGGTGTTGATATCTGTTTGGCATCATATCGCAAGCGGACTCAGCTACGTATGGCGGATCGCCTACACCAGAGCCGCGTCAGATAAGGAGTCCAGGGCACTGGACGATAACCCGTCGAGGGTTTCTAGGCACCTTGCAAAGTTGCGTGCTTGCGGGTTTGTGAATACGAGTTCCACCTATCGAATCTCTTTCGGTTTCGCGTACGGCAGGTGCGTGTCGAGATCGTCTAGCGTCAGTCCTCTGCGGACGGCGTTATGGCCCCATCGTACAAACTGTTCAAGAAGGGCACTATTTTCGCGGTTCAGCCGGTCTACACGTGCCTCCAACAGGCGAACGCGTTCTAGAGCTTTTTCCAATTCCACGGCACCGTGATGCGTTTTTATCCCATCTCCGTCTCTTGAGAGTTCCTTCGCACGATCCCAAGCGATCTTTATGCGAGAGTGCCTGAGCATGGCGGCCTTGGTGTACTTATGCCCTACGTCAACTTCAAGCATCGCTAGGTAGCGATCCCAAGTTAACTTGCCAGCCCAGCCATCCAGTAGGCGAACAGCTTTCTCAATGCCGGTGTCGGTTAGCTTCGGTGCGCCCATCAGAAAACCCCCAGTTGTATCAGCAGTTCTTCATCCTCGTCCGGGGCTCTGTCCGCAGGCTGCATATCGATAGTTTGAGCCTCGATGTTGATAACTCTGACTGCTTGCGCCAGACCTGCCTTCGATTGCGAGTTCTCGCTCGGCGGCAGTGTTAGTAGCGTGCCATCTGGTATCGAAGGATCGTTCATCATTTCGAGCACAAGGCGCCACCGTTCGAGTTTCGGCTGATTTAACTTCAACCATCTGGTGGCTCCAGGCTGACCCTCTTCTACCGCCCTCTCGGCATCGGCAACTGCCTTCACGTGAAGATTTTGTTGAAATATAGCCTCGGCATAATGCCGCGAATCCCCTTTCACGAACGTATGCTCAGTGCAACTGATGCAATCCTTATCCTTTGGGCAGGGCGCAATTGCGTAATCATGGCGGCAAATACCATAGCGGGTGCGGTGCGTGGCTCCCAGCTCAAGGCGCAGAGCATCATCGTGCGTCAGTGCGTGATGGATGGCGATCGACTCCACTTTGGCCTTTAGATGCCCTTCCACGCTCATTGGGCGCGCTTGGCCCCCTAGCTTAAGGTATGCCTCAATGAAGGCCTCCTGAGGCAAATGATCGTACCACTCGTTCTGCTTAATGCTCTTTCGGCCAGACCAAAATGCGATTAATGCCTCACTGAGATGCTTACTCTGGGCGAGCGTATTCAGCAGGTGCCGAAAATGATGGGTAGTGATGGTTACAGGGCTGCCATCAAGATTCACATGGCCGTTGCGACTGAAGACAGTTTGTCCCCCGGGGTTGGAGCCGAGCTGATTGTTGAGCTGACCCGTTGTTAACGGCGTGGGGATATTCAGCAGAGGTTCCGCCTTGGGCATCAAAATGTTCAGGGGGAACATAAACAGGGCTTCATGCCACTTAAGACCCGTATGTCCATCTAAAATTGGGAAAATGCGGGGCAGCTTTGCGAGCACGAATTTTTCGAGTGAAGAGAAGTCATACAGGCCTACCCAATGGGGTTGAGATGATGAAGGCCTCATACGGGATTTATCAGTGCAACGCTCAGGTACTGGAACGAGGCCATAGTAACCGGCATTGCCGGCGTAGATTTTTCCCTTCTTGCCTAGTATGAATGCTACTTCATGCAGCGTGAGCGGCAGATCGCGAAGATGTTCAGTGCCCGGTGGCAAATAAAGCTTTCCTGGATTGCGTGCGTACCATGCGGCTGCAACTCGGGCGGGTGCCCCGAGGTCTGCGAGATATTTCACTGTGGTTTTCACTACTTCTTCAAATTCATCCGCCGCCGAGAATTTAGTTATGGCGCCTGCACCCTTTGCAGGCGACCAGGATATACCTAATAGTAAACCTTCTGCCGAGTCAGCTATGCGTAGGCAGTTCAATGGAAGACTCAAAATTTCGGCGGATCGACTAGGGGCGTACATTGCCAGCGTTACAAAGCAAGTGGTGATTCGGTCAGAAACGTGTGTGCTATTATGATGAATATCCGCAAGGGCTAGAATCGTCTCGACGGAAGGGAGTCTTTTCGATTCTTTTGGTGAGGAATTTGTCGTAATTCGGTCGTTCCTTACAGGCGCCTTATATGCAATGGGGCTCCGCCATTCTACAAGGATAGGTGTTAGTCGAGCTGGGTTGATGATGTCAGTCACAATTCTTTCGAGAACGCGCGCTACGCCCCATGCGTCTTTATAGCGTGCCTTGGTCATCTCCGCCGCAGCATCCATTATGTATGGGGTCAATTGTGTTATGCAAGGTTCAAGATTGGCGTTAATCAAAGCTTGTTCGATGGCTTGTAAAGCATAAATATATCGGTTGAGATTGGCTGATTGGAATCGGCGTATAGTCTCGCTGAGTGCGGATTTTGCAAATTCAAGAAATGGTTCTTTGAATGGTATTCTTACGATAGGCTGACTGCGCGATTCGTCTCGAGCAGATCTAAAGTGAATAACTCTTTTAGCCTTGCCTTGAGCTCTTCCAATCTTGAGCGTGGTGATATCCCAGCTACAACTTGACCAGTTGATTTCTTTGAGGGGAAAGTTTCTTTTGGCATGTTCAGCATACGCCTTAAGATTTTCCTTGGCGCTGAGCTCATCTCTGCCGATGAAGTGTGCGATATTGCCCATTTAAATTTCTTCTTCCGATTTTTTTCTTAGAGCGATGATTTGCCGAATCGCTGACATAGCGCTGTGATTTATTAGTCGAATTTTCGGCTCTTGCTCAAGTTCTTGATCGGCAACAAGTTCAGCCATCAAAACTTCCCATGGAGCGCTTAGTAATGGTTCAAAATGAGCGCATCCTGCTAGGCATGCGATGGGGGCGTTTTGATAACACGCTGCCCGTGTACCGCACGCCCCAACTGGCTGGCCCGTCAGCCTCATAAAGTCGGTTATAACCGCATCAGGATCACCGGCCCTGGAAGCCTCGTTAAGCCCCCTAATAGTTTTGCCCTGAAATGCGTTAGCGAAGAAGGCCATCTCCGCTCCTACGGCGTCTCGAATGGGCTTTTGGAGCTCAGGCATAGAGGCTCTATAATATTGGATACATGACGTGCTTCGATGCGTTAACAAACGGGCCACTTCATAGTCCGAGGCACCCTGTGCCAGCGCTCTCGTCCCCAGAGTATAGCGAAAGCGGTAGGGCGTAATTGGCGTCCTAGTCCCTAATCGCTCGGATAGAGTGTCTAATCCTTGAATCACCGAGACCATTCGAATGGAAAGAGCCCCAGAGGATGCACAGTTAAACAATGATGTGTCGTCGCTCCGAGCTCTTGTCGTAGGACTTTCCAGGTAGCTGATCAGGCATTCAGCGAGCACCGAGGGGGCTCGGCGTGACCAAAACTCTTGCGATGATGTCTTTTCACCTTTTATAAGTGGGATTCGAAGAGTAACCTCGATGCCTTCTCTGCTATGTACGATCACATCGGACTTCTTCATTCGATGAGCTTGTGATGGTCTCACTCCAGTACCAATAAAGAACCAGCAAATAGCGTAATCGGTCAGTGAGATTCCGCCAGTAGAATACGCACGGTGAAGTTGACTATGAATATTGTGGATTTCTTGCTCGGTAAAAGCGCCCCTCTCAGGGTCGTTTGTAATGAGCCCATAGTACGAGCCTTGGCCCCTTTCTTCCCATCTGTGAGGATATTTAAGAAAGTCCACAACTTTTTCTGTGAGTCCAGGGAGTTTGAGCGCGGATATCCTGCGCAGCAGAGGGACAACAATTCCCCTATAGCTTGCAGGTATTTCGTTAAGGAGGTTGAGTTCGCTTATATCGATGCTCGATTTTGCGCGCATCTGCGGTAGCTCAAGCCATTTTTTTACTGCGTAAAGAGTGGCTATGTTGTAGCTAAGGCTATGGGTCGAAAGTGTAGTCTTTATGCTCGTGAAGATGCTCTTGTGTAGCGAATTTTGTAACTCTAACGCATCGAACCTCAAAGATTTGTTGTTTCCGTCGGTGTCGCAGATGTCGTAGGCTTCGCCCATGTTAACTTGAATAATGCGTCCATCAAGTAATACGAGCTTGTTGATTGTGCGGACGGAATCGATAAGGTTCAGAGCCTTTTGGGCTGTGCTAGCAGTCATCTAGGCTTTTCCTCTTTATTCCTGATATTGTTAGCGAGTTCTTCAGCAATTCGGTCCGCTTTCTCGCGTATATGCCGTCTAGCATATCGCTCAGTCATATTCGAATTCTTGGCCCAGCCGTTAATACGATTTCTAATTTGTTTTTCTGCTTCTGGCTTCATCCGCTGCTCAGGGGAGAGAGCGTCGATCTTTCGACTTAGCCTATCATTCCAGGTTCTTCGCAAAGCGTGTGGCGATACATCATCGGGGAGGCACATTTTTCGGCGCACCTCTCTGAATATCAAATTGATTGCGCCAAGAGAGATGTGCCCACCTTCAGCGGTTGTGAACAAATACCCGTGTCTCCTAGCCTTTACCGGGATTTTTGCCCAGTAAGTCATGATGAAAGAATGAAACTCATTTGATGACCGTTCAGAGATTGGAAGAGTTCTAGCTATTGTTTTGGATACCCGAACCTTGACTCTGTTGGATGCGTGGTCAATGTCCTCCACGCGTAGGTAGCGCAGTTCACTTCGTCTCATAGCTGTTTCTGAGAACAGCCAGTACATCAGGCTGTTTCGATACTGATGAAAAGAAGATTGAAATGGGTTTGATTTAGAACCAGGCGTGAAAGCGTCATCTAACACTCTCATTACGTCCTCTCCAAGCCCCTCCAAAGCGTCACCGTCATCAGATGACACCGTTCGAGGCTCTAGAGCTCGCAAATTGACGATAGCCACTTCTCTGGCCGAAGTGAGGTTCTGTTGAAGCTTGGCAGAGGCATTGGGCTTGATTCGCTCATGGTTGAACTGCAAGAAGTTGGCTACCGTTCGAATACGGTAGCTGCCCTCTACTGGCGAAATCATTGTTCGCGGCACGCTAAGACTGGCCCTTGGTCGCACTTGCTCCAATCGAGTGATCTTCTCGACCTTGGAGTTAACCGACTGAGCGACGATTCGATCTTGTGCCGCGCGATCAAGTCTTAGGAAAAAGGCCAGGTCTTCGCATTGCTCAATCGAAAGGAATTCTTCGGAGCATAGTGCTTGATGAAGATCGAGTTTGCGAGCGAACGCCCAGAGATACGCCATGCCAATCGAGCGAAGCACCTTTTCAATGGTGGTGGCGGCGGAGCCGACATCTCGATAGCGGAGCGTTGTGTAGATATTCGGAAGGAATAGTGGCTGTCCTTCGTTATCGACCAGAACCACCATGGGCAATTGGTCTGAGGCGAGAAAGGATCGAACAGAATAGCTTAGCAATGTATACGATTCCGACCTGTGAGCTAGATCGGGCAGAGACTATAGGAAGGATATACAGTAAGTAAACCCTCCAAACCCCTGTATTAGAGGCTTGGAGGGCGGCGATTGAGCTACAATCTATACGTTTAGAAACCTATGACTGCTATTGGCAGGCTTCGCAATCCGGCTCGTCGATCGCGCAGGCTTTCGGCACGGGGGCCGGGCCGGCCGGTGCGGCGAGCACCGAGTCATCACCGTGGTTGCCGCTGGAAACCGCGTTCAGCTTGCCGGTGTTGATGGTCGACTTCTCGGTGCTGGTCGCGGCCAGGGCACGGAGGTAGTAAGTGGTTTTCAGGCCACGGTACCAAGCCATGCGGTAGGTCACGTCGAGCTTCTTGCCCGAAGCGCCGGCGATGTACAGGTTCAGCGACTGCGCCTGGTCGATCCACTTCTGGCGACGGCTGGCGGCGTCAACGATCCATTTGGTGTCCACTTCGAAGGCAGTCGCGTAGAGCTCTTTGAGTTCTTGCGGGATGCGCTCGATCTGCTGCACCGAACCGTCGTAGTACTTCAGGTCGTTGATCATGACCGAGTCCCACAGGCCGCGGGCTTTCAGGTCGCGAACCAGGTACGGGTTGATCACGGTGAATTCGCCCGACAGGTTCGATTTCACATACAGGTTCTGGTAGGTCGGTTCGATCGACTGCGACACGCCAGTGATGTTGGCGATGGTCGCGGTCGGTGCGATGGCCATGATGTTGGAGTTACGGATACCTTTCTGCACACGGGCACGCACCGGCGCCCAGTCCAGGGATTCGTTCAGGTCAACGTCGATGTACTTCTGGCCACGTTGCGCGATCAGGATCTGTTGCGAGTCCAGCGGCAGGATGCCTTTGGACCACAGCGAACCCTGGAACGTCTCGTAGGCGCCGCGCTCGTCGGCCAGGTCGCAGGAAGCCTGGATCGCGTAGTAGCTGACCGCTTCCATGGACTTGTCGGCGAACTCGACCGCTGCGTCCGAACCGTAAGGAATGTGCTGCAGGTACAAAGCGTCCTGGAAGCCCATGATCCCCAGGCCGACTGGACGGTGCTTGAAGTTGGAGTTCTGCGCTTGTGGCACCGAGTAGTAGTTGATGTCGATCACGTTATCGAGCATGCGAACAGCGGTGTTGACAGTGCGCTCCAGCTTGGCGGTGTCCAGCTTGCCGTTGACGATGTGGTTCGGCAGGTTGATCGAGCCCAGGTTGCAAACGGCGATCTCGTCCTTGTTGGTGTTCAAGGTGATCTCGGTGCACAGGTTCGAGCTGTGGACCACGCCTACGTGCTGCTGCGGGCTGCGCAGGTTGCACGGGTCTTTGAAGGTCAGCCATGGGTGGCCGGTTTCAAACAGCATGGACAGCATTTTACGCCACAGGTCTTTGGCCTGGATGGTCTTGAACAGCTTGACCTTGCCTGGGTACTCGGTGAGGGCTTCGTAGTACTCGTAGCGCTCTTCGAAGGCCTTGCCGGTCAGGTCGTGCAGGTCCGGCACTTCGGATGGCGAGAACAGGGTCCACTTGCCGTCGTCGAAGACACGCTTCATGAACAGGTCAGGAATCCAGTTGGCGGTGTTCATGTCGTGGGTACGACGACGGTCATCGCCGGTGTTCTTGCGCAGCTCGATGAACTCTTCAATGTCCATGTGCCAGGTTTCCAGGTAGGCACATACAGCGCCTTTGCGCTTGCCACCCTGGTTGACCGCTACGGCGGTGTCGTTGACGACTTTCAGGAACGGTACGACGCCCTGGGACTTGCCGTTGGTGCCCTTGATGTACGAACCCAGTGCGCGCACCGGCGTCCAGTCGTTGCCCAGGCCGCCGGCGAATTTGGACAACATGGCGTTGTCGTGGATCGCGTGGTAGATGCCCGACAGGTCGTCCGGCACGGTGGTCAGGTAGCAGCTCGACAGCTGTGGACGCAGGGTACCGGCGTTGAACAGGGTCGGCGTGGACGACATGTAGTCGAAGGACGACAACAGGTTGTAGAACTCGATGGCGCGGTCTTCTTTGTGCTTCTCTTCAATCGCGAGGCCCATGGCCACGCGCATGAAGAACACTTGCGGCAGTTCGAAGCGGATACCGTCCTTGTGGATGAAGTAACGGTCGTACAGGGTTTGCAGGCCCAGGTAGGTGAACTGCTGATCGCGCTCGTGGTTGATCGCCTTGCCGAGTTTTTCCAGGTCGAAGGTGGCCAGGACCGGGTTCAGCAATTCGTATTCGATACCCTTGGCGATGTAGGCCGGCAGGGCCTTGGCGTACAGGTCGGCCATCTCGTGGTGGGTGGCGCTGTCGGCCACGCCAAGGAAGCCCAGGCCTTCGGCGCGCAGGGTGTCCATCAGCAGGCGCGCGGTGACGAACGAGTAGTTCGGCTCGCGTTCAACCAGGGTACGGGCGGTCATCACCAGGGCGGTGTTGACGTCGGTCAGGGCCACGCCGTCGTACAGGTTCTTCAGGGTTTCGCGCTGGATCAGGTCGCCGTCGACTTCTTCCAGGCCTTCGCAGGCCTCGGTGATGATGGTGTTCAGGCGGCCCAGGTCCAGCGGCGCGAAGGTGCCGTCGGCCAGGGTGATGCGGATCGATGGGTGCGCCTGTATGGCGGCTTCGTCGGCCGGGGAGCGAACGGCACGTTCCTTGGCGCGCGAATCACGGTAGATCACGTAGTCGCGGGCGACTTTCTGCTCGCCGGCACGCATCAGGGCCAGTTCGACCTGGTCCTGGATTTCTTCGATGTGGATGGTGCCGCCCGAAGGCATGCGACGCTTGAAGGTCGCGGTGACTTGTTCGGTCAGGCGGGCAACGGTGTCGTGGATGCGCGACGAGGCGGCAGCGTTGCCGCCTTCAACTGCAAGAAACGCTTTGGTGATGGCGACGGTGATTTTGTCATCGGTGTAAGGAACGACAGTGCCGTTACGCTTGATCACGCGCAGTTGGCCGGGTGCAGTGGCGGACAGATCCATATTCGAATCAGCGGCCTGCGGCACGGAGCCCTGCGGGTTCTCGCGAGTTGTGTCGGTTTGCATGGGGGGTTGTCTCCACATTCTATATTTATTTGGGCACCATCACGGTGCCCACCGTTCCGTCCTGAAGCACTTACAGCAGGCCTTGGCCTGGCATAACAACTTCGGGACAGGAGGAAGGGGGGCTTATCGCGCCGCTTCCATGCCGAAGTCTTCGGTTTGGCGCTCAAAAGCGCCTCGCCGTATTCCTGGTGGGTGACAGTTGCCCGGTTCAAGCACTGCAACACCCGTACCGTTTTGCGCTGTTGGAGCGCTAAAACGATTGCCATCCGCATGAGCGGTTTGGGCTTTCAAAAAATGCTGGAGTTGGACCAAACAGGAGCAAGAAAGGGCTTGAGTTTCTTGTCTGATTTGTGTTTGGTCTTTTAGTTCAAAACCCTACATGTAGGGTTTTTTTGGCGCCGAGGTACAAGATAATGCGTTTTTGGAGGCTTAGCAATCCAGGGGCTGTGGATAACGCTGTGAGTAAAATGTGTATGAAACGTAGAATGCCCGTGTAGGCCGCAGTACTGCGGGACCGCGCCGTTTGTCACTGAATATTCCAAGAAAAAAACGGCTCTTTGGATTTTTGAGGGCGCGAACCCTATCACAAAAAAACCGCATCACCGAATGCATTTCCTGGCTTGTGTTCGAGGGTTGGGGCATGGCTACAATCGATCATTGTTATGCCCTCACAACATTACAAATAAGGTGTGGCTGGCGAAGATCAACCAATCCCCTAATAACAACGAGGATTACCTGTGGAGCATGAAGCCTGGCAAATCCTGATCGTCGAGGATGACGAGCGATTGGCCGAGTTGACCCGTGATTACCTGGAGAGCAACGGCCTGCGCGTGTCGGTGGAAAGCGACGGCGCCCAGGCTGCGGCGCGGATCATCGCCGAACAGCCGGACCTGGTGATTCTCGACCTGATGCTGCCCGGCGAAGATGGCTTGAGCATCTGCCGCAAGGTGCGCGAGCGCTACGACGGGGTGATCCTCATGCTCACCGCGCGTACCGACGACATGGACCAGGTATTGGGCCTGGACATGGGCGCCGACGACTACGTGTGCAAACCCGTGCGCCCGCGCCTGCTGCTGGCGCGTATCCAGGCCCTGTTGCGCCGCAGCGAGCCGGCGGAACCGGCCGTCGCGCAAAACCAGCGCCGCCTGCAATTCGGCCCGCTGCTCGTGGATAACGCCCTGCGCGAAGCCTGGCTGCAGGGCGAGGGCATCGAACTGACCAGCGCCGAGTTCGACCTGCTGTGGCTGCTGGTGGCGAATGCCGGACGCATCCTGTCGCGCGAAGAAATCTTCATCGCCCTGCGCGGCATCGGCTACGACGGCCAGGACCGCTCGATCGACGTGCGTATCTCGCGTATCCGTCCGAAGATCGGCGACGATCCGATCCACCCGCGCCTGATCAAGACCGTGCGCAGCAAAGGCTATCTGTTCGTCCCCGAAGCCGCTGCCGACATACCGCTGTGAACTCGATCTTCCTGCGCATCTACGGCGGCATGTGCGCGGCGCTGATCCTGGTGGCGCTGCTGGGCGTGCTGGCGTTGCACCTGCTCAACGACGTGCGCAGCGGGCAGTACCGCGAGCGTCTGGCCCACGGCACCTTTGCCTTGATGGGCGACAACCTGCAACCCATGAGCGCGATCGAGCGCCAGCGCGCACTGGCGGTGTGGGAGCGCCTGTTGGGCATTCCCCTGATGCTGCGCACGTACACCGATGCCCAACTGGATCTCGGTCAACGCACCCGCCTGCAGCATGGCCAGGTGCTGGTGCAACAGACCGGCCCCCATGCGGCGCGGGTCCTGCGTTTGGTCAGCGAGCAAGATCAGTTGGTGCTGGAAGGTGAAGTGCAACAGATCAGCGAGCAATTGGCGCGGGCGACGATCTACCTGTTGGCCGACGAGTTGGTGCGTTTTCCGGTGGCCGAGCAACCGCAACGCCTGGCGGATATAAAGGAAGCCAAAGGGTTTGGCTTCGAGATGCACCTGATGGCCCTCGATCAGGCCGATATGGACGACGACCAGCGCCGCCGCGTGTCGGAGGGCGATACGGTGATGGCGCTGGGCAAGGGCGGCGACTCGATTCGGGTGTTTGCCGGCATGGTCGGCACGCCCTGGGTGCTTGAAATCGGCCCGTTGTATCAAATGAACCCGTACCCGGCGCAATGGTTGATCCTGATCGCATTGATCGGCCTGACCCTGATTGGCCTGATCGTCTATCTGTTGGTGCGTCAGCTCGAGCGCCGGCTCAGAGGTCTGGAGGCCGCTGCCACGCGCATTGCCAAAGGCAACCTGGAAGTGCGCGTGCCCGCGCGCGGCGCCGACTCGGTGGGGCGCCTGGCCGCCGCCTTCAATGGCATGGCCGAGCACCTGCAGCAGTTGCTCGCGATCCAGCGCGAACTGGTGCGCGCGGTGTCCCACGAGTTGCGCACCCCGGTGGCGCGCCTGCGTTTCGGCCTGGAGATGATCGGCGAGGCCGCCACCCCGCAGGCCCGGCGCAAATACCTCGAAGGCATGGACAGCGATATTCAGGACCTCGACGGCCTGGTCGACGAAATGCTCACCTACGCGCGCCTGGAGCAGGGCGCGCCGGAGCTGAATTTCCAGCGGGTCGACCTCAATGCGTTGCTCGACCAGGTGATCGGCGAATTATCGCCACTGCGCCCGCAGGTCAGCGTGAGCCGTGGTATCTGCCTGTCATCGGTGCATTGGGACGATGCCTGGGTCGATGCCGAACCGCGCTACCTGCACCGCGCCCTGCAGAACCTGGTGAGCAACGCCATGCGCCATGCCCAGGGCCGGGTGCTGATCAGTTACCAGGTCGGCCAGGTGCGCTGCCGCATCGATGTGGAAGACGATGGCCCCGGCGTACCGGAAAGCGCCTGGGAACGCATCTTCACGCCGTTCCTGCGCCTGGACGACAGCCGTACCCGCGCCTCGGGCGGGCATGGCCTGGGCTTGTCGATTGTGCGGCGGATTATTCATTGGCATGGCGGGCGGGCATTGATCAGCAAGAGCAACAACCTGGGAGGGGCGTGCTTCAGCCTGAGTTGGCCACGGGACCAGGATAAATCCTGATACTGCTATCGGGAGCAAGCCGAACCCTCGCACCGCCCCTCTTGGAATGCATTCCAGTGTGGGAGGGGGCTTGCCCCCGATGACGCTCGATCAGACGCCGATTGCTACAAGGCTCAACAACTGATCCCCATCCACCGCAAATTGCCCAACCAGTTCCGTGCCGTGGCACCACTCGCCGGACAACTCCGTCAGCAGCCGCAACCGCATCTGGCCGTGCTCGGACCATTCCACCACTTCGGCATGCTCAAAGTAGAAGCGTTTTTGCACGATCGGGTAGAGCGCCTTGAACAGGCTCTCCTTGGCCGAAAACGTCAGTGTCACCAGCCGCGCATGTTGCTCACGCGGCAACCTGGCCATGCGCTGCAACTCATCGGCGGTGAGAATTTCTCCCGCCAGGCGTTCCGCGCGCTCCAGGCTCAGGACATTTTCCAGGTCCATCCCCAGCCCGCGCCATTGCGCCTTGTGCCCGACGATCGCCGCCGCGTGCCCGCTGCTGTGGGTGATGGAGCCGCTGATGTGCGGCGGCCACACCGGCGCCCGGTCTTCGCCGATTGCCGGCACGCAGTCCAGGTTATCGAGTTGTTGCAAGGCGGCGCGGGCGCATAACCGCCCAGCGAGAAACTCCGCCTGGCGCTTGGCCACCGAACGCTGGATGCTCGCCGGCGGCGGCACCGCGCTGCGTTGGAAATCACCGGCGATCAACAGGGCCGGATCAAAACGCGTACTGAACAACACCGTGCCCGGCAAGGGATCGGGCAGTGGCCAATGGGCGTCGAGTGGGGTGCAGCAAGCGGGTAGGGGCGTCATGGGCGGTATTTTGCCGAGTTGGCGCGCCAGTGGATAGTCCGTAGCGGTTCAGGCCAGGTTCAGAGCCTGTTCAGGGGGAGTTCAGGGGCGCTTGCGTAATGTGGACCTACAGTCTACGTGGAGGTAAGTACCATGACTGCAATCAAGAAGCTGATGTTGGCGTTGACCATGTTCACTGCCACCGCCGGGGCGCAGGCCAGCGATGGCGCCTTTGCGGCATTCGGTAGCGAGAGAACCAAGAAATCCAGTACGCTGATGCAGCGTGTGAGCTTCGAGGCGGTGCGCAGCCAGGCCGCGCCTTGGGGCCAGTCGCTGGGCTCGAGCAGCCCGCAGGCGACGTATCGTGCCGGTTATGAGCATCTTGGTGGCCAATACAATGGCATTAAACTGCGCCCGCAAGACCTGCAGGGCCGCTATGATATCCCTCTGTCGGACAGTTGATTTGCTTTGGAGAGCCTTATGAAATTGCTGGTCGTGGAAGATGAGGCTCTGTTGCGTCATCACCTGTATACCCGCCTGACCGACAGCGGGCACGTGGTCGAAGCCGTGGCCAACGCGGAGGAGGCCTTGTACCAGACTGGCCAATTCAACCATGACCTGGCGATCATCGACCTCGGCCTGCCCGGCATGGGCGGTCTTGATCTGATCCGCCAACTGCGCGCCCAGGACAAGACCTTCCCGATCCTGATCCTCACCGCTCGCGGCAACTGGCAGGACAAGGTCGAAGGCCTGGCCGCCGGCGCCGACGACTATGTGGTCAAGCCGTTCCAGTTCGAAGAACTGGAAGCGCGGATGAACGCGTTGCTGCGTCGTTCCAGCGGCTTTACCCAATCGACCATCGTCGCCGGCCCCTTGCTGCTGGACCTCAACCGCAAGCAGGCCTCGTTGGACGAGCAGCCCCTGGCGCTGACCGCCTACGAGTACCGGATTCTCGAGTACCTGATGCGTCACCATCAGCAGGTAGTGCCCAAGGATCGCTTGATGGAGCAGCTCTACCCCGATGACGACGAGCGCGACCCGAATGTCATCGAAGTGCTGGTCGGCCGCCTGCGCCGTAAACTGGAAGGCCCGGGCGGGTTCAAGCCGATCGACACCGTGCGCGGCCTGGGCTATCTGTTCAATGAGCGCTGCCGTTGATTCGCTCGTTACGTGTGCGCTTGATGCTGGCGGCCGCCACCCTGGCCGTGCTGTTTATGCTGGGTTTGTTGCCGGCCATGCAGGGCGCGTTCAGCCTGGCCTTGCAGGACTCGATCGAGCAGCGCCTGGCGTCGGACGTCACCACCTTGATTTCGGCGGCGCGGGTCGAAAACAACCGCCTGCAAATGCCGGCGCAGTTGCCGGACGAACGCTTCAACCTCACCGATAGCCGGTTGCTCGGTTATATCTACGACCGCGAAGGCCATCTGGTGTGGCGCTCGCGGGCGACCCAGGAAGAAAACATCAACTACAGGCCGCGCTATGACGGGCGCGGTAATGAGTTTGCGCGGATTCGCGAGGGCAATGGCCAGGAATTCTTCGTGTATGACGTCGAGGTCAAGCTGCTCGGCGGCAAGAGTGCGGCGTTCAGCATCGTCGCGCTGCAACCGGTGCGCGAATACCAGTTGACCCTCGAAGGTCTGCGCGAAAACCTCTACCTGGGCTTCGGCGCGGCGTTGCTGGTGTTGCTGACGTTGCTCTGGCTGGGCCTGACCTGGGGCCTGCAAGCGTTGCGGCGCCTGAGCCAGGAGCTGGACCAGATCGAAGGCGGCACCCGCGAAAGCCTCAGCGAAGAACACCCGCGCGAACTGCTGCGCCTCACCGGGTCTCTCAACCGATTGCTGCACAGTGAACGCGAGCAGCGTACCCGCTACCGCGACTCCCTCGACGACTTGGCCCACAGCCTGAAAACCCCGCTGGCGGTGTTGCAGGGCGTGAGCGAAGACATGGCCCTGCGCCCCGAAGACCGCGACCAGGCCTGGGTGCTGCAATCGCAGATCGAACGCATGAGCCAGCAGATCAGCTACCAGTTGCAGCGCGCCAGCTTGCGTAAAAGCGGCCTGGTACGCCATCAGGTACGCCTGCAGCCGGTACTGCAAAGCCTGTGCGACACGCTGGACAAGGTCTACCGCGACAAGCACGTCAAAGTGAGCTTCGTATTGCCGGACGCGTGCGATGTGCCCATCGAAAAAGGCGCTTTGCTGGAACTGCTCGGCAACCTGCTGGAAAACGCCTACCGCCTGTGCCTGAGCGAAGTGCGTATCAGCCTGGTGGAAAGCCTGGATGGCATCGAACTGTGCATCGAGGATGACGGCCCCGGTGTGCCGCCCGACCAGCGCGCGCGGATTCTGCAACGGGGCGAGCGGCTGGACCGCCAGCACCCGGGGCAGGGGATCGGCCTGGCAGTGGTCAAGGACATCATTGAAAGCTACGGCGCGCGCCTGACCCTGGGCGACTCGCCTTTGGGGGGCGCGGCGTTCAAGATCCACTTTCCGACCGTTTGACCTTCCTTGAGTGGCGCCTGCCTAACTCTCCTGTGCCCGATAAGCCCCCGGCGTCAATCCCGTCCACTTCTTGAACGCCCGATGAAACGCCGACGGCTCGGAGAACCCGAGCTGCTCGGCAATTTCCTGCAATGACAGATCCGCGCGTCCCAGGTGGTAAATGGCGATGTCCCGCCGCAGCTCATCCTTGAGCGCTTGAAAACTGCTGCCTTCTTCACGCAGATGTCGGCGCAGGGTCTGCGGGCTGATGTGCAGGTGCTGGGCAACGGCGTCCAGGTCCGGCCAGGGTGTGCGGTCACGGCTGAGCAGGCGGCGGATCTGGCTGCTCAAACTGTCGCCTTCATCGGGACGCGACAACAAGTCGGCGGGGGAGCGCTGCAGGAAATGCTTGAGGGTGCGCTCGTCCTGCAGCAGCGGCAGGCTCAAGTAACGCGCAGGAAACACCAGGCTGCTGTTCGGTGCGTCGAACACCTGCGGGCAGGGAAACAACAGGTCGTATTCGCTGGCGTGGGCCGGCATCGGGTAGCTGAACGTGGCCTGCTGCAGGCGGATGCGCTGGCCGATCAACCAACTGCCGAGGCGATGCCAGATCAGCAGCAGGGATTCGCTGAGAAAGTGATCCGGGTCCCCGAGCTGGGAGTCGTCCAGGCTCAAGCGGGCCATTTCGCCTTCCCGTGTCAGCTGCCAACGCGGACCTTGTGGGAATAGGCTGTAAAACAACAGGCCGCGTTCGAGTGCCTTCTCCAGGGTGCGGCAATGGATCAGCGCGTGGCACATCATGGCGAACGTGCCGCGCTTGCTCGGACCTTCGGCAAAGCCCAGGTATTCGTCGTCCAGCGCGAGCCAGAGCATTTGCAACAGCCGGGTAAATTGTTCCGGGGCGATGCGGGCGCGGGGTTCGTTCAGCAGTTCCGGGGTGATGCCCACCTGCTGCAACAGGCCCGAGTAGTCGTAGCCGGCCCGGCGCGCACCGCCGAGGGCCGCTCGGGCGTAGTGACTGGCGATGGTACGTTCGCGCATGCAAGGGCCTCGTCCATGGAAGGGCGGATGGTAGCCATCACCCGCTACAGCGACAAGGCGGATATCCGCCAAATTGTAGGACGAGATACGGCGAGTTGGCGGAAACCCGCCATGCAATGGACGGCGCTCAGACGCGCCTTGATCCCTCCAGCCCTCATGTCTAGGGGGCTTCAGGCCGTTTCAGCAAAGTGGCACGACGTTTGCGATAAGGATTACAGCGCAGGCTTGGTCCTACAGGTCTCGCAAACAACAAATCCCTCCAGTGCAGGAGGGTTCGCAATTCAAGTGCCGTGGGCAATGGCGGATATTTGCCACACGGGACGATTGAGGAACTTTGCAATGACGACTCGTCAGCCACTGTACAAATCCCTGTATTTCCAGGTGATCGTTGCCATCGTTATCGGTATTTTGCTCGGTCACTTCTACCCGCAGACTGGTGTGGAGCTCAAGCCGCTGGGTGACGGGTTCATCAAACTGATCAAAATGGTCATCGCCCCGATCATCTTCTGCACCGTTGTCAGCGGCATCGCTGGCATGCAGAGCATGAAATCGGTCGGCAAAACCGGCGGCTACGCGCTGCTGTACTTCGAAGTCGTGTCCTCCATCGCCCTGCTGATCGGCCTGTTCGTGGTGAACGTCGTGCAGCCGGGCGCTGGCATGCACATCGACGTGGCCACCCTGGACGCTTCGAAAATCGCGGCCTATGCCACGGCCGGTGCGAACCAGAGCATCGTTGGCTTCCTGCTCAACGTGATCCCGAACACCATCGTCGGCGCATTCGCCAACGGTGACATCCTGCAAGTGCTGATGTTCTCGGTGATCTTCGGTTTCGCCCTGCATCGCCTGGGTGCCTACGGCAAGCCGGTGCTGGACTTCATCGATCGCTTCGCCCACGTGATGTTCAACATCATCAACATGATCATGAAGCTCGCGCCAATCGGTGCCCTCGGCGCCATGGCGTTCACCATCGGTGCCTACGGTGTCGGTTCCCTGGTGCAACTGGGCCAGTTGATGATCTGCTTCTACATCACCTGCGTCCTGTTCGTGGTGGTGGTGCTCGGCGCCATCTGCCGCGCGCACGGCTTCAGCGTGCTGAAACTGATCCGCTACATCCGTGAAGAGCTGCTGATCGTTCTGGGTACGTCCTCGTCTGAATCGGCACTGCCACGCATGCTGATCAAGATGGAGCGTCTGGGCGCGAAGAAATCCGTGGTTGGCCTGGTGATCCCGACCGGCTACTCGTTCAACCTCGACGGTACCTCGATCTACCTGACCATGGCTGCTGTGTTCATCGCCCAGGCGACTGACACCCACATGGACATCACCCACCAGATCACCCTGTTGCTGGTGCTGCTGCTGTCCTCCAAGGGCGCTGCAGGCGTGACCGGCAGTGGTTTCATCGTGCTGGCCGCGACCCTGTCGGCCGTGGGCCACCTGCCGGTTGCCGGCCTGGCGCTGATCCTCGGCATCGACCGCTTCATGTCCGAAGCCCGCGCGCTGACCAACCTGGTCGGTAACGCCGTGGCGACCCTGGTGGTAGCCAAGTGGGTCAACGAACTGGACGAAGATAAGCTGCAAGTCGAGCTGGCTTCCGGTGGTCGTGGGATCTCCGACACCCGTGAAGAAGATGACCTGGGCGTGGCCGAAGGCCCTGCGCCGGTGATCAAGTAACCCGCTGATGGCGTGAACTGACGCCCACAGCAATCCGCAAACGCCCCGACTGGTTCGGGGCGTTTGCGTTTCTGCGCGGCCAAATTCGAATTTTTTGGTTTACAGTTAGTCAATGCTCCATCAAAGGCCCGGTGAAGATCCGTCTTCGCAAGAGAGCCTCCTCAGCCTGAGCCCATCTGCGCGCACCCGAACCAGCGATACCTTTCGCGGCAGATGGCTCGCCCCTAAATGCAAAAAATAGGCGGGCGTGCCCAATGATTACCCTGAAACTCAATGGTCAAGACCATCAACTGGACGTCACCGAGGATATGCCGCTGTTGTGGGCGATTCGCGATGTGGCGGGTTACAACGGCACCAAATTCGGCTGCGGCATGGGCCTGTGCGGCGCGTGCACCATTCATATCGACGGCGCCCCGGCGCGCAGTTGCATCACCCCGATCGGCGCGGTCAAGGGCCAGGCTGTGAGCACCATCGACAACCTGCACACCGACCCCATCGGCCAGGTCGTGCAGCAAGCCTGGCTGGACAGTGCCGTGGCCCAGTGCGGTTACTGCCAGGGCGGGCAAATCATGTCGGCCACCGCGCTGCTGAAAACCAACCCCAACCCCAGCGACGAGCAGATCGAGGAGGCGATGGTCGGCAATATCTGCCGCTGCGGCACCTACAACCGCATCAAGACCGCGATCCGCCAGGCCTCGACACACCTGCAGGGGGCCAAGGCATGAACCGCTTACCCGCTGATTTCGTCCTCGATAACCTCAGCCGCCGCGGTTTCCTCAAGGGCGTCGGCGCCACCGGCGCGCTGGTGATCGCCGCCAGTTGGGGCCTGCCCGCCGCGTTTGCCGCCGATGCCGCCAAGAAGTATGGCGGCGATGCCATGCCCCATGGGCTGATCGATGACCCCAAGGTCTACGTCAGCATTGCCACCGACGGCACCGTGACCGTGATCTGCAACCGTTCGGAAATGGGCCAGGGCGTGCGTACTAGCCTGAGCCTGGTAGTCGCCGATGAGTTGGACGCCGATTGGGCCCACGTGCGCGTCCAGCAGGCGCCGGCTGACGAAGTGCGTTACGGCAACCAGGACACCGATGGCTCGCGCAGCATGCGCCACTGGTTCGAACCGATGCGGCGTTGCGGCGCGAGTGCGCGCGCGATGCTGGAACAGGCGGCTGCCGAACAGTGGAAGGTGCCGCTGGGCGAGTGCCGTGCGCAGCTGCATAAGGTGGTTCACCAGCCCAGCGGTCGCACCTTGGGCTATGGCGAGCTGGCCGCCGCTGCCGGTGCATTGGCGGTGCCGGCGCGCGACACGCTGCGCCTCAAGCAGCCGTCGGAGTTCCGCTACATCGGCAAAGAGGGCGTCAAGGCCATCGACGGCGCCGATATCGTCAACGGTCGCGCGGTGTACGGCGCGGACGTGCATTTCGACGGCATGCTCTACGCCACCATTGCACGGCCGACGGTGTATGGCGGCAAGGTCAAATCCTTCGATGCCAGTGCGGCGTTGAAGGTGCCGGGGGTGATCAGGGTCCTCGAAATCGAAAGCCGGCCTCTGCCCTCGGAGTTCCAGCCGCTGGGCGGCGTGGCCGTGGTGGCCAGCAACACATGGGCAGCGATCAAGGGCCGCGAAGCGCTGGCGATTGTCTGGGATGACGGCGTTAACGCCGGCTACAACTCGATCGATTACCGCAAGGAACTGGAAGCGGCCGCGCGGCAACCGGGCAAAGTGGTGCGCAACACCGGTACCCTCGAGCAGGCGATGAACGAGGCCGACAGTACTTTGGACGCCGCTTATTATTTGCCGCATCTGGCCCAGTCACCGATGGAACCGATGGTTGCCGTTGCCCGTTTCGATAAGGGCCAGTGCGAAGCCTGGGCCCCCAGCCAGGCGCCCCAGGTGACCCGTGAGCGCGTCGCCGAGCGCCTGGGCCTGCCTTTCGATAACGTGACGATCAATGTCACATTGCTGGGCGGCGGTTTCGGTCGCAAGTCCAAGCCGGACTTCGTGGTCGAGGCGGCCATCCTCGCCAAGGAATTCCCCGGCAAGGCCGTGCGCGTGCAGTGGACCCGTGAAGATGACATCCACAACTCCTACTTCCACACGGTTTCCGCCGAGTACCTCAAGGCCGGCCTGAACAAGGACGGCCTGCCTTCCGCCTGGCTGCACCGCACCGTCGCGCCGAGCATCACCGCGTTGTTTGCACCGGGGATGAACCACGAGGCGGCGTTCGAGCTGGGCATGGGCTTTACCAACATGGCCTACGCGATTCCCAACGTGCGCCTGGAAAACCCCGAAGCCGCCGCCCACACCCGGGTTGGCTGGTACCGCTCGGTATCGAACATCCCGCATGGCTTTGCGATTCAGAGCTTTGTCGATGAGCTGGCGCACAAGGCCGGTCAGGACCCGTTGCAGTACCAACTCAAACTGCTTGGGCCGGACCGTCAGATCGATCCGAAAACCCTGAGCGATGAGTGGAACTACGGCGAATCCCCGGAGCGCTACCCGATCGATACCGCCCGCCTGCGCGGCGTCCTCGAAACCGCCGCCAAAGCCGCCGGCTGGGGGCGCACGCTGCCCAAGGGGCGAGGCCTGGGGCTGGCGGTGCATTACAGTTTCGTCACCTATGTGGCGGCGGTGATCGAGGTGGAAGTCAAAGACGACGGCACGCTGATCGTCCACAAGGCGGATATCGCTGTGGACTGCGGCCCGCAGATCAACCCGGAACGCATTCGCTCGCAATTCGAAGGCGCCTGCGTGATGGGCCTGGGCAACGCGGTATTGGGCGAGATCAGCTTCAAGGACGGCAAGGTCCAGCAGGACAACTTCCATATGTATGAAGTGGCGCGCATGTCCCTGGCGCCCAAGGTCGTCGCGGTCCACCTGGCCACGCCACAGGGCGAGGTGCCGTTGGGCGGTGTCGGTGAGCCCGGCGTGCCGCCGATTGCGCCGGCGCTGTGCAACGCGATCTTTGCCGCCACCGGCAAGCGTATTCGCAACCTGCCCGTGCGTTATCAGTTGCAAGGCTGGCAGGAGACGAAGGCTTGATGGACAGCGTGGATCTGAATGTCCTGCGCAGCGTGCTCGAATGGCGCCGCGCGGGGCAGCGGGTGGTGTTGTACAGCGTGGTCCAGACCTGGGGCAGCGCGCCGCGTCCGCCCGGGGCCATGCTGGCCTTGCGCGGTGACGGGGTGGTGATCGGCTCGGTGTCCGGCGGTTGCATTGAAGACGACTTGATTGCGCGTCTGCAGGATGGTCGGTTGGCGGACGACGGGCCCGCGGTGCAGTTGGTGACCTACGGCGTGACGCGCGATGAAGCGGCGCGTTTCGGCCTGCCGTGCGGCGGCACCCTGCGCCTGACCGAAGAGCGCGTGACGGAGTGGCAGTGGGTGGCCGAGTTGCTGGCGCGCTGTGACGCCCATGAAATCGTCGCTCGGGAGCTGGACCTGGCCACCGGCGACGTGAGCTTGAGCCCCGCGAGCAAGACCGACGTGGTGAGCTTCGACGGCGAGCGCCTGCGCGCCATCTATGGCCCGCGCTGGCGCCTGCTGTTGATCGGCGCCGGGCAGTTGTCCCGCTACGTGGCGCAGATGGCGCGGTTGCTGGATTTCGAAGTGCTCATCTGCGACCCGCGTGAAGAGTTCGTGTATGGCTGGGAAGAACCGCACGGCCGCTTTGTGCCCGGCATGCCTGATGAAGCGGTGCTGAACATCCAGACCGACGAACGCACGGCTATCGTCTGCCTGACCCACGATCCGCGCCTGGACGATATGGCGTTGCTGACGGCACTGAACTCCAATGCGTTCTATATCGGCGCGCTGGGTTCGCGGGTCAACACGCGTAAACGCCGGGAAAACCTGGCGGCGCTGGGGTTGTCTGCGCAGGCGATCGCGCGGTTGCATGGGCCGATCGGTTTGCATATTGGCAGCCATACACCGGCGGAGATCGCGCTGTCGTTACTGGCGGAAATTGTCGCGATCAAGAATGGCGTGGTGCCGCTGCAGAAAAAGCCGCTGTCGGTGCAGGTTGAATGACCGTCACGGTGATTGTGCTGGCGGCGGGGCAGGGCAGTCGTTTTCGCGCTGAAGCCGGGGCAGATCGGGATAAATTGCTGGCTGAGTGCGTCGGCCGGGACGGGGTGGTGCGGCCGGTGATCGAGCAGGTGCTGGTGAATTTGCCGGCGTGGGCGCTAAAGCGCGTGCTGGTGACGTCGCCCGAGCGGCTTGAAGTCATTCGTCTGGCGCAGGTCCATGGCTGCGAGGTAGTGCAGCTGTGCTCGGCCGGAATGGGCGACAGCATTGCGGCAGCGGTCGCGGCCAGTGCTTCCAGTGATGGCTGGCTGGTGGTGCTGGGTGATATGCCGTTCATTCTGCCGTCCAGTATTGAACGGGTGTTGGAGCGCATAGATGGTATCAGCGTGCCGGTGCATGCCGGCCAATATGGGCATCCGGTTGCGTTTGGGCGGGCGTTCGGCCCGGCGTTGATGGCGTTGACGGGCGATCGCGGGGCCAAGCCGCTGTTTGCCCAGGGGCAGGTGCGCGAGATCCAGGTAAACGATCCTGGCGTACTCTGGGATGTGGATCTGCCACATCTGTTGGATTTCAAACCGCTCTGAAATGTGGGAGGGGCAAGCCCCCGAATGCGGAGTGACAGGTTCAACATCTGTGCCTGTCCCTCCGCCATCGGGGGCAAGCCCCCTCCCACATTGAATCTTCGGTGTTTTCAGAATCTGTTTGGCATAAAAAAGCCCCGCCTGAGTGATCAGGCGGGGCTTTTCAGTGGCTGATGGAATCAGACGAGGGGTTTAGGCTCGTGCTCTTCTTCCAGGGCCTTTGGGTGGTGCTCTGCCACTTCTTCAACGGAACGCGGGGTCTCGTCGACGATAGGGGCAGCGTGCTCGACCACTTCGGCGACAGCCGGTGCGGCAGCGGCAGCAGCGGCGGCCGCTTCGGCTTCCTTGCGACGACGGCGCACTTCACGTGGGTCGTTCGGCGCGCGGCCGTTTTCGGTCAGGGCGCTGGCCGGTGCGGCTTCAACCACCGGGGCGGCAGCTTCGGCAACCACGGGCGCTTCAACCACTGGCGCAGGCTCGGCAACCACTACCGGAGCGGCTTCAACCACTTCGGCAACCGGGGCCGGAGCGGCTTCTACCACGGGGGCAGGCGCTTCAACCGGGGCGGCAGGTTCGGCAGTCCACTGGAAGGCGGTCTGTTCTTCGCGAACTTCACGCACGGCCGGGGCTGCGGCTTCGACAACCGGAGCTTCCACGACAGCTTCAACCACTGGCTGTGGCTCAACCACCGGGGCAGGCTCGGCGGCAGCCACTTCTTCTTGCGGCTGGGCTTCGCGAACCGGCGCAACTTCCACTTCCGGAGCCGCGGGGGCTTCGATCGGGGTGGTTGCTTCTACGACCGGTGCTTCAACCACTGGGGTCTCGGCGACTGGTGCTTCTACCGCAACGGTTTCTTCGACGGCGGCAGTGGCGCGTTCAGCCTGCTCGTGAGCCTGGGCTTCGGCAGGTGCGCTGATGACCGAGCTGGCAACAGCGGCGGTAACGGCCAGGCCGGCAGCCAGTTCGGTGCTGGTCGGTTCGCTGGTAGCGGCTTCTGCGTTCTCGCCGGCTTCTTCCGAACCTTCGATCACATTGCCGTTGGCGTCACGTTGACGCTCGCGACGGTTGCTGCGACGACGCTGGCCACGGGAGCGGCGGCGCGGACGATCGCCTTCGGCGTTGTCCTGGCCGTCTTCCTGCAGTTGCTCTTCGCCGGTCAGCACTTCTTCTTCGCTGGCGGCAGCCGCCTGCTCGGTGCGTGGTTGACGTTCTTCACGCGGTGGGCGCGGTTGACGCTCTTCACGTGGCGCACGCTCTTCACGCGGCGGGCGAGCCGGGCGTTCTTCCTCGGTAGTGGCGGCAACAGCAGCGGCGGCAACGGCAACAGCAGGCGCAGCGTCCAGCGGCTCGCGCAGTTCACGCACACGTTCTTCACGCTCGCCACGCGGCTTGCGATCTTCACGCGGTGCGCGTGGTGGGCGTGGTGCGCGCTCTTCGCGCGGTGCGCGTTCTTCGCGGGCTACGACCGGGGTCTCTTCACGGGCTTCGCGAGGCGCACGCTCTTCACGGGGTGCGCGCTCTTCACGCGGGGCCCGTTCTTCGCGCGGCTTGCGCTCTTCGTCACGGCGACCGTTGCGGTTACGGCTCTGCTGGCGACCGTTGCGACGCTCTTCGTTACGCGCCGGACGTTCGGTGGCAGGTTTTTCGACCACAACCGGTGCCGCAGGCTCTTCCTTGCTGGCGAACAGGCTGACCAGCGATTTCACCAGGCCCTTGAACAGGCTTGGCTCAGGCAGGGCGGCCGGGGCTGCGACCGGGGCAGCCACTTCAACCGGAACCGGTGCGTTGGCCCGCGCCGGAGCGGTCTTCACAGCGGCTTCCTGGCGAACCAGGGTGCGGGTCGCGGCGGCTGGCTGGACTTCTTCCACTTCGGCAGCGGCAGCGGCGATTTCGTAGCTGGACTGGCCGCTGTGGGCTTCCGGGCTGTCATCACGCAGGCGCTGCACTTCGAAGTGCGGCGTTTCGAGGTGATCGTTCGGCAGGATGACGATACGGGCACGGGTGCGCAGTTCGATCTTGGTGATCGAGTTGCGTTTTTCGTTGAGCAGGAACGCGGCAACCGGGATCGGCACTTGTGCGCGGACTTCGGCAGTGCGGTCTTTCAGGGCTTCTTCTTCGATCAGGCGCAGGATCGCCAGGGACAGCGATTCAACGTCACGGATGATGCCGGTGCCGTTGCAACGCGGGCAGACAATGCCGCTGCTCTCGCCCAGGGACGGACGCAGGCGCTGACGGGACATTTCCAGCAGGCCGAAGCGCGAGATGCGGCCGACTTGCACGCGGGCACGGTCAGCTTCCAGGCATTCGCGGACTTTCTCTTCCACGGCGCGCTGGTTCTTGGCTGGGGTCATGTCGATGAAGTCGATCACGATCAGGCCGCCGATATCACGCAGGCGCAGCTGGCGGGCGATTTCTTCAGCCGCTTCCAGGTTGGTCTGCAGGGCGGTTTCTTCGATGTCGCTACCTTTCGTGGCGCGCGCCGAGTTGATGTCGATGGACACCAGGGCTTCGGTCGGGTCGATCACGATGGAGCCGCCGGAAGGCAGTTCGACCACGCGCTGGAAGGCGGTCTCGATCTGGCTTTCGATCTGGAAACGGTTGAACAGCGGAACGCTGTCTTCGTACAGCTTGATCTTGCTGGCGTACTGCGGCATCACCTGGCGGATGAAGGTCAGGGCTTCGTCCTGGGCTTCGACGCTGTCGATCAGCACTTCGCCGATGTCCTGGCGCAGGTAATCGCGGATGGCGCGGATGATCACGTTACTTTCCTGGTAGATCAGGAACGGCGCGGAACGATCCAGGGACGCTTCTTTGATGGCGGTCCACAGTTGCAGCAGGTAGTCGAGGTCCCACTGCATTTCCTCGCTGCTGCGGCCCAGGCCGGCAGTGCGGACGATCAGGCCCATGTCGGCTGGAGCGACCAGGCCGTTCAGCGCTTCACGCAGTTCGTTGCGTTCTTCGCCTTCGATGCGACGGGAAATGCCGCCGGCACGCGGGTTGTTCGGCATCAGTACGAGGTAACGACCGGCCAGGCTGATGAAGGTGGTCAGGGCGGCGCCCTTGTTGCCACGTTCTTCTTTTTCGACCTGGACGATGACTTCCTGGCCTTCGCTCAGGACGTCCTTGATGTTCACGCGGCCTTCGGGGGCTTTCTTGAAGTATTCGCGGGAGATTTCTTTGAGGGGCAGGAAGCCGTGGCGCTCGGAGCCGAAATCGACAAAGGCAGCCTCAAGGCTTGGTTCGATGCGAGTAATACGGCCTTTATAGATGTTGGCCTTCTTCTGCTCGCGTGCGCCGGACTCGATGTCCAGGTCGTAAAGGCGTTGGCCATCTACCAGCGCAACACGCAACTCTTCGGGTTGAGTTGCGTTAATCAGCATTCTTTTCATGTTGTACCGTCGGTTTCCGGGCTGCCGGAAACGGCGTTCGGCACACACGACTTCTCACGGTCGGTGTCAGGTGCGTCAAGAGTGGTTGGCCACTCCAGTGTCCAGCAATAACCGGCGAATTGGGCTGGTATCGCGACGGACGCGTCCTGCTTGTTAGCGGTGGTGACAAAGGCACCACTTCAACAAAAGCTAAGGTCAGGAGGAGGAATCAACCGGCGACTGTGGACGAGATGAAGCGTCTATATATAAGCCTAGTGCTACACGGTCCGACGGTTGTGCATCTCCACCCTACACGTATCCCTGATAATTCGGGTGCTGCCGCGCGCAGAATCCGCAGCGGGTTGGCATTTACCGTGTTCTCCAATGGGGAGTCCACGCTCATGGCTAAACAAGACCAAGTGTGGGCGATTGCGCTCTCACTCGGCTCTTAACAGGCGTTGTTTCCGAAGCATTCGCCATGGTGTGTCCCAAGACTGACTGCACTTTGTGAACTGGCCGTAAATATCGGCGCAAAATGCGAGTATTCACTCTGCTTTCTGCACTCGCTTCAGGCCTCATGTCACCTGCGCTTGTTACAATCTCGGGCTTTCCAAGGTAACGAAAGCCCCGTAGGACGGCCTCGCGTCCTGATGAATTGCGAAGGTCAGGGCCGGCAATTTGCCGCAAGTCCTCTGTCCAGGCCGCTTTTGGCGGCGTTCGCGACTATAGCAGTAATGATTAAGTGCTTCAATTCCATAAAAAATTGTTATCATCGCCGACATGACGACTACCGCCCCCCAGACCCCCAGCGTCCAGCTGCTCGAGGTCTCGCCGGAATATGCCGGCCAACGCATCGACAATTTTCTCCTGGCCAGGCTCAAAGGCGTGCCCAAGACCTTGATCTACCGCATTTTGCGTAAAGGCGAAGTGCGCGTGAACAAGGGTCGCATCAAGCCCGAGTACAAGCTGCAGGCGGGCGATATCGTGCGGGTGCCGCCGGTGCGCGTGCCTGAGCGCGACGAACCTGTGCCGCTGGCCCAGGGCCTGTTGCAGCGCCTTGAAGCGTCGATTGTCTACGAAGACAGCAAGCTGATCGTGATCAACAAGCCCTGCGGCATTGCGGTTCACGGCGGCAGCGGCCTGAGTTTCGGCGTGATCGAAGCCTTTCGTCAGTTGCGTCCGGATGCCAAGGAGCTGGAGCTGGTCCATCGCCTCGACCGCGACACCTCCGGCCTGCTCATGATCGCCAAGAAGCGCAGCATGTTGCGCCACCTGCACACCGCCCTGCGCGGCGATGGCGTGGACAAGCGCTACATGGCGCTGGTGCGCGGCAACTGGGCCAGCTCGATCAAGAGCGTGCGCGCGCCGTTGCAGAAGAGCAACCTGCGCTCCGGCGAGCGCATGGTCGAAGTGGACGAGGAGGGCAAAGAAGCCCTGACCCTGTTCAAGGTGCTGCGCCGCTTCGGCGACTTCGCCACCCTGGTCGAGGCCAAGCCGGTCACCGGGCGCACTCACCAGATTCGCGTGCACACCCTGCATGCGGGCCACTGCATTGCCGGTGATACCAAGTACGGCGACGAGGCGTTCTCCAAGGAGATTCGCGACCTGGGCGGCAAACGCCTGTTCCTGCACGCCTACATGCTCACCGTACCGCTGCCCGATGGTGGCGAATTGAAATTGCAGGCGCCGGTCGATGAGATGTGGGCCAAGACCGTGGAGCGTTTGAGTGCCGCACCTTGACTACAAACTGCTGATTTTCGATTGGGACGGCACGCTGGCCAACTCCATTGGCCGTATCGTCGAGGCCATGCACATGGCCTCGACGCGTTCTGGCTTCGAGCTGTGCAGCGATCTGGCGGTCAAGGGTATTATCGGCCTGGGGTTGCCTGAGGCGATTCGGACCTTGTACCCGCACATCGCTGACGCTGAATTGGTCGCGTTCCGCGAGCATTATGCCGATCACTACATTGCGCTGGAGGCCGAGCCTTCGCCGCTGTTTGATGGCGTGGTGCAGTCCCTGGAAGCGTTCCGCGCCGAGGGTTATCAGCTGGCGGTCGCCACTGGCAAGGCCCGCCGCGGCCTGGACCGGGTGCTCAAGGCCCACGGCTGGGAAGACTATTTCGACGTTACCCGCGCCGCGGACGAAACCGCCAGCAAGCCCCATCCGCTGATGCTTGAGCAGATCCTCGCCCATTGCGGCGTGTCGCCACGCCAGGCGTTGATGGTCGGCGACGCGTCTTTCGACCTGATGATGGCGCGCAACGCCGGCATGGACAGCGTGGCGGTCAGCTACGGTGCGCAGGCTGCCGAGGCGCTGCAGGCATACGAGCCCAGGCTGACGATCGATCATTTTTCTGAATTGCAGGCCTGGCTCAGCCGGGCCCACTGAGTCTTTGCTGGGGTAGATGGCATGAGTGATGAGTGGAAAGCGCCCGAAAAGGCCGACAGCAGTGACGACAAGAGTTGGAAGCTGCTGGAGAAGACCCTTCTGGCCAGCGTGCAAGAGCAGCGTCGTTCGCGGCGCTGGGGGATTTTCTTCAAGCTGCTGACCTTTGTTTACCTGGTCGGCATGCTGGTGCTGTTCAGCCCGCTGGTGGACATGGAAAAAACCGCGACCCGTGGCTCCAGCTATACCGCCTTGATCGAAGTGCGCGGGGTGATTGCCGACAAGGAGTCCGCCAGCGCCGACAATATCGTCACCAGTCTGCGCACCGCGTTCGAAGACCCCAAGGTCAAGGGCGTGATCTTGCGCATCAACAGCCCAGGCGGCAGCCCGGTGCAGTCGGGCTACGTGTATGACGAGATTCGCCGCCTGCGCGCGCTGCATCCGCAGATCAAGCTGTACGCGGTGATCTCCGACCTGGGCGCCTCGGGTGCGTATTACATCGCCAGTGCCGCTGACCAGATCTACGCCGACAAGGCCAGCCTGGTGGGTTCCATTGGCGTCACGGCGGCCGGTTACGGCTTTGTCGGCACCATGGAGAAGCTCGGTGTGGAGCGTCGCACCTACACCTCGGGCGAGCATAAGGCGTTCCTCGACCCGTTCCAGCCGCAAAAGGCCGATGAAACCCAGTTCTGGCAGAGCGTGCTCGACACCACTCATCGCCAGTTCATTGCCAGCGTCAAGCAAGGGCGCGGTGATCGTCTGAAGGACAAGGACCATCCGGAGCTGTTCTCCGGGCTGGTCTGGTCTGGCGAGCAGGCCTTGCCGCTGGGCTTGATCGATGGCCTGGGTAGTGCCAGTTCGGTGGCGCGGGACGTGATTGGTGAAAAGGAACTGGTGGACTTCACCGTTCAGGAGTCGCCGTTTGACCGGTTCTCCAAGAAGCTCGGCGCCAGCGTGGCGGAGAAGTTGGCCTTGTACATGGGCTTCCAGGGCCCGACCCTGCGCTGAGATCCCAAGGTCTGCGTAGATAAATGTGGGAGGGAGCTTGCTCCCGATTGCGGTGGGTCAGCTACAGATAAGCTGACTAATCCATTGCTATCGGGAGCAAGCTCCCTCCCACATTTGGTTTTGCGCTGGTTTAAGGGATTTGCACGCCCTCGGCCAGCAGCATATCCACCAGGCGAATCAGAGGTAGGCCGACGAGGCTGGTCGCATCCGGGCCTTCGGTGCTTTGGAACAGGCTCACGCCCAGCCCTTCGGCCTTGAAGCTGCCCGCGCAGTCATAGGGTTGCTCGATCCGCAGGTAGCGCTCGACCCGCTCCGCGTCCAGCATGCGCATGTGTACGGTGAACGGCACGCAGTCGACCTGGCAATGCCCGGTCTCGCTGTTCAGCAGCGCCAGCCCGGTGAGGAAGCTGACACGCTTGCCGCTGGCCGCCAGCAGTTGCTCGCGGGCGTTCTCGAAGGTGTGGGGTTTGCCGATGATCCGGCCTTCGAGTGCGGCGACCTGATCGGAGCCGATGATCAGGTGCCCTGGATGGCGGGCGGCGAGGGCGCGGGCTTTCTCTTCGGCCAGGCGCTTGACCAGTTCGACGGCTGACTCATTTGCACGGTGGCTTTCATCGATATCCGGTGAGCTACAGATGAACGGTAAGTGCAGGCGGCTCAGCAATTCCCGGCGATAGACCGAGCTGGATGCGAGTAATAAAGGCAGCATGGGCGTCTCCTCAGGGCGACCGGGGATTCTAGCGGGACGACCGGCTGACGCACAGGGCTGAATTTCCTTTGACATGGCTGGGGGCATCCCTATAATGCTGCGCCTATGTTGAATGACCCGATTCCACCTCACGTTGACCCGCGCAAATTGGCTGATCGTGGCACTTCCCTTCAAGGTGAATTGCTGCTGGCCGATTTGGAGAGACTCTGCGACCCGCTTTCCGACACTGTCGGTACGGTGCAGGCCAAATTCGTTTTTGAACGAGATGAACGTAAATCTGTGGTTATTCACAGCTTTATCGACACCGAGGTCAAAATGGTTTGCCAGCGTTGTCTTGAGCTGGTCACCCTGCCGATTCACAGCGAATGCAGTTACGCTGTGGTAAAGGAGGGTGCGAATACCCAGTCGTTGCCGAAAGGTTATGACGTGCTGGAACTGGGCGAAGATCCTTTGGATCTGCATGCACTGATCGAGGAGGAGCTTTTGCTCGCCTTGCCCATTGTGCCTGCTCATCATCCGGAAGAATGCCAGCAGCCGGCGGGCCTCGATGACGAGTCCGAACCGAGCGAGGACGAGGTAACGCGGTCCAACCCGTTCAGTGTATTGGCGCAGTTAAAGCGTGACCCAAACGTTTAGGAGTTAATCAATTATGGCTGTTCAGCAGAACAAAAAATCCCGCTCTGCCCGTGACATGCGTCGTTCGCACGACGCCCTGACGGCAAGCACTCTGTCTGTAGAAAAAACCACCGGTGAAATTCACCTGCGTCACCACGTATCGCCAGAAGGCGTATACCGTGGCCGTAAAGTGATTGACAAGGGCGCTGACGAGTAATCACTTGTCTGCTCAAGTCATCGCGATTGACGCAATGGGCGGGGACTTCGGTCCCCGCAGCATTGTTCAGGCTTGTATTGCCAGCCTGTCTGCTACGCCCTCGCTGCACCTGACCCTCGTCGGTCAACCTTCCCTTCTTGAAGAATTGATTGCCAGCCATCCGGCGGTGGATCGCGCGCGCCTGACGATTACGCCCGCCAGCGAAGCCATCGGCATGGATGAAAAACCGGCGGTCGCCCTGCGTGGCAAGCCCGACTCTTCAATGCGGGTCGCCCTTGAGTTGTTGCGTGATGGCAAGGTGCAAGCCTGTGTCAGTGCCGGTAATACGGGCGCGCTGATGGCGTTGTCGCGGCATGTGCTCAAGACCTTGCCGGGGATCGACCGGCCGGCGATAGTCGCGGCGATACCGACGCAGACAGGCTATTGCCAGTTGCTCGACCTGGGCGCGAATGTCGATTGCAGTGCCGAGCATCTGTTCCAGTTCGCCGTGATGGGCTCGGTGGCTGCCGAGGCGCTGGGTGTGGCCCGTCCGCGCGTGGCCTTGCTGAATATCGGCATCGAAGACATCAAGGGCAACCAGCAGGTCAAGCTCGCCGCCGCTTTGCTGCAAGGTGCGCTGGGGTTGAACTACATCGGCTTTGTCGAAGGCGACGGTTTGTATCGCGGCGAGGCGGATGTGGTGGTGTGCGACGGGTTTGTCGGCAATATCCTGCTTAAATCCAGCGAAGGTCTGGCGACCATGATTGCCACGCGGATCGAGGCCTTGTTCAAGCGCAACCTGGCCACACGCCTGGTCGGCGCCCTGGCGTTGCCGCTGATGCGCCGCCTGCAGGAGGACCTGGCCCCGGCGCGGCATAATGGCGCAAGCTTTCTCGGCTTGCAGGGCATCGTGGTGAAAAGCCATGGCTCGGCGGGCGTGGAAGGCTTTCAGAGTGCGATTGCACGGGCGTTGATCGAGATCCAGGAAAACCTGCCGCGACGCTTGCACGGCCGCCTGGAAGATCTGTTGCCTTAGGCGAATCGGCCCGGGAATGCTTAAATGTGACCGGCCGGTTCAATTGACCATCCAATCTGTCAGTTTCGTGCGCTCCCATCGTAGGAGCGCCTATATCCGACGACCAGATCATTAGGGGCTTGTTACATGTCTACATCCCTCGCATTCGTCTTTCCAGGGCAGGGTTCGCAGTCCCTCGGCATGTTGGCCGAGCTGGGCGCGCAATATCCGCTGATCCTGGAAACCTTCAAGGAAGCTTCCGATGCCCTGGGTTACGACCTGTGGGCGCTGACCCAGCAGGGGCCGGAAGAGCAACTCAATCAAACCGATAAAACCCAGCCGGCCATCCTCACCGCTTCGATCGCCCTGTGGCGCTTGTGGCTGGCGGAAGGCGGCGCGCGTCCGGCGTTCGTCGCCGGTCACAGCCTGGGCGAATACAGTGCCCTGGTCGCTGCGGGCAGCCTGACCCTCGCTGAAGCGGTCAAGCTGGTCGAGCGTCGTGGCCAGTTGATGCAGGAAGCGGTTCCGGCCGGGCAGGGGGGCATGGCTGCCATTCTCGGCCTGGATGATGCGGTGGTGATCGCAGCCTGTGCCGAAGCGGCCCAGGGCGAAGTGGTCAGCGCGGTGAACTTCAACTCGCCGGGCCAGGTGGTGATTGCCGGTGCCAAGGCCGCCGTTGAGCGCGCCATCGAAGGCTGCAAGGCCCGTGGCGCCAAGCGTGCCTTGCCGTTGCCGGTGAGCGTGCCGTCGCACTGCGAGCTGATGCGCCCGGCGGCCGAGCGTTTTGCCGAGTCCATCGCCGCCATCAACTGGCAGGCGCCGCAGATCCCGCTGGTGCAGAACGTCAGCGCGGCGGTTGCCGCGGATCTCGACACCCTCAAGCGCGACCTGCTGGAACAACTCTACAAGCCGGTGCGTTGGGTTGAATCGGTACAGACCCTGGCCGCCAACGGCGCCACCGAGTTGGTCGAGTGCGGCCCGGGCAAAGTCCTGGCCGGCCTGAACAAGCGCTGCGCCGACGGCGTGTCGACCTCCAACCTCAATACCCCGGATGCCTTTGCGGCCGCTCGCGCGGCACTGGCCTGAACCCCGAACTTAGGAGAAGCCTGCATGAGTCTGCAAGGTAAAGTTGCACTGGTTACCGGCGCGAGCCGTGGCATTGGTCAGGCGATCGCCCTGGAACTGGGCCGTCAGGGCGCCGTCGTGATCGGCACCGCCACTTCCGCCGCGGGCGCCGAGCGTATCGCCGCGACCTTGAAGGAAAACGGCGTGCAGGGCACCGGCCTTGAGCTGAATGTGACCAGCGATGAGTCCGTGGCTGCCGTACTGGCCGAGATCACCGCACAGTTCGGCGCGCCGGCGATTCTGGTGAATAATGCCGGTATCACCCGCGATAATCTGATGATGCGGATGAAAGACGACGAGTGGCATGACGTCGTCGACACCAACTTGAACAGTCTGTTTCGCCTGTCCAAGGGCGTTTTGCGCGGCATGACCAAGGCGCGTTGGGGTCGAATTATCAATATTGGCTCCGTAGTGGGTGCCATGGGCAACGCAGGCCAAGTAAACTATGCCGCGGCGAAAGCCGGTCTGGAAGGTTTCAGCCGCGCACTGGCGCGTGAAGTCGGCTCGCGGTCGATTACGGTCAACTCGGTGGCCCCTGGGTTCATCGACACCGATATGACCCGCGAACTGCCGGAAGCACAGCGTGAAGCCTTGCTGACGCAGATTCCGCTGGGCCGTCTGGGCCAGGCTCAAGAGATCGCGAATGTGGTCTCTTTCCTGGCATCCGACGGTGCGGCATACGTGACTGGGGCTACAATCCCGGTTAACGGCGGGATGTACATGAGTTAAATTGTGACGGATCGCTTCAAAAAAATGTCATACGAGCTGTCTAAAATCCGTTATAAAGCTGCAACTTAATTTATACGCGGGTGGCCGACCGGGTACGGGGTGAACCTTTCAGTTGAAAAGCTGAAATGGCTTTCTATACACTTACCCACTGGCCAGCTGCCTGAATTTGTCCATTAGGAGTGAAAACAAGGTATGAGCACCATCGAAGAGCGCGTCAAGAAAATCGTTGCCGAGCAACTGGGCGTTAAAGAAGAAGAAGTGGTCAACACCGCTTCCTTCGTTGAAGACCTGGGTGCCGACTCCCTTGACACCGTTGAGCTGGTGATGGCTCTGGAAGAGGAATTCGAGACCGAAATCCCGGACGAAGAAGCTGAAAAAATCACTACCGTTCAAGCTGCAATCGACTACGTTACCAGCCACCAGGCGTAATAGTTTGTAGTCGTCGCTTGCTGTCAGGGAAAAACCGCACTGCTGTAACGGCGTGCGGTTTTTTCTTTAGCTCTGATGAAAAGTGATTCTGAAGCAAAGTGTCGTCATTAGAAAAAGGAGAGTGCTGTGTCGCGTAGACGCGTCGTAGTCACCGGTATGGGTATGTTGTCGCCACTGGGCACGGATGTGCCGAGCAGTTGGCAGGGCATTCTGGCTGGCCGCAGTGGTATTGGTCTGATCGAACACACGGACCTTTCTGCCTATTCCACCCGTTTTGGCGGCTCGGTAAAGGGGTTCAATGTCGAGCAATACCTCTCGATCAAAGAGTCCCGCAAACTCGACCTGTTCATTCAATACGGCCTGGCAGCCGGTTTTCAGGCAGTGCGTGACGCTGGTCTGGAAGTCACCGACGCCAACCGTGAACGCATCGGCGTGGCCATGGGTTCGGGTATTGGCGGTTTGACCAATATCGAAGAAACCAGTCGCACGTTGCACGAGTCCGGTCCGCGTCGAATTTCACCGTTCTTCGTGCCGGGTTCGATCATCAATATGATTTCCGGTTTCCTGTCCATCCATCTGGGAGCACAGGGACCTAACTACGCCATTGCCACGGCTTGCACCACAGGCACGCATTGCATCGGCATGGCCGCGCGCAATATCGCCTATGACGAAGCGGACGTGATGATTGCCGGCGGCGCTGAAATGGCGGCCTGCGGCCTGGGCATGGGCGGCTTCGGCGCGTCGCGTGCGCTGTCGACCCGCAACGACGAGCCGGCTCGTGCCAGCCGTCCGTGGGACAAGGGCCGTGACGGTTTCGTCCTGGCCGACGGCGCCGGTGCGCTGGTGCTGGAAGAGCTGGAACACGCCAAGGCGCGTGGCGCGACGATCTACGCCGAGCTGATCGGCTTTGGTATGAGTGGCGACGCCTACCACATGACTTCGCCACCGGCCAACGGCGCCGGTGCTGCGCGTTGCATCACCAACGCCCTGCGCGATGCGAAGATCAGCCCGGACCTGGTGCAGTACATCAACGCCCACGGCACTTCGACAGCGACCGGCGACCTGGCGGAAGCCGAAGCGATCAAGTCAGTGTTCGGCGAGCACGCCTACAAGCTGGCAGTCAGCTCCACCAAGTCCATGACCGGCCACCTGTTGGGTGCGGCGGGCGCGGTCGAAGCGATCTTCAGCGTGCTGGCCATCAGGGATCAGGTCGCTCCGCCGACCATCAACCTCGATGAGCCGGATGAAGGCTGCGACCTGAACTTCGTGCCTCATGAAGCGCAGAAAATGCCGATCGACGTGGTGTTGTCCAACTCGTTCGGTTTCGGTGGCACCAACGGTTCCCTGGTGTTCCGCCGGTTCGCCGAGTAATGCACAGCTGGGTCGACGGTCAGCCAGCGGACAGCGTGCCCCTGAAAGATCGTGGCCTGGCGTATGGCGATGGCCTGTTCGAAACCATCGCCGTCAAGGCCGGGCAACCCGTGTTGCTCGACCGCCACCTGCAACGCCTGGCCGAGGGTTGCAGGCGGTTGGCATTGGTTGTGGACCCGGCATTGGTCCGCAGCGAAGTGCTCGCTTACGCCAGCGCCCTCGGCGACGGCGTACTCAAATTGATCCTCACCCGAGGCGACAGCCTGCGCGGTTATGGCATCAACCCCGGCGCCCCGGTGCGCCGTATCCTGCAGGGCAGTGCGCCTGCTGCTTATCCCCAGGCCCATGGCAACGACGGTATCCGCCTGTTTCCGTGCGCCACCCGTTTGTCCGAACAGCCGCTGCTGGCCGGTCTCAAGCACCTCAATCGCCTCGAACAAGTGATCGCGCGCGCCGAGTGGCAAGATACCGAGCATGCCGAAGGTTTGATGCTGGATATGTCCGGGCGCGTCATCGAAGGCGTGTTCAGCAACCTGTTCCTGGTGCGTCACGGCGTGTTGTTGACCGCTGATCTGAATCGTTGCGGCGTGGCCGGCGTCATGCGTGCCGAGGTGCTGGCCCAGGCGCAGGCGCTCGGCACCCCGGTGGTCGTGGCCGATATCAGCCTTGAGCAGTTGCAGTCGGCCGACGAGGTTTTTGTCTGCAACAGCGTTTATGGCATTTGGCCGGTGCGCGGCTGCGCTGCGATGAGCTGGTCGGTTGGGCCGCTCACCCGTAAACTGCAGAGCATTGTTCGCGCGCTATTGGATATTTGAGTTGATACGAAAACTGTTGTTACTGCTGCTGATCGGTCTGTTCGCGGCGGCGTTGCTGTTGGGGTTTTCGGCCTGGAAGCTCGACTCAACCCTCAAGCAGCCCTTGCACCTGACCGAGGAGCAACTGCTCGACGTCCCCGCCGGAGCCACGCCGACCGGCACTTTCAATCGCCTGGAAGCCGACGGTGTGCTCGACGGCGCCTTCTGGTTGCGTCTGTACTGGCGGTTCAACCTCGAAGGCCAGCCATTGCACAGCGGCGAATACCGCCTCACTCCCGGCCTCACCGCCCAAGGCTTGATCGGCCTGTGGCAGCGTGGCGAAGTGGTGCAATACAGCCTGACCCTGGTGGAGGGCTGGAATTTCCGCCAAGTACGCTCGGCGCTGGCCAAGCATGAAAAGATCGTGCAGAGCCTTGCCGGCCTGAGTGACAGCGAAGTGATGGACAAGCTCGGCCACCCAGGGGTTTTCCCCGAGGGGCGGTTCTTCCCCGATACCTATCGCTTTGTGCGCGGCATGACGGATGTCGAGTTCCTCAAGAAAGCCTACAACCGCCTGGACGATGTGCTCGCCCAGGAGTGGAGCAAACGCGCCGCCGACGCGCCGTACACCGACCCCTACCAAGCGCTGATCATGGCCTCCCTGGTGGAGAAAGAGACCGGTGTGCCGGAGGAGCGGGGGCAGATCGCCGGGGTATTTGTGCGTCGCATGAAGATCGGCATGCTGCTGCAGACCGATCCGACGGTGATCTACGGCCTGGGCGAGCGCTACAACGGTAAGCTGACGCGTGCCCATCTCAAGGAAGCCAACCCCTACAACACCTACATGGTTGCCGGGCTCCCGCCGACACCCATCGCGATGGTCGGCCGCGAGGCGATTCATGCGGCGCTGAACCCGGTGCCGGGTAGCAGCCTGTATTTCGTTGCCCGAGGTGATGGCAGTCATATTTTCTCGGACGACCTGGATGCACATAATGCCGCGGTGCGTGAGTTCCAGCTCAAGCGTCGCGCCGATTACCGTTCCAGCCCGGCGCCGCAGGTGAAGCCGTTGGAAGACCCCGCGCCGACGAACGATGCCCCCGACGCACCCGCCGAGCCTGCGCCGGACGCCGCCGCATCGCAAAGCCCGCAATGACTCTGACTAAGGACTGCCTGTGACTGGCTTGTTTATTACCCTGGAAGGCCCGGAAGGCGCCGGCAAAAGCACCAACCGCGATTACCTGGCCGAGCGTTTGCGCGCTGCGGGCGTCGAGGTGGTGCTGACCCGCGAGCCCGGCGGTACGCCATTGGCCGAGCGCATCCGTGAAGTGCTGCTGGCCCCAGGCGAAGAACAGATGAACCCGGACACCGAGTTGCTGCTGGTGTTCGCCGCACGCGCCCAGCACCTGGCCGAAGTGATTCGCCCGGCGCTGGCCCGCGGCGCCGTGGTGATTTGTGACCGCTTCACCGATTCCACCTATGCCTACCAAGGCGGTGGCCGCGGCCTGTCCCAGGCGCGCATCGCCACCCTGGAGACCTTCGTCCAGGGCGATTTGCGTCCCGACCTGACCCTGGTGTTCGACCTGCCGGTGGAAGTCGGCCTGGCCCGTGCCAGTGCGCGTGGCCGCCTGGACCGCTTCGAACTGGAAGGCCAGGCGTTTTTCAACGCCGTGCGCAGCGCATTCCTTGCCCGGGCCAAGGCCGAGCCGGCGCGTTACTACCTGTTGGACGCCGCCCAGCCGCTGGCCCAGGTGCAGCAGGCCATCGATGCGCTGCTACCCACATTGCTGGAGCGCGCCCGTGGCTGAAGCCTACCCTTGGCAGGACAGTCTCTGGCAGCAACTGGCGGGGCGTGCCCAGCACGCTCATGCCTACTTGTTGCACGGCCCGGCGGGTATCGGTAAGCGCGCACTCGCCGAACGCCTGATGGCCAGCCTGCTGTGCCAACGTCCGGTCAACCTGGAAGCCTGCGGCGTGTGCAAGTCCTGCCTGCTGCTCAAGGCCGGCAGCCACCCGGACAACTACCTGCTGGAACCCGAGGAAGCGGACAAGGCGATCAAGGTCGACCAGGTGCGTGACCTCGTCAGCTTCGTGGTGCAAACCGCGCAGATGGGCGGGCGCAAGGTCGTACTGATCGAGCCGGTGGAGGCGATGAACATCAACGCGGCCAACGCCTTGCTCAAAAGCCTCGAAGAACCTTCCGGCGATACCGTGCTGTTGCTGGTCAGCCACCAGTCCAGCCGCTTGTTGCCGACCATTCGCAGCCGTTGCGTGCAGCAGGCGTGCCCATTGCCCAGCGAGGCGATGAGCCTGCAATGGCTGGAACAGGCTTTGCCGGACTGTTCCGAAGCCGAACGCGTCGAGTTGCTGACCCTGGCCGCCGGCTCCCCCCTGGCCGCCGTGAAGCTGCAGGCCCAGGGCGTGCGCGAGCAACGCGCGCTGGTGGTGGACGGGGTGAAAAAGCTGCTCAAGCAGGAGTTGTCCGCCACCCAGTTGGCGGAAACCGCCTGGAAGGACATCCCCTTGCTGCTGCTGTTCGACTGGTTCTGCGACTGGTCGAGCCTGATCCTGCGCTACCAGTTGACCTTGGATGAAAATGGCCTGGGCCTGCCGGACATGCGCAAGGTCGTGCAATACCTCGCGCAGAAAAGCGCACAGGACAAGGTGCTGAATATCCAGGACTGGATTCTCGCCCAGCGCCAGAAGGTCCTCGGCAAGGCCAACCTCAACCGCGTGCTGTTGCTCGAAGCGTTGCTGGTGCAGTGGGTCGGTTTGCTCGGCCGGCGTTAATTTCCGTGGCCGACGGGTGTATCGTCGGCCAGATCCTTCCCGTGATTGAAGTTGTCATTTCCTATGCTCGTAGATTCCCATTGCCACCTTGATCGCCTCGACCTCGCCCAACACGGCGGTTCCCTCGACGCCGCCCTGGAAGCGGCCCGCCAGCGTGGGGTCGGGCACTTCCTGTGCATCGGCGTCAGTGCCGACAATGCGGCCGACGTCAAAGCCCTCGCGGATTGCTACGCGGACGTGGATTGCTCGGTGGGTATCCACCCGCTGGACCTCAAGCCCGGCGAAGCCCCGGCCCTCGACTGGTTGCTCGGCGAACTCAACCACCCACGGGTGGTGGCAATTGGTGAAACCGGCCTGGACTATCACTACGAGCCCGAAGCCGCGCTATTGCAGCAAGCGTCGTTCCGCCTGCACCTGCACGCCGCCGAGCAGACCGGCAAACCGGTCATCGTCCACACCCGCGGCGCCCGCGCCGACACCCTGAGCCTGCTGCGCGAAGCCGCATTGCCCCAGGCCGGCGTGCTGCATTGCTTCACCGAAGACTGGGACATGGCCAAGGCGGCCCTCGACCTGGGGTTCTATATTTCCCTGTCGGGCATCGTCACCTTTCGCAATGCCGACGCCCTGCGTGACGTGGCGCGACAAGTGCCGGCCGACCGGCTGCTGGTGGAAACCGACTCGCCGTACCTGGCGCCGATTCCCCATCGCGGCAAGCCGAACCTGCCGGAGTATGTGCGTGACGTGGCGGATTACCTGGCGATGCTACGCGGTGAATCCTACGAACGCTTTGCCGAACAGACCACCGAGAACTTCAAGCGCCTGTTCCCGCTGGCGCACGTCGCGGGTTGACGCGACCAAATCCGAGGCAAAAAAAACCCGGGTTCTGGGGGGGGAATCCGGGTTAAGACCATTAGGAGTAAAACAAGGGCACGCAGTCCGTCGGTACCCAGGTCGACGCTTCACTTGGGGGAGATGTCGCGCCGACAGTTGAAGTATTGATCAGTATCCGATTCAGTCCAGTCGCGTCTGGTCGTTTTTTAAACAGATTTGGAATACGCGCGCTTCGCTTGAGTTCTCATTGAGCGGATGTACAGGCGTAGACGTCACGTATTATTTCTGACTGAACACCATGAATTCGTCGGCATGCTGAAAGTAATGTGTGTGAACGGTTCACATAAGCGTTGCCCAACGACCGTTCAGTCGGGATAATCCCTCGTACCGGGTAAATCGTATCGCCACGTCTCCTTGGCCCTGCGCAACCCTCCCTATACCGACCTCTGCAGACCTTTTCCTCATGCAAAAAGAACCCCGTAAGGTCCGTGAGTTTCGCCGCCGCGAGCAGGAAATTCTCGACACCGCCCTCAAGTTGTTCCTCGAACAAGGTGAAGACAGCGTTACCGTCGAGATGATCGCGGATGCCGTAGGTATCGGCAAAGGCACCATCTACAAGCACTTCAAGTCCAAGGCCGAGATCTACCTGCGCCTGATGCTCGACTACGAGCGCGACCTGAACGAGCTGCTGCATTCGGCCGATGTGGACAAGGACAAGGAAGCCCTGTCGCGGGCCTACTTCGAGTTCCGCATGCGTGACCCGCAGCGCTACCGCCTGTTCGACCGCCTGGAAGAGAAGGTGGTCAAGGGCCATCAGGTGCCGGAAATGGTCGAGGAGTTGCACAAGATCCGCGCCTCGAACTTCGAACGCCTGACCCTGCTGATCAAGGGCCGCATCAGCGAAGGCAAGCTGGAAGACGTGCCGCCGTATTTCCACTACTGCGCCGCCTGGGCGTTGGTGCATGGCGCAGTGGCGCTGTACCACTCGCCGTTCTGGAGCAATGTATTGGAAGATCAGGAGGGTTTCTTCCAGTTCCTGATGGACATCGGCGTGCGTATGGGCAACAAGCGCAAGCACAGCAGCGAGCTGCCACCCGTTGACGCTGCACCTGCTGGCACACCTGCCGCGTAATGATTTGCTGCCAGGTGCAGTAACCCAGGAATATACTCAGGTAAGGCTATTGCCAAAAGCTGATTTATGAGTCAGCTTTTGCTGCGTCTGAATTATCCTCTGCCGGAGTGATCCATGATCGTTGATCGTCAAGGCAGGCGTTTTCGCAATTTGCGGATCAGCCTGACCTCAGCCTGCAATTACGCGTGTACCTATTGCGTGCCTAACGGCAAGCGGCTGGTGGCTGCCCAGGACGAACTCTCGGCCGAGGCCATGGCCCGTGGCGTGGCTTACCTGATCGAAGCCGCCGGTATCGAGCGCCTGCGCATCACCGGTGGTGAGCCGTTGGTCAGCCCCAAGCTGGAAGCCTTCATGGGCGCCGTGGGCGGGATGGGCCTCAGTGAGATCAGCCTGACCACCAACGGCCAACTGCTGGCGCGCAAACTGCCGCTGCTGGTGGACGCCGGCATTCGGCGCATCAACGTGTCCCTCGACACACTGAACGCCGAGGCCTTTCGCAGCATCGCCCGTGGCGGCGACCTGGCCACGGTGCTCGATGGCATGGACCAGGCGCGCGCGGCCGGGATCAAGATCAAGGTCAATATGGTGCCGTTGCGCGGCCAGAACCTCGATCAGGTGATGCCGCTGCTCGACTATTGCCTGGAACGGGGCTACGAGCTGCGCTTTATCGAACTGATGCGAATGGGCCACCTGGCCAAGGACTCCAATGCGTTCCTGCAGCAATTCGTCAGCCTTCAGCAACTGCTGAGCCTGATCGGCGAACACCACGAATACCTGCAAGCCAACGCTCCCGTGGACGCCACGGCGGTGCGCTACGAAGTGCCGGGCAAGGGGTTCTTTGGGGTGATCGCCAACGAAAGCGTGCCGTTCTGCCGCACCTGTTCACGGTTGCGGCTGTCGTCCACCGGTTGGTTGCATGGCTGCCTGTCGTCGAGCAATCGTCACTATGTCGGCGACCTGCTGGATAAACCGCGCCACCAGGCGCTGCCGGCCTTGCAAGGCTTGCTGATCAAGGCCCTGGGCGACAAACAGGAAGTGGCGTTCTCCGGTGGTGCGACCATCATGAAAATCATCGGCGGCTAACCCGGTTTTCAAGATTGCGCACAATCCAGTGTGGGAGGGGGCTTGCCCCCGATTGCAATGTGTCAGTCCCAGATAATCTGACCGACTCGCCGCAATCGGGAGCAAGCCCCCTCCCCAAATGGCGCGGATTCTGCATCTCATGCCCATTCGCCGGTTTTCCGTCACCGGCTTCTGGAGGATTAGGATGCGTAGTCTGGTTTTGTTGCTGGCGTCGTTGACGCTGAGTGGTTGCATGACCGTCAGCGATATGGCCGAAGGCACCCGTTATCAGATGAGCGACGCCGGGTTGCTGGACCACAGCGACACCCGGCGCTCCGCGTCGATTCGCGTGCAGCCGGACTCCTTTGTCTTCATCGCCCAGGGCGCCTTCGTGCCGCCCGGCAGCGCCTATCCGCGCCCGAACGTGGTCGCCGAAGAAGCTTTCAACGGCTTCGTCGAATACTTCCCCATGGTGCGCCGCGCCCGCCAGCCCGAAAGCCTCGAACAAGCCATGGCCGAAGCCCGTGCGGCCGGCGCTCACTACTTGCTGTACTGCCGCTTCGCCAAGGCGGATGACCGCATCGGCAACGCCGATGAGTGGACCGATCAACAGGCCCTCGACCGTGTCGGCCTGGACAGCGGCGTTATCCAGATCATGTTGATCGAGACCAGCACCCAGTATTTGATTGATACTGCACGGATTCGCAGTCGTGGCGGTTTACTGACGTTCCACGACAATACGCCCCAAGATCTGATCGCCCGCCCGCTGGCGCAGTACGCCCGAGGCCTGCTGGGCATGAGCGATCAGTAAGCCAGAGGAGAAGCCCATGACCGATTCCGCCAAGGCCAATGATCTATTGGCCCAACTGCCCAAGGGCAAGGGGCCGGCGCCGGTGCATCTGTGGAACCCGGACTTCTGCGGCAACATCGACATGCACATTGCCCGCGACGGCACCTGGTATTACCAGGGCACGCCGATCGGGCGCAAGCCGATGGTCAAGTTGTTCTCCAACATCATCCGCCGCGATGGCGATGAGTACTTTCTGGTCACCCCCGTGGAAAAGGTCGGCATCACCGTCGAGGATGCGCCGTTTGTCGCGGTCACCCTCGAAGTCGAAGGGCAGGGCGAAAGCCAGCGGCTGCGCTTCACCACGCAAGTCGACGAGCAGGTCGAGGCCGATCTTGAACACCCGCTGCGGGTGGTGATCGACCCCGACACCGAGGAGCCTTCGCCCTATCTGCGCGTGCGCGCCAACCTCGAAGCCCTGGTGCATCGCAATGTGTTCTACCAATTGGTCGAGCTGGCGGTGAGCCGTCCGATCGACGGTCAGAACTGGCTCGGCGTGTGGAGCGGCGGGACGTTCTTCCCGATTGGCCTGGAGCCCTGAGAAGGTTTTTTTCCTCTCCCTGAAATAATTTGCTTGCTGCAAACGGCTGCTTTCGGTTATCAATTTGTACATGATTAGACATGTCCGATTCGATAAGAAAAAACGCGTCGTCGACGAACTCATCCGCCGTATCGAAGGTGGGGTGATGGCCGACGGTTTCCTGCTGCCGGGCGAGCATCAACTGGCCGAAGAGTTTGCGGTCAGTCGCGGCACGCTGCGCGAAGCCCTGGCCGAACTCAAGCGCCGCAACTACATCGCCACCCAGGGCGGCGTCGGCTCCATCGTCACCTATGACGGCATGGTGCTCGACCAACGCAATGGCTGGGCACAGGCCCTGGCCGACACCGGCGCCCTGGTCAGCACCGACATCCTGCGCTTCGAAGCCGTGACCCGCCCGGACCTGTTCAGCCGCTTCGGCAGCGACCAATTCATCGCCCTCGACCGTCGCCGCCGCGCCGCCGATGGCCGCGCCGTGTCTTTGGAGCGCTCGCTGATGCCGGCCTCCGGAGGCCTGGAAGGCTTGCCCCGGGTCGGGCTGATCGACAACTCCCTGACCATCACCCTGGCCGCCTACGGTTACGTCGGCGCCGAAGGCGATCAATGGATCGGCGCCGAGCCTCTGACCGATGAAGACGCCGAGCTGCTCGAGCGCCCGGTGGGCACGGTGTTTCTCAAGGCGTCGCGCACCACTTACGACCGGCGCGAACGCTTCATGGAATACGTGGAAAGTCTGCTCGACCCGCTGCATTTTCGTCTGCACTTGCAGTTTGGCGCGACGAAATGAGCGCGCACAATCGTGCCCTCGGCGCCTTCTACGGTCTGGCGTTGGGCGATGCCCTGGGCATGCCCACCCAGTCTTTGAGCCGTGAGCAGGTCCGGGCGCGCTTCGGTGCCATCACCGGCCTGGAAGATGCCGACGCCGACCAACCCATCGCACCGAACATGCCCGCCGGCTCCATCACCGATGACACCGAGCAGGCGATCCTCGTCGGTGAGTTGCTGGTGGAAGGCCAGGGCACGATCGAGCCGAGCGTACTTGCGCGACGCCTGATCGACTGGGAAGCGCGAATGCGCGCCAAAGGCTCCCAGGACCTGCTGGGCCCGTCGACCAAGCGCGCCATCGATATGATCCTCGCCGGGCATACGCCTGAAGAGTCCGGGCGCTACGGCACCACCAACGGCGCGGCGATGCGTATCGCGCCGGTGGGGATTGCCGCCGATGTCAGCGACTCCGCACCGTTCATCCGTGCGGTGATCCAGGCGTGCCAGGTGACCCACAACACCAGCCTGGGCATCTCCAGTGCCGCGGCAGTGGCGGCAGTGGTCTCGGCCGGGATCAACGGCGCGGACCTGGGCGCAGCGCTGAACATCGGCAGCCAGATCGCCCAGCAGGCCGAACGCCATGGACACTGGGTGGCCGGCGGCCGTATTGCCACGCGCATCGGTTGGGCGCGGACCTTGAGCGTCGCCAGTGGCGACAAGGCGCTGTTCGCCGACCTGCTCTATGAATTGATTGGCACCTCGGTCGCTTCCCAGGAATCGGTGGTGGTGTCGTTCGCCCTCGCGCAGCAAGTGGCGGTGGGCGAGATGAACGCCTTCGAGGCCTTGTGCGTGGCCGCCAGCCTGGGCGGCGACACCGACACCATCGCCGCGATCCTCGGCGCGATGCTGGGCGCGTGCCTGGGGATGCAATGCTGGCCGGCGGCGATGATCGAACAGGTCCAGCGGGTCAACGGGCTGGCGTTGCAGCCGTTGGTTGAAGGCCTGCTCAGCTTGCGCCAGGCGCTACAGGCCAGCGCGCTCGCGCACTGACCGAGTCAACATTGCGATTTGCGAATTTGCCACAACCCTAACAATACTGGCACCAGGAGCACCCGCACATGAGTACGTCCACTTCCGGCCCAAGCGCCGGGCGCTTGGAAACGCGCGGCATCGAACCGGTCCCCGAAGGCGAGTGCCACGGCCATCCGCTGCAACTGTTCTGGGTGTGGTTCGCCGCGAACATCAGCATCCTGGGGTTGCCGCTGGGCGCCACCCTGGTTGCGTTTCGCGGCCTGGCCATCTGGCAGGCGGTCATCGTCGCCATCCTCGGTGCCGCCGGCTCCTTCGCGGTGGTGGGCATTATCTCGATCGCCGGGCGGCGCGGGCGTGCGCCGAGTCTGACGCTGTCCCGCGCCATCTTCGGCGTGCGCGGCAATATCGGGCCGACGTTGGTGTCGCTGATGTCGCGGCTCGGTTGGGAGACCGTCAACACCACCACTGCTGCGTTCGTGCTGCTGTCGTTGTGTACGCTGCTGTTCCACACCCCGGTCGCGGCGAAAAGTGCGCCGCTGCTGACGCTGCTGTTCATCGCCATTTTCGTACTGCTGACCCTGGCCGTTTCCGGCCTGGGCCATGCGACTTTGCTGGTGATCCAGAAGTGGGCGACCTACGTGTTCGGCGCCTTGAATCTCCTGGTCGGCGGCTTCCTCTGCGCCACCATCGACTGGAGCGCAGTGTTCAACGCCACCCCGGCGCCCTTGAGCGCGATGCTCATCGGCATCGGCACCATGGCCGCCGGCACCGGGATCGGCTGGGCCAACGCCGGCGCCGACATGTCGCGCTACCAACACCGCAGCGTCACGGCCGTGCGCCTGGTGGCGTCTGCCGCGTTTGGCGCGGGCATTCCACTGGTGCTGCTGATCACCCTCGGCGGCCTGCTGTCGGTGGGCAACAACGACCTGGCGGCGGCGACCGACCCGATCGTCGCGATCCGCGACATGCTGCCCACCTGGATGGCTGTGCCGTACCTGATCACCGCGTTTGGCGGGCTGTTGCTGTCGAATAACCTGTCGGTGTATTCGGCCGGCCTCACTACCTTGACCCTCGGTTTGAAGGTCAAGCGCGTGTACGCGGTGATCGTCGATATCGTGGCGATCTTCGCCGGTTCGATCTACTTCATGCTGATCGCCGACAGTTTCTACGGCCCGTTCATCACCTTCATCTCGTTGCTGGCGGTGCCGATCACCGCGTGGGTGGGGATCTTCGTGGTCGACCTGATTCACCGTCATTACTACAGCCCCGACGACCTGCTGAACGTCAGCCCAAGCAGCGCCTACTGGTATCGCGGCGGCGTGGAATGGCGCGCGTTGGGGGCGTGGGCCGTGGCGATCGGGCTGGGGTTCAGTTTCACTACCATCGGCACCACCGCCGACAACATCTGGTTCGCCGGGCCGTTGTCCGATTCCTGGCTGGGCCACAACGGCCTGGGCTGGATCGTGACTTTCGTGGTGGCCGGCGGGATATATGCATTGCTCGGCGGCGCGGCTGACCGGCGTCCGGCATTGGTCGAGCGTGCCAATGCCTAGGTTGCTGCACACCGGCCAGGTCATCGTCGACCTGGTCATGGCCCTCGATCAATTGCCGGCGAGCGGCGGCGACGTGCTGGCACAATCGGCCCGTTTCGAAGCCGGCGGCGGTTTTAATGTGATGGCGGCGGCGCGGCGCAACGGCTTGCCGGTGGTCTATCTGGGGCGCCACGGCAGCGGCCGTTTCGGCGACCTTGCCCGTGCGGCGATGCACGCCGAAGGCATCGACATCGCGCTGCCCGCCAGCGCCGGCAAGGACACCGGCCTGTGCGTGGCGCTGACCGAAGCCAGCAGCGAGCGCACCTTCATCTCCCATCTGGGCGCCGAGGGCGAGCTGAGCGCCGGGGACTTGGCCAACGTCGCGCCACGTGCCGATGACTACGTGTACGTGAGTGGCTACAGCCTGCTTCTCGACGGCAAGGCCCAGGCGCTGATCGACTGGCTACTGGCGCTGCCACGGGCGATTACGGTGGTGTTCGACCCGGGCCCGCTGGTCCAGGCGCCCGATTCGGCGTTGATGCGCGCGCTGCTGCCGCGTATCGATATCTGGACCAGCAACGGCCCGGAAGTCCTGGCGTTCACCGGCGCGGCGGATATGGCCGAGGCGCTGATCAAGCTCAACCAGTATCTGCCCGCCGACACACTGCGGGTGGTGCGCGACGGGCCGAACGGTTGCTGGGTCGGGCGGGCGAATGCGCTTGAGCCTGTGCCCGGCTTCAAGGTGCAGGCGGTCGACAGCAATGGCGCCGGAGACGCCCACGCCGGCGTGTTCATCGCCGGTTTGGCCAATGGTTTGATACCGCTCGACGCGGCGCGCCGTGCCAATGCGGCGGCGGCCCTGGCGGTGACGCGCTGGGGGCCGGCGACTGCTCCCGGCGCCGCGGAAGTCGACGCATTCCTCGCTGGATAAGCCCCGCATAGGCGCTAGGGCTTGCCCTGACTCATAGGCTGGCACCGACTAACCCGCTATTTCGATGCTTCACGGCGCAGGCTGTTTCGGTGCGCCAGGGATGTTCGAGTCGTCGCCCTTGTTGATACCGGGCTGATTGACCCCCGGGCCCATCTTGCCGTTACCGACGGCGGCGGGTGTCTGGCGCTGGGTGTCGTTGCCTCGGGTGCGCGGGTCGGCGCCGTTGTCGATGATCGCGCCACCATTGGTGTCGAGGCCGGTGCCCATCGAGTCCTGGGATTCCTGGGTCGCCGGGCTCGGCGGGGTGCCGACCGGATCGGTCTTGCCGGTGGACGAGGACGCGGCCAAAGCGCTCAGCGACGCAGCGGACAGCAGCGCCGTGAAGGCGAGGGCAGCACACTTGGAATGCTTCATGAGGGTGTCTCCATTAGGGTTAATGTCCTTACCCTTTATTGGTCAGCCCTCATGTGGGGTTCGTGCCTGGATGCCGACGAGCGGTATCAGGACACCTGTAAGGTTTTGTGCGCCGCGAGCTGGCGCGCTATCAGGCGTGCCACGGTGATCATCCAGTTCAGTGCAGCGATGGCCAGTACGCCCATCATCAATGTCGACAGGCCGTAGTCGACGATGATCCTGCCCGCCAGCCAGGGAAACCCGAAGACGCCGACAAAATACGCCAGGCTGAACAGCAGCAACGCCTGGGACGTCGTGCCGGACGGCGCTTCGTGGGCGACCAGCCCATTGATCACCGAATACGTCAGGCCGTAACCCACCCCCAGCGTGGCAGCCGCCAGCAGGTAGCTGAGGTTACCGCTCACACCAAAAGCAAACAGTGCAATCGAGCCGAGCATGATCCCGGACAACACACAGGCGGCCCGGTAGGCATCGCGCTTGACCACGAAGCCGGCGATCAACAGACGGCTGGTGATCGCGGCGCTCAGGAACCCCGCGAAGAACAGCGAATAATCCAACCCATGCGCGGCCGCGTAGCTGGTCTGGAACGATGAAAGCCCGCCAAACACGCACCCGCCCAGGCCGACCATGAGGATGGCGAACGCCGCCCTGGACGACAGCACCCGGCGGCTGGCGGCCAGGGAAATCCTCGACGTCGGCGCATTCGCATGGTGCTTGAGTTGTGCGCCCAGTCGCCAGAACATCAGCACCCCAACGAGGCTGGCCGCCCCAGCGATATAGAAGGCGGTCGTCAGGGGCAGGTCCAGCGCACTGGTGGCTCGTCCGAGCAAGGGCCCGGAACCGATCCCGCTCAACATGCTGCCCGACAGCAGCGCAAAATACTTGGCCCGCTGCCTGGGCTCGACCAGTAAGGTCACGATGATCGGGCCCAGCGTGTAGAACACCCCCCAACCCAAGCCGAGGGCCAGCCCGAACAGCATCAAGCCTTGGCCAAACCCCGGCGTCAGGGCAAAACCGAGGCAGGCCACCACCAGCAACACGCCCATCCCCGCAATCGCCCGTGCCGCGCCCAATGCATCGGCCAAATGCCCGGAGAGCACTACCGCGACGAAGGTGCTGAGCATCGCCGTGGAAATCACACTGCCGGCGTCATGCTCGTTCCCACCGCGCGAGTGAATCAGCAACGACAGCAGAAACGTCGAGCCGTAGGACAAGGACAACAGGAAGCTGGCCAGGCAAAACAGGACGAATAGTTTTCCGCCCACCGGAGGTGTGGAGTTCATGAGCACGCCTTGGAATCATTGGAGTTATGGCCACGTTCTACCATGCGTGTCAGGACGGATTGTTCTGTGGTTGCTGGTGCTTGCTTTAGCCCGCAACGGAGTAAGGTGGCCTGGCGATCCCGAAATTGCACTGCAATCTGTCATCAAACCGTCTTAGTATGTGGCCTTTGAATTTGCCCAAGGCGCGCCCATGACCATCGAGATTCGCCCCGCCGTGCCCAGCGATGCTGCGCAGATCCTGACTTTCATCACCGAGTTGGCCGAGTTTGAAAAAGCCCGTCATGAAGTGATCGCCAGTGTGGTGGATATCGAGCGCAGCCTGTTCAGCGAAGGCGCCACCGCCCATGGGCTGATCTGCCTGCGCGACGGTTTGCCCATCGGCTTCGCGGTGTTCTTTTTCAGCTATTCCACCTGGCTGGGCAGCAACTGCCTGTACCTCGAAGACCTCTACATCAACCCCGAGCAACGCGGCGGCGGGGCCGGCAAGAAGTTGCTGCGCCACCTGGCGAAGATCGCCTGCGACAACGGTTGCGGGCGGTTCGAATGGAGCGTGCTGGATTGGAACGAACCGGCGATTGCCTTCTACAAATCCATCGGCGCCCAGCCCCAGGAAGAGTGGGTGCGCTACCGCATGGAGGGCGATGCGCTGCGGGATTTCGCCCAGGGCTGATCAGGTACCCGGTGAAAACCGGCGTCCCGACGCCGGTTTTTTTATATGCATTCTCACTATATGGGATGTAAATTTATATATTGAGATATTTAAAGGTCTGGGTTTATAGTCGGCTGCATCAGCACTCACTACCAAAAATAAAACAGGTGAAGCGATGCAGGCACAACCTCTGTCACTCCCCGCCGTGCCCGAACCGACTTATGGCGAGCGGCTCAAGCACAAGGTGGTGATCGTCACCGGCGCGGCCCAAGGCATTGGCGAGGCGATCGTGGCCTGCTTCCAGGCGCAGCAGGCACGTTTGGTGATCGCCGATATCCAGGGCGAAAAGGTCGAGCAAGTCGCCGCCCACTGGCGCGAACGCGGCGCCGAGATCTACGCGCAACCGGTCGACATCACGTCCCAGGCGCAATGGCAGGCGCTGGTCAACCTGGCCATCGAGCGCTTCGGCCGTGTCGATGTGCTGGTCAACTGCGCCGGGGTCAACGTGTTCCGCGACCCGTTGCAGATGACCGATGAAGACTGGCGGCGCTGCTTCGCCATCGACCTCGACGGCGCCTGGTATGGCTGCCGCACGGTGTTGCCGCACATGATCGAGCAGGGCATCGGCAACATCATCAACATCGCCTCGACCCATTCCAGCCACATCATCCCCGGCTGTTTTCCCTACCCCGTCGCCAAACACGGCCTGCTCGGCCTGACCCGCGCCCTCGGCATCGAATACGCGCCCAAGGGCATCCGCGTAAATGCCATCGCCCCGGGTTATATCGAAACCCAACTCAACGTCGACTACTGGAACGCTTTCCCCGACCCCCACGCCGAGCGCCAGCGCGCGTTCGACCTGCACCCGCCCAAGCGCATCGGCCAGCCTGTGGAGGTGGCGATGAGCGCGCTGTTTCTGGCCACCGATGAGGCGCCCTTTATCAACGCCACCTGCCTGATGATCGATGGCGGACGGTCGGTGATGTACCACGACTAGAACTTGTCACTCTCCAATAACAACAAGAGGTGCCGTTCATGAAAAAAACACTCCGCGTACTCGCCGCCGCCATTGCGTTAAGCGGCTTCAGCAGCCTGGCCGTCGCCGAACCCGTAAAAATCGGCTTCCTGGTCAAACAAGCCGAAGAACCCTGGTTCCAGACCGAATGGGCCTTCGCTGAAAAAGCCGGCAAGGAACATGGTTTCACTGTGATCAAGATCGCTGTGCCCGACGGCGAGAAGACCCTCTCGGCCATCGACAGCCTGGCCGCCAACGGCGCCAAGGGCTTTGTGATCTGCCCGCCGGACGTGTCCCTCGGCCCGGCCATTGTCGCCAAGGCCAAGGTCAACGGCTTGAAAGTCATGGCCGTGGATGATCGTTTCGTCGACGCCAAGGGCAATTTCATGGAAGACGTGCCGTACCTGGGCATGGCCGCGTTCGAAGTCGGTCAGAAGCAAGGCGCGGCGATGGCCGCCGAGGCGAAAAAGCGCGGTTGGGACTGGAAGGATACCTACGCGGTGATCAACACCTTCAACGAACTCGACACCGGTAAAAAACGCACCGACGGTTCGATCAAATCCCTCGAAGAGGCCGGCATTCCTAAAGACCATATCCTCACCGCCGCGCTCAAGACCCTCGATGTGCCCGGCAGCATGGACGCCACCAACTCGGCGCTGGTCAAGCTGCCCAGCGGCGCGAAGAACCTGATCATCGGCGGCATGAACGACAACACCGTGCTCGGCGGCGTGCGCGCCACCGAAAGCGCCGGCTTCAAAGCCGCCAACGTGATCGGCATCGGCATCAACGGCACCGACGCCATCGGCGAGTTGAAGAAAGCCAACAGCGGTTTCTTCGGTTCGATGCTGCCCAGCCCGCACATCGAGGGCTACAACACCGCGCTGATGATGTACGAGTGGGTCACCACCGGTAAGGAACCGCCGAAGTACACCGCGATGGACGAAGTGACGCTGATCACCCGCGCCAACTTCCAGGAAGAACTGACCAAGATCGGGCTGTGGAAATGACCGCAGCGGCACTGCGCTTTGACGGCATCGGCAAAACCTTCCCCGGGGTCAAGGCGCTGGACAGCATCAGTTTCACCGCCCACCCGGGGCAGGTACACGCGTTGATGGGTGAGAACGGCGCGGGCAAGTCGACGCTGCTGAAGATCCTCGGCGGCGCCTACATCCCGAGCAGCGGCAGCGTGCAGATCGGCGCGCAGACCATGGCCTTCAAATGCGCGGCCGACAGCATTGCCAGCGGCGTCGCGGTGATCCACCAGGAGCTGCATCTGGTGCCGGAAATGAGCGTCGCCGAGAACCTGTTCCTCGGGCATTTGCCGGCGCGTTTCGGCGTGGTCAACCGCAGCCAACTGCGCCAGCGGGCGCTGGCGTGCCTCAAGGGCCTGGCCGATGAAATCGACCCGCAGGAAAAGCTCGGGCGCCTGTCCCTGGGCCAGCGCCAACTGGTGGAAATCGCCAAGGCGCTGTCGCGTGGCGCGCATGTGATTGCCTTCGATGAGCCCACCAGCAGCCTGTCGGCCCGCGAGATCGACCGGCTGATGGCGATCATCACGCGCCTGCGCGACGAGGGCAAAGTGGTGCTGTACGTGTCCCATCGCATGGAAGAAGTGTTCCGCATCTGCGACGCGGTCACGGTGTTCAAGGACGGCCGCTACGTGCGTACCTTCGACGACATGCGTGCGCTGAGTCACGACCAGTTGGTCACCTGCATGGTCGGTCGCGATATCCAGGACATTTACGACTATCGGCCGCGCGAGCACGGCGAGGTGGCGCTCAAGGTCGACGGTTTGCTCGGCCCGGGCTTGCGCGAACCGGTCAGCTTTGAGGTGCGCAAGGGCGAGATCCTCGGCCTGTTCGGCTTGGTCGGCGCCGGGCGCACCGAGCTGTTTCGCCTGCTCAGCGGCTTGCAGCGCGCCACGGCGGGGCAGTTGGAACTGTGCGGGCAAGCGCTGCAATTGCGCTCGCCGCGCGACGCCATCGCCGCCGGCGTACTGCTGTGCCCGGAGGACCGCAAGAAGGAGGGCATCATCCCGCTGGCCAGCGTCGCCGAGAACATCAACATCAGCGCACGCGGCGCCCATTCCCGGTTCGGCTGGCTGCTGCGCGAGGGCTGGGAGCAGGGCAACGCCGAGCAGCAAATCCGCGGAATGAAGGTCAAGACGCCGAGCGCTGCGCAGAAAATCATGTACCTGTCCGGCGGCAATCAGCAGAAGGCCATTTTGGGCCGCTGGCTGTCGATGCCGATGAAAGTGCTGCTGCTGGACGAGCCGACGCGGGGCATCGACATCGGCGCCAAGTCGGAGATCTACCAGATCATCCATGACCTGGCGGCCAGCGGTATCGCGGTGATTGTGGTGTCCAGCGACTTGATGGAGGTGATGGGGGTTTCCGATCGCATTCTGGTGCTGTGTGAAGGCGCTTTGCGCGGCGAACAACGGCGCGAACACGCCACTGAATCCAACTTGCTGCAACTGGCCTTGCCGCGTGGCCTGGCGAACTGAGAGACGACTATGACGACCCAACACAACGCGTTGCCGACGGCACGCAAACCCGTGGACCTGCGCGCGCTGCTCGACAACTGGGCGATGCTGCTCGCGGCGCTGGCGATTTTCCTGCTGTGTGCCTTGCTGATCGACAACTTCCTCTCGCCGCTGAACATGCGCGGGCTGGGCCTGGCGATTTCCACCGTGGGCATCGCCGCCTGCACCATGCTGTTCTGCCTGGCGTCGGGGCACTTCGACTTGTCGGTCGGTTCGGTGATCGCCTGCGCCGGGGTGGTGGCCGCGATTGTGATGCGCGACACCGACAGCGTCATGCTGGGCATCGGCGCGGCGCTGCTGATGGGCCTGATCGTCGGGCTGATCAACGGCATCGTCATCGCCAAGCTGCGGGTCAATGCGCTGATCACCACCTTGGCGACCATGCAGATCGTGCGCGGCCTGGCCTATATCTTTGCCGACGGCAAGGCGGTAGGAGTGTCCCAGGATCAGTTCTTCGTGTTCGGCAACGGCCAGTTATTGGGCGTGCCGGTGCCGATCCTGATCACCATCGTCTGCTTTGTGTTCTTCGGCTGGCTGCTCAACTACACCACCTACGGGCGCAACACCATGGCCATCGGCGGCAACCCGGAAGCGGCGCTGTTGGCCGGGGTCAACGTGGACCGCACGAAGATCCTGATCTTTGCCGTGCATGGCCTGATCGGTGCGTTGGCCGGGGTGATCCTCGCGTCACGCATGACCTCGGGCCAACCGATGATCGGCCAGGGCTTCGAGCTGACGGTGATTTCCGCCTGCGTGCTGGGCGGGGTATCGCTCAGCGGTGGCATCGGCATGATCCGCCATGTGATCGCTGGGGTGCTGATCCTGGCGATCATCGAGAATGCGATGAACCTGAAGAACATCGACACCTTCTACCAGTACGTGATCCGCGGCTCGATCCTGCTGCTGGCGGTGGTGATCGACCGCATGAAACAACGCTGAATTCATGCCATGTGAAGATCTAAGTGTGGGAGGGGGCTTGCCCCCGATGGCGGTCTATCAGTAACAGATGTGCAGACTGGCACACCGCTATCGAGGGCAAGCCCCCTCCCACATTTGGATCTCAACTGTATTGAGGTTCGGTATTTGCCATAATGCCGCTCGTTTTCGTACCACCACATAGGCCCGATATGCAGGAAACCGCCCACACCCCCGTCAAAGACGCCGCCCCCACTGGCACCCAGACCTTGCTGCGTGGCTTGGGCGTGGTGCAGGCGGTGGCGGCCGGTGCGCGGGATCTGAAAGAGATCGCCCGGCGCATCGGCACCACCCGCAGCACCACGCACCGCCTGGCCAGTTGCCTGGTGGAGGAGCGCTACCTGCGCGTGGTGCCGCAAGTCGGTTACCTGCTGGGGCCGAAGCTGATCGAGCTGGGGTTTCAGGCGCGCGAAGAGTTGCCGTTGGTGACCCTGGCGGTGCCGTACCTGGATGAGTTGTCGGCGCTGACCGGTGACACCATCCACCTGGCGATTCGCGAAGACGACGACGTGCTCTACCTGCACAAGAACCCCGGGCGCAACGGTCCGGAAATGCGCTCGCGGGTCGGCCATCGCATGCCGCTGGCGCGGACCGGCATCGGCAAGGCGCTGCTGTTGGATGACAGCGTCGAAGAGTGGCAGCGCCTGTACGAAGTCAGCCAGCCGGCGGCAGGGAAACACCTGCAGTGGCCGCAACACCCCGAGCAATCCTGGGCGCAGTTCGAGCAGCGCATGCATGAGTATGTGCTGGGCGGGTATGCGTTCGACCTGGAAGACAACGAACCGTCGATCCGCTGCGTGGCGGCACCGGTGCGCGATGCCAGCCGGCGAATCGTCGCCGGCATCAGCATCGCCAGTACCGTGCCCTACATGCCGCTGGAGAAAATGGCCGAGCTGATTCCTGTGATCAAACAGGTTGCGGCGCGGCTGTCTGCGGAGTTGGGCGCGAAGGCCTGATCAGGCCTTCAAGGTCGCCATGTCGATGACAAAGCGGTACTTCACATCGCCGGCGATCATGCGCGTGAACGCCTCGTTGATCTGACGAATGTCGAGCATTTCGATGTCGCAGGTGATGCCATGCTCGGCGCAGAAATCCAGGACTTCCTGGGTTTCGGCGATGCCGCCGATCAGCGAACCGGCGAGCATTTTACGCCCCAGCACCAGCTTGGCGGCGTTGACGGGCGGGTCCACCGGCTCGATCAGGCCAACGAGGATATGCACGCCGTCAAAGCGCAGCACATCGAGGTAGGGGTTCAGGTCGTGCTGCACCGGGATGGTGTCCAGCAGGAAGTCGAAGTGCCCGGCGGCGGCGTGCATTTGCGCGGCGTCGGTGGACACGATCACATGATCCGCGCCCTGGCGGCGGCCTTCCTCGGCCTTGCTCGCGGAGCGGGTGAACAGCGTGACTTCGGCGCCCATCGCCTTGGCGAACTTGATGCCCATATGGCCCAGGCCGCCCATGCCGAGAATCCCGACTTTATCGCCGGCCTTCACACCGTAGTGCTTGAGCGGCGAGTAGGTGGTGATGCCCGCGCAGAGGAGCGGTGCGGCGCTGGCCAGGTCGAGCTTGGCCGGGATCTTCACCACAAAGTGTTCGCTGACCACGATGCTGTCGGAGTAGCCGCCCATGGTGTTGCTGCCGTCCACACGGTCCGGGGTGGCGTAGGTCATGGTCGGGCCTTCGAGGCAGTATTGCTCCAGGTCCGCTTGGCAGGCGTCGCAATGGCGGCACGAATCGACCATGCAGCCGACGCCGACCAGATCACCGACCTTATGCGCGGTGACGCTGGCGCCGACGGCGGTGACTTTGCCGACAATCTCGTGGCCCGGCATCAGTGGGTACACGGCGATGCCCCATTCGTTGCGGGCCTGGTGGATGTCGGAGTGGCAGACGCCGCAGTACAGAATTTCGATCGCCACGTCATCGGCGCGCGGGCTGCGGCGTTCAAACGACATGGGGGCGAGGGGAGTGGTGGCCGACTGGGCGGCATAACCGATAGCGGTGTACATGAGTGAACCTCGCAGAAGCAGTGACAAGTGAGGTGGGCCATTTTCCGCGCCGACCCCGGAGGCGGCCATGGCGATTGCTCCGAGTCTCATGCCTATTCGTCCGGCAGTACGCCTGGTTTGGATGCACGGCGCGCCAGACCTGCGATGATGCTCTCATCCCTTATTCGCGAAGTTTTTTGCCATGTTGTTGACCCGCCATCTCGACGCCAACGCCACCCTGGTTTCCTTGATCGAGCGGCTGACGCCCTGCGACGGTTTCTCCCCGACCCACCTGCCGGGCGTGCAGGTGCTGCGCGCCAGTTGCGACGTCGCACGCGGGCCGCAGATCTATGAGCCGAGCCTGATGTTCGTCGCCCAAGGCAGCAAAGTCGCGTACCTGGGCCCGCGTACCCTGGAGTACGGCGCGGGGCACTACCTGATCCAGGCGATGCCGGTGCCGTTCGAGTGCGAGACGTTCGCCCTGGCGCCCGACGCACCGCTGCTGGGGGTGACGGTGGGCATTGACCGGGTGGTGCTGGGCGAATTGGTGATGGCCATGGGCATGCAGGCCGGGCCGCCGCCGACGGCGCAGACCTTGGAGTCGATGAGTTCGGTGGTGCTGGATGACGCCATGCGCGGTTGCGTCGAGCGCCTGTTGCAATGCCTGCATGATCCGTTGGAAAGCCGGATCATGGGCCCGGCGCGTGTGCGCGAATTACTCTTCACCGCCTTGCGCGGGCCCCAGGCCGATGTGTTGCGGGCGTTGGTGGAACAGCAGGGGCAGTTCTCGCGGATCGCCACCTCGTTGAATCACCTGCATGCTCATTACGCCGAGCCGCTGAATATCGAGACGTTGGCAGGTTACGCGCACATGAGTGCGTCGACCTTTCATGAACACTTCAAGCGCTGCACCTTGTTGTCGCCGGTGCAGTATCTGAAGCGTTTGCGTTTGCTCAAGGCGCAGCAGTTGTTGCTGGTGGAAGGCATGGGCGTGGCACAGGCGGCGCATCGGGTGGGGTATCAGAGTACGTCGCAGTTCAGCCGCGAATATAAGCGCTACTTCGAGCGCAACCCGGGCGAAGAGCGCGCTGCCTGATTCTCCCTGGCTCAACGGGATTAAAAATGTGGGAGGGGGCTTGCCCCCGATGACGGTGGGTCAGCCATCGATGTGCTGACTGTTCCACCGCTATCGGGGGCAAGCCCCCTCCCACATTGAGTTGATGCCAGCCACAAAAAAGGCTCCCGATCTGGGAGCCTCCTGGGTCATGCAACCCTTTTACATATTCGGGTAAGTCGGCCCACCTGCGCCTTCCGGCGTGACCCAGGTGATGTTCTGCGAAGGGTCCTTGATGTCACAGGTCTTGCAGTGTACGCAGTTCTGGGCGTTGATCTGGAAGCGCTTCTCGCCGTCTTCCTTGGTCACCACTTCATACACGCCGGCCGGGCAGTAGCGCTGCGCCGGTTCATCGTAGAGCGGCAGGTTGGTGCCGATCGGGATGCTCGGGTCTTTGAGTTTCAAGTGGCACGGCTGTTCTTCTTCGTGGTTGGTGCCGGAGATGAACACCGAGCTCAGTTTGTCGAAGCTCAGCTTGCCGTCGGGCTTGGGGTAGTCGATCTTCTGGCAGTCCTTGGCCAGCTTGAGGCAGGCGTAGTCCGGCTTGGTGTCGTGCAGGGTGAACGGCATCTTGCCGCCGAGGATGTTCTGGTCGAACCAGTTGAAGCCGGCACCGATGATCGGGCCGAACTTGTGCATCGCCGGGCCGAAGTTACGGGTGGCGAACAGCTCTTCGTAGAGCCAGCTGGCTTTGAACGCGTCGACGTAGTTGGTCAGCTCGTCGCCGCCTTCGGCGTCGGCCAACAGGCGCTCGGCCACGGCGTCGGCGGCGAGCATGCCGGACTTCATCGCGGTGTGGCTGCCTTTGATCTTGGCCACGTTCATGGTGCCCAGGTCGCAGCCGATCAATGCGCCGCCCTTGAACACCATCTTCGGCAACGAGTTGATGCCGCCCTTGGCCAGCGCGCGCGCGCCGTAGCTGACGCGCTTGCCACCTTCCAGATACTGGGCCAGCACCGGGTGGTGCTTGAGGCGCTGGAACTCTTCGAACGGCGACAGGAAAGTGTTGCTGTAGGACAGGTCGACGATCAGGCCGACCACCACCTGGTTGTTTTCCAGGTGATAGAGGAACGAGCCACCGGTGTTCTCGTTGCTCATGATGTCCAGCGGCCAACCGGCGGTGTGGACCACCAGGCCGGGTTGATGCTTGGCTGGGTCGATTTCCCAGATTTCCTTCAGGCCGATGCCGTAGTGCTGGGCGTCGGCGTCGCTGTCCAGCTTGAAGCGCTGGATCAGTTGCTTGCCGATATGGCCACGGCAGCCTTCGGCGAACAGCGTGTACTTGCCGCGCAGTTCCATGCCGGGGGTGTAGACGCCTTCCTTCGGCTTGCCTTCGCGGTCGACGCCGAGGTCGCCGGTGATGATTCCGCGCACCACGCCGTTTTCGTCGAACAGCGCTTCCTGCGCGGCGAAGCCTGGGTAGACTTCCACGCCGAGGTTCTCGGCCTGCTGAGCCAGCCAGCGGCACAGGTTGCCCAGGGAGATAATGTAGTTGCCTTCGTTGTGCATGGTCTTGGGCACAAAGAAGTCAGGCACCTTGGTCGAGGTGTCGGCGCTGCGCAGCACATAGATGTCATCGCGCACCACCGGGGTGTTGAGCGGAGCGCCGAGTTCTTTCCAGTCCGGGAACAGTTCGTTCAGGGCGCGTGGTTCGAACACGGCACCGGAAAGGATATGTGCGCCGACCTCGGAGCCTTTCTCGACCACGCAGACGCTGATTTCCTTACCGGCTTCGGCGGCCTTCTGCTTCAGTCGGCAGGCGGCAGACAGGCCCGCCGGGCCAGCGCCGACGATGACCACGTCGAATTCCATGTATTCGCGTTCCACAGGCTATCTCCTACTCAGGCTCACAGGCTTTTTTTCTAATGGGTGGAGGTTGGGTGTCGTAAGCGTCATCGCTGCGTTCACTGGGCAGGCGGATGACCACCTTTCTCTCTAGGTGGCGCATTATATCTACACCACTCTCAGCGTCCAATACAAACGTTTGTTTGAATTGCTTGGAAGCTAGGTAAATCAAAGCAACGGGGCTTATGACTGGCCATTTTGCCGTATTGACCAGAATAGGCGTTCCGGTCAAGATACGGTCGGTTTTGCGCTCGCCGTAGGCTGACTGTAGGTTTCAAGAGCACCTTTAAAGACAGGCGAAGGCGAAAAAGAGTGACGCGTGCCCAATGCTGGCGCGCAGTTTACACGTCGCGATCATGAATGACCTCCCAGTCACCACTGACGAACGGTCATCACTCTCCATCGCTGCGTCACTTGCCGAAGGTTTTGAAGGTGCCCTTGTGTGCCGATGAGCATCAACCGCCAGGTTCGCCTAGGCGACTTTCTTTTCACCGGAGAGTAACGAGGAATCCATGAAGGTTCTTGTAGCTGTCAAACGCGTTGTCGATTACAACGTGAAAGTTCGCGTCAAGGCGGACAATTCCGGCGTCGACCTCGCTAACGTCAAGATGTCGATGAACCCTTTCTGCGAAATCGCCGTGGAAGAAGCCGTGCGCCTGAAAGAGAAAGGCGTGGCGACTGAAATCGTCGTGGTTACCATCGGCCCGACCACTGCTCAAGAGCAGCTGCGTACCGCTCTGGCCCTGGGCGCCGATCGCGCCATCCTGGTCGAGTCCGCTGAAGAACTGACCTCCCTGGCCGTGGCCAAGTTGCTCAAAGCCGTTGTCGACAAGGAACAGCCATCGCTGGTGATCCTCGGCAAACAGGCCATCGACAGCGACAACAACCAGACTGGCCAGATGCTGGCTGCACTGACCGGTTACGGCCAGGGCACCTTCGCCTCGAAAGTCGAAGTGAGCGGCGACAGCGTTGCCGTGACCCGCGAAATCGACGGCGGCGCGCAGACAGTTTCGTTGAAACTGCCGGCCATCGTCACCACCGACCTGCGTTTGAACGAGCCGCGCTACGCGTCTCTGCCAAACATCATGAAAGCCAAGAAGAAGCCTCTCGAAGTGCTGACTCCGGATGCTTTGGGCGTTTCCACCGCCTCTACCAACAAGACCGTCAAAGTCGAAGCGCCGGCTGCACGCAGCGCGGGCATCAAGGTCAAGTCGGTGGCTGAACTGGTCGAGAAACTGAAAAACGAAGCGAAGGTAATCTAATCATGACTATCTTGGTAATCGCTGAACACGACAACAAGGTACTGGCTCCGGCCACCCTGAACACCGTGGCCGCCGCGGCGAAAATCGGTGGTGACATCCACGTGCTGGTTGCAGGCCAGGGCGCTGGCGCCGTGGCTGAAGCCGCGGCGAAAGTCGCTGGCGTGAGCAAAGTACTGCTGGCCGACAACGCCGCTTACGCTCACCAACTGCCGGAAAACGTCGCGCCTCTGGTCGCCGAGCTGGGTGCTGGCTACAGCCACATCCTGGCCGCTGCCACCTCCAACGGCAAAAACATCCTGCCGCGGGTTGCCGCGCAACTGGACGTTGACCAGATCTCCGAGATCATCTCGGTCGAAAGCGCCGACACCTTCAAGCGTCCGATCTACGCCGGCAACGCCATTGCCACCGTGCAATCGACCGCCGCGGTCAAGGTCATCACCGTGCGCGCCACCGGTTTCGACCCGGTTGCCGCCGAAGGCGGTTCGGCCGCCGTTGAAGCCGTCTCCGCGGCCCACGACGCGGGTATTTCCAGCTTCGTCGGCGAAGAGCTGGCCAAGTCGGATCGTCCTGAGCTGACCGCTGCCAAGATCGTCGTTTCCGGCGGGCGTGGCATGCAGAACGGCGACAACTTCAAGCACCTGTACGCTCTGGCCGACAAGCTGGGCGCTGCCGTCGGCGCTTCCCGCGCTGCGGTCGACGCAGGTTTCGTGCCCAACGACATGCAGGTCGGCCAGACCGGCAAGATCGTTGCGCCACAGCTGTACATCGCCGTCGGTATCTCCGGCGCGATCCAGCATTTGGCCGGCATGAAAGACTCCAAGGTGATCGTGGCGATCAACAAGGACGAAGAAGCACCGATCTTCCAGGTGGCTGATTACGGCCTGGTGGCGGACTTGTTCGAAGCCGTACCTGAATTGGAGAAGCTGGTCTAATCCAGTCGCTTCACTTATAAAGAGCCCGGTCTTTTGACCGGGCTTTTTATTATCGGAGCACCTCGCCATGGAATTGCGCCCCTGGGCCACACTGCTGGGTTTCACACTGTTGCTGCCGACCCTGTCGCTGGCGGCCGGCAAATGCGAGCGCCTGGTGGCTACCGGCAGCCCGGACGCTCCGCCTTTGCTCTGGCGCGATCCACAGGACCCCACGCACTTGATCGGCGCCACCGCCGACATGTTGCAGCAAGTGGCCCAGGACCTTGGGCTGAAAATCGACCTGCTCTATGGCGGCAAGCGTTCCCAGGCCTTGGATGAAGTGCGCAGCGGGCGCATGGATCTGCTGGCCGATGCGCCGTTGAATATCGGCGAGCTGGAAACCCTCGACTACCTCCACCCGGCGCTGGTGCAGATCGACTATCTGGTCTGGACCCGCAAGGACTCGGCGCTGGCCTATGCCACGGCCGCCGACCTGCACGGCCATCAGGGCGCGGTGTCGGAACGGGCGCGGTTGAGCCACGACTTTGAAACCTTCGCCGCCCAGCAATTGACCCTGCAACGCCTGCCCACCTTGACTCCGGCGTTTCAGAAACTGCTGCTGGGGGAAGTGGACTACGTACTCGCCGGGCGTTACTCCGGCATGGCCATGGCCGAGACCCTGGGCATGAGCAATGACCTGTTCGCCCGCGACGTGCCCGTCGATCAGCCTGGCCTGTACCTGGCGATTTCCCACAACTCCGCGTGCAATGACCCCTGGCTGCGCGGACAGCTGGCGAAAAAGATGACAGAATTGTCCGGGTCTGGTGTGGCGCAAGCTGCGCTGCAGCGCAATCTGGAGCGCTGGAAAGCGCAATTGCAACAACCCGTCGGCACCCCAACAAAGTAGGGATTTTCAGTGATTTTTCGACCTTTTTTAGCGGCCCTCGCCGTCGTTGCTCTGGCGGGATGTGCAGCCGATCCTGCGCCGAATGAACAAATACGCCTCACCCAGCAAGCGTTGGAACAAGCCAACGCCGTGGGTGCCAACTCCGATGAATCGTCCGAACTGAAACTGGCTGAAGGTAAATTCGCCCAGGCTCAGGCTGATATGGCCGACCAGTCCTACAAGAACGCGCGCATGCAGGCCGAACAGGCCGAGCTGGATGCGCGTCTCGCCGAAGCCCAAGTGTTGACCCGCAAGAGCCAGGAACAACTGAACGTGCTCAATACCCGTATCACCCGCCTGCGCAAGCAATTGCAGCTGGGAGAAGCCCAATGAGCCCGATGATCCGTGGCTTGAGTTGTGTCGTGCTGCTGGGCAGCGCGGCCCTGGGCGGTTGCGCCAGCCACCCGAATGGCGAGCAGGCCCTGCAACAGGCGGGCAGCGACTTCCAGAAGGTCAAGGAAGACGCCAACGTGCTGCGCTTCGCGCCCAAGGACGTGATCCGCGCCGGAGAGTCCCTGGCCCGTGCCGATCGCTTGTCCAGCTATTGGGGCAGCGGTGCCGACGTGGTGCATTACGCCTACCTCAGCCAGCGCTACAGCGCGATCGCCCGCGAACACACCGAGCAGGCGCTCAATCAGGAACGTGGCGCCAAACTCGAACTGGAACGCCAGCGCCTGCAACTGGCCCTGCGCGAGAGCAAGCTGGTCAGCGTGCAACAGCAGGGCAAATGGCTCGAGGAACAGATCGCCAGCCTGGCCACCACCCAGACCGATCGCGGCCTGGTGATGACCTTGGGCGACGTGTTGTTCGACACCGGTGAAGCCGAACTGAAAAACTCGGCCAACCGCACCGTGCTGAAAATCGTCCAGTTCCTGCAACTGAACCCCAAGCGCATCGTGCGTATCGAGGGTTACACCGACAGCACCGGCGGCGAGCAGGAAAACCTCCAACTGTCCCGCGACCGCGCGCAATCGGTGGCGGATGTGCTGGTGGACCTGGGGATCGACGAAAAGCGCATCCAGGTCGAAGGCTATGGCGACCAGTACCCGGTGGAGGCCAATGCTTCCGAGCGCGGCCGCGCGCAGAACCGCCGGGTAGAGATCGTGTTCTCCGACGCGAAGGGCCAGTTGGGCGCCGCCCGCTAGGAGCCTGGCGCAAGCAAAATATGGGAGGGGGGCCCCCTCCCACATTTTTTTCGGGGGGCCCGAAACGCCTCAGGCCACCCTTACAGTTTTTTCTATCACTGCCGCTCGCGCTCGACTATTGTGGCAACTGTCCCCGTACACTTCTAAACTGTGCCGGTATGTTTCACACAAAAATAAAATAGCCGTGAAATCGAGTGCTGCGTCATGACCAATCTGTTGCTTTACCAACGTATCGCCCAGCAACTGGCTGAGGATATCCGGCGCGGTGTCTATCAACCGGGTGAGCGTGTGCCTTCGGTGCGCAAGATGAGCTCCCAGCTCAACGTCAGCCATGCCACGGTGTTGCAGGCCTACGCCAACCTGGAAGATCAGGGCTTGATTCGCGCACGGCCGCAGTCCGGGTATTACGTACACCAGACACCGGCGCTGACGGCGCCGACGCCGGATATCGCCCGGGTCGAGCGCCCGGGGTTGGTGACGCGCAGCAGCATCATTCAGCAAGTGTTGGTGGAGTCGCGTCGCGAAGGCGTATTCCCGCTGGGCGCGGCCGTGCCGAGTGTGGATTACTTGCCGGTACGCGCACTGCACCAGCAGTTGGCCAAGGTCACGCGCTTCCAGAGCCCGCGGGCGTTCAGCTACATGTTCAGCCCCGGCTTCGAGCCGTTGCGCCGCCAGGTGGCGATCCGCATGCGCGATGCCGGCGTGGTGGTGGACCCGTCCGAAGTGGTGATCACCCACGGCTGCGTCGATGCCCTGCAGATGTCGTTACGGGTGCTGACGCGGCCGGGCGACCTGATCGCCGCCGAGTCGCCGACCTATTACGGCTTGCTGCAATTGGCGGATCTGCTGGGCCTCAAGGTCATCGAGATCCCCAGCGACCCCGCCACCGGCATGAGCCTGGAAGCCCTGCAATTGGCCGCTAACCAGTGGTCGATCAAAGCCCTGGTGCTGACCACGCGCCTGAGCAATCCGTTGGGCGGCACCATGCCCGAGGAGCGGCAGAAACACTTGCTGCGCCTGGCCTCGGATTTCGATATCCAGATCGTCGAAGACGATATCTACGGCGAACTGATGTTCGAACTGGGGCGCACCAAAGCCCTGAAAGCCTACGATCGCCTCGACCGCGTGATTTATTGCTCGAGCTTTTCCAAAACCCTGTCACCCGGCGTGCGTATCGGCTGGATGATCGCCGGCAAGTATCAGCAGGAAATCCAGCGTTTGCAGATGTTCAGCACCCATTCGGCGTGCAGCGTCACCCAGATGGGCGTCGCCGCGTACCTGGAGAACGGCGGTTACGATCGGCACCTGCGTTACATCCGCCAGGAGTACCGCAAGAACCTCAGCGCGTTCCAACTGGCGGTTCAGCAGTATTTTCCCGAAGGCACCCAGATGACCCGTCCGACCGGCGGTTTTATCCTGTGGGTCAGTTTGCCGGGGCGGGTCAATACCCAGGAACTGCACGTGCGTGCATTGCAGCAGGGCATCAGCATCGCACCGGGGTTGATCTTCAGTAATACGGAACAGTTCAACCACTGTATTCGTCTTAACTGCGGCACGCCGTGGAATCGCGAAGCAGAGCGGGCGCTGATGACTTTGGGGATGCTCGCCAGTCAGTTATGCCTGGAGACAGCGGCCGGCTTGTGAGGCTCGCCAAGTAGCCAGTTCTGATAGCTGGCCAATCACCGCGCTTGTCATGCTGCCTTCAACAAGCGAGCATATGGCCTTCTGCCGTTAATGCTGTTGGCAATATGACTTCTATTTTTCGCGCTGTTTTAGTGATTAGCCTGCTCAGCCTGAGTCACGTCGGCGTCACGCTGGCGGCGACGCCTGTGGCGGACCCCGCACCGACCGCGAGTACCGAGCACACAACCCCCGCAAAAAAACCGACCCCGGCGAAAAAAGCCCCGGCGACCAACAAAAAAAACGCATCGGCAAAAAAACGCGCGCCGGTTGCGAGCACGTCCAAGTCCGCCCACGAAGTGGCCCAGACCCACTTGCCACCGGCGCAGTTGGACTTGTCCCTGCCCTCCGACATGGTCAGGCATTTGCAGCCCATCGGCAGTATGCCTGCGCCGAAAAACGTACCGTTGTTGCCGCCGATGTTTGGCGAAAAGCCGACTGACAACAGTGCATTCCAGATCAACGGTCGCCTGCTCAGCAATGAGATGAAGCTGCAACTGCGCAACGAAGAACGGCGTGAGGTGGAAGGCGCGGCGCTGGATTTCGAATTCAAGCAATAAACTTTTCCGGCGAAGGTGACGTCGATACTCGACCATCTGTCGCAGACTGGTCAGTCACTTTTATTTTCTGCGAAAAACCCCTGTTAGACCATTTTAAAACGGCTGTTTAAGGGCGTACTCTAGCCCGGCCGTCCCTATTGAGCCGTCGAGGACCTGTTGCTCATGAAATGCCGTGAAGGCTGTGGCGCTTGCTGCATCGCCCCCTCCATCAGTTCACCGCTGCCGGGAATGCCCCACGGCAAACCCGCGGGCGAACGCTGCCTGCACCTGTCGGTCGAACAGTTATGCCTGCTGTTCGGGCAACCGGAACGGCCGGCGGTGTGCAGTGATTTCAAGGCGGATATCGAGGTCTGCGGCACCGACCAGGCCGATGCGATCAGGTTGATCGGCTGGTGGGAGCAGATGACGGCGGCTTGATGGCTTTACTATCGGAACTTCAACAATAAGGAATACAACAATGGTTTCGCTGAAACGAATGGCTGTGTTGTGCGGTTTTACGGTGTTGTTTGCTGCCACTGCTCAGGCTGAGGATTGGCAAGTCGCCAAGGATGAAGACGGGATCAAGGTGTCGCTGAGCGAAGTCGCCGGTTCCAAGTACAAGGCGTATCGCGGTGTGACAGTGATCAAGGCCCCCGTGGCCAAGATCGAGGCCTTGCAGGAAGATGCGGTCGGTGCCTGCGCCTGGATTCATGACTGCAAGTCGCAAAAGCTGCTCAAGCAGGAGGGCGTCAAGAGCTGGACCTACACCCAATTCAAGGCACCGTTCCCGGTGACCGACCGCGATTCGATCCTGGAAATCACCACGGCCAAGGCCGCCGACGGCAGCGTGACCCGCACCCTGCTGGAAGTGCCGACCTATCAGCCGGAAGTGAAGGGGTATGTGCGCGTGGCCCAGGTCGACGGCTACTGGAAACTGGTGCCTAAAGGTGCCAACGAAACCGAAGTGACCTACCAGGTACACACCGAGCCAGGCGGCAGCGTGCCTTCGTGGTTGGCCAACAAGTTCGTGGTGGACGCCCCGTTCAACACCTTGAAAGCCCTCAGGGAACGCGCCGAGAAGTAAGCGCGGCAGACCCGGTGCCTGCGACCTTGAGTGGAACGTTTAGCGAGCCCTCAAGGTCCAGATAGAGGTAAGCCCACACGCGGGCTTTATCGAGGAGGCACCGATGCAAAAGTGGCAGATTACCTTCGTTGATGATCACGGCGTGCAGTCCGTGGAGCAGTTCACCTGCGAGCGCAAGCCCAGCCTCGAAGATGCGGCACACTTGATTCGCGACAAGCTGGTGCCGGTGGCCGCCGAACTGGACCTCAATGACCTGGAAGGCCGTAAACCCGAACCGACGGTCAAGATCCTCAAAGACCAGAACAGTATCCAGATCCTCGACATCTCTCCCGTCGTCTGAACATTCCCTGTCTGCCATTCAAGCGCCTCTGGTGGAGGTGATAGCTTCGCGCTACTCTGCAAGTGAGATCAGCGAATGAATCGCTAAGGTCTGGTCTTGTCAGCTACATGCTTGTTTTCCAGCGGTGATGTCATTGCCGTAGTACCCGCGCCAGTAAGGCGTGGGCTTCGGGAAGCACGGAAAGTCTATCCATCGGTTTGAGGAGGACGTTTCATGAGCACAGCCTATCAAGAAGACATCAGCACCAACGTTCTGCGCCGCATGAAAGAAGGCGGCTTCGATTTTTCACGGTTCCACCCCATCGAGTTCTACGCCATTTTCCCGGACGAGGAACGGGCGCGCAGGGCTGCGGGTCGGTTTCGTGGCGAATCCCTGAATGCCCAGGTCAGCGCGCGCGACGATGGCGCCTGGTACCTGGAACTGAGCAAGATCATGTTTGCAACCTACGACGGCATAGGAGACTTCGAGCAAGACTTTGAAGCGGTGGTCGAGCCGCTGGGCGGGATCATCGAAGGATGGGGCGTCAAGCAGGAGGTGCGTGGGTTACCCATGTAGCAGTATGAGAAACACAGCGTATCGGCTGACCTTTGGGTCGGCCGATTTTGTTTGTGGCGTCTGAAATCAGACGCAACTCGCGCGGTATTTCCAGGCAAAAAAAACCACCCGAGTGGGGTGGTCGAAAGGGAAGACCGGAGGAGTCGGTCGATACACGAGATCACACGGTACCGATTGCTCGATGGGTAAGGCTGTAGGACGAGTCCTGTTCAGCAGATGACGGTGATTATCCGCACCGGGGGGCGGGCAGTGAAATCAACACTGGCTATGCTGTTGATAGTCAAAGCCCGCATTGTGATGAAGCGCGCGACAAGACACCGGGCATTCCGCGCACCAGGATGGTGCGCTTAACTCCCCGCTATTATTTAACTCACTGATTTTTAAGTGTTTATGCCGCTGGCACGGGCCTTGCGATGATTCTTGCGTCCGGGTGACAAGGAGTACGGCATGATCCGCACTTATTACGACGAAATGTACGATGGGGCAGGGCAGGTTCGCCCTCATTACCGCGAGTTCGCCCGCTGGTTGGCCGAAACCCCCGCTGAACTGCTGGCCCAGCGCCGGCGTGAAGCCGATTTGCTGTTTCACCGCGCCGGGATCACCTTCACCCTCTACGGGGATGAGCAGGGCACCGAGCGCCTGATTCCCTTCGACACCATCCCGCGCAGCATTCCCGCCAGTGAATGGCGGATTGTCGAACGTGGCTGCATTCAGCGGGTCAAGGCGCTGAACATGTTTCTCGCCGACCTCTACCATGAACAACGCATCATCAAGGCCGGGATCATTCCCGCCGAACAGGTGCTGGCCAACGAGCAGTATCAGTTGGCTATGCAGGGCTTGAATCTGCACCGCGATCTGTATTCCCACATCTCCGGTGTCGATCTCGTGCGTGATGGTGACGGCACTTACTACGTGCTGGAGGACAACCTACGCACGCCCAGCGGCGTCAGCTACATGCTCGAAGACCGCAAGATGATGATGCGCCTGTTCCCCGAACTGTTCGCGGCCCAGCGTATCGCACCGATCGACCACTACCCCAACTTGCTGCTCGACACCCTGAAAAGCGCCAGCCCCCTGGATAACCCCAGCGTGGTGGTGTTGACCCCCGGGCGTTTCAACAGTGCGTTCTTTGAGCATGCCTTCCTCGCCCGGGAAATGGGCGTGGAACTGGTGGAGGGCGCCGACCTGTTCGTGCGCGATGACCGCGTTTTCATGCGTACCACCGACGGCCCCAAGGCCGTGGACGTGATCTATCGCCGCCTCGACGATGCGTTTCTCGACCCGCTGGCCTTCAACCCGGACTCCATGCTCGGCGTCCCCGGCCTGCTTGCCGCCTATCGTTCGGGCAATGTGGTGTTGGCCAACGCGATCGGCACCGGGGTGGCGGATGACAAGTCGGTGTACCCCTTTGTCACCGAGATGATCCGTTTTTACCTGGATGAAGAACCGATCTTGAAGAACGTTCCGACCTTCCAATGCCGTAAGCCCGACGAACTGTCCCACGTATTGGCTAACCTGCCGCACCTGGTGGTCAAGGAAACCCAAGGCTCCGGCGGCTACGGCATGCTCGTCGGTCCGGCTTCCACGGCGGCGGAAATCGAAGCCTTCCGCGCGCGTATCAAGGCCAAGCCCCACGCCTATATCGCACAGCCGACCCTGTGTTTATCCACCTGCCCGACCTTCGTCGAAAACGGTATCGCCCCGCGCCATATCGACCTGCGCCCGTTCGTGTTGTCCGGCAAGGAAACCCGCGTGGTGCCCGGCGGCCTGACCCGCGTGGCGCTGCGCGAAGGTTCACTGGTGGTCAACTCGTCCCAGGGCGGCGGCACCAAAGACACTTGGGTGGTTGAGGACTGATGCCATGTTGAGTAGAACTGCCTCGGATCTGTACTGGATGTCGCGCTACCTTGAACGCGCGGAAAACCTCGCGCGCATGCTCGACGTCAGCTATTCGCTGTCGCTGATGCCCCAGGACGGGCGCGGCGACGGCCTGCATGAACTGGCCATGCCGTTGCTGATCACCGGCACGCTGGATGACTACCACGCGCGACACGGTGAGCTGCACGCCGAACGCCTGCTGCACTTTTTCGCCCTGGACGCGGCCAACCCGGCCAGCATCTACAGCTGCCTCGGTGCTGCGCGGGCCAGCGCCCATGCGGTGCGTGGGCGAATCACGGCCGACATGTGGGAAAACATCAACGCCACCTGGCTGGATATCCGCGACATCGCCCAGCAAGGCTTGAGCCGCTACGGCATGAGCCGGTTCTGTGAGTGGGTCAAGGAGCGTTCGCACCTGTTTCGCGGCGCCACCTACGGCACGATCATGCGCAACGATGCTTTCCGCTTTATCCGTCTGGGCACTTTCATCGAGCGCGCCGACAATACCCTGCGCCTGCTGGACGCACGCTATGAAATGGCTGGCGACCAGGCCGAAGCGGTCAGCGATGGCACGGCCCACGCGTACTACCAGTGGAGTGCCTTGTTGCGTGCGTTGTCGTCGTTCGAGGCCTACACCGAGATCTACCGCGACGCCCCCGGCGCCCGGCAAGTGGCAGAGCTGTTGCTGTTGCGCGCCGATGTGCCGCGTTCGCTGCGGGCCTGCAGCGAAGAGATCGACCAGATCCTCGCCAGCCTGCCCGGTCTCAACGGCCGCCCGGCCCAGCGCCTGGCCGCCGAAATGGATGCACGCCTGCGCTTTACCGCCATCGACGAAATCCTCGAGGAAGGCCTGCATGCCTGGCTGACCGACTTTATTCCCTTGGTCCGCCAGTTGGGCGACGCCATCTACAGTTCCTACCTGGAGGCGGCATGAGACTCTCCATCAGCCACGAAACCACCTACCACTACGACGATCAGGTGCGTGCCAGCATCCAGTACCTGCGCCTTACGCCCCACGACAGCGAACGCCAGCACGTACTCAGTTGGCAACTGGATCTACCGCGTCCGGTGCGCGCCCAGGTCGACCCGTTCGGCAATATCCTGCATGTGCTGACCCTGGACGAGCCCCACGACGCCATCATCATCGGCGCCCGGGGCCAGGTGGATATCGACGAGTTGCGCGAGGCTGAGCACGAGAGCCAGTCCGCCTACCCGTTCCTGCGCAGTACGCGGCTGACCGAGCCCGACGAAGCCCTGCGCCGCTTTGCCGAGCAGCATTGCCATCAGCGCCGCGACCGCAGCGCCTTGATCGACCTGATGCACGCGCTCAACCACTCGATGGTCTACACGCCCGGCGCCACGGAGGTCGACACCAGCGCCGCGCAGGCCTTCGCGGGGCGTGCGGGGGTGTGCCAGGACCACGCCCACGCGTTCCTGGCCTGCGCGCGCAGCCTGGGGATTCCAGCGCGGTATGTGTCGGGGTATTTGTACACCGAGGACAGCACGCACCTGGCCAGTCACGCCTGGGCCGAAGCCTGGCTGGACGACGCCTGGTACAGCTTTGACGTGACCAACCAACTGGCGCGGCCGGAGCGGCACCTGAAACTGGCCGTGGGCCTGGATTATCTGGACGCCTGCCCGGTACGCGGCATGCGGCGCGGCGGCGGGCATGAGCAGATGCATGCCAAGGTGTCGGTGGCGCCGACGCCGCTGGTTTCGGTGCAGCAGCAATAGCTCAGGGCTGCTGCTTGCGCCCGGCCATATGCTTCAAATACCCCACCAGCAACGTCAGCTCGCTGTCGGGCAACACGCCGGCGGCGAAGGCCGGCATTTTCGCCTGGGGCCAGCGCCGCAGGCTTTGTGGGTCGCGGATATAGCGCTTGAGAAAATCGCCGCTGAAATATTCGGTGGGGTTGTAGGGAATGTTCAGGTCCGGCCCTACCTGTGCATCGCCAGCCCCATTGAGGCGGTGACAGGCCAGGCAGTTTTTCTGGAACAGCGCAAAACCTTGGTTGACCGGATCATTCGCACCCAGCTTCGGATCGGGCAGCAACGCCGGAAAACGCTCGGCAACCGTCTTCAACTGCTTGATCCCGGAGATCTGGAACGGCCATTGCTCGGAGCTGATGTGCCCGGCCTGAGGGTTCGTCCACACCAGGTAGAACGGCCCGGCACTCGGCTTGTCGGCGGCCAGCGCGGGCCACGGATCGCTGGGATCTTCCACCGCCAGCCAGGCGCGGGCGCCGTGTGTTTCCAGCAAAGGCGCGGCGCTCAGTTCGGCGGCGAACCCGTCGAGCGCGATGGCCTGCAGATGGTTTTCCGTCTGCAGACCCGGTAGGAGTACCGCCAGCGGGACTGCGCGATACGTCATGCTTCGCTTGTAGGAAACGTCATCAACGATATGCACCGTCTGTGCATCGGGGTGCTTGAGCAGGTCTTCGGTCTGCCAGGTCTTGCTGGTGTGGTCCAGCTCGATGGTCAACTGCGCGGCGGCAACGGGCAGGGCGAGGAACAAGGCGAAGAGGGCGAGGATCGATTTCAAGAGAGAGGCCCGGTGCGAGAAGAAGTGGCGCCTAAGATACCGGAAAATTCCCAGGCAAAACGGCAGCCCCTGCAACGGGACCGCTATACGCAATGTCCCCGCAGGAGCTGCCAAAAACTGCAAGCCTGATGTACAGAATGGCGCGTGTGATTCGTCACCCAAGCACCTTGGTCAGGTTGGGCAAGATCAGAATCAGTGTGGTGGCGAACAGAATAAGTCCCGCCTGACGTATTTTCGAATGCTTGAACATGGCTGACTGCCTTTTGTTGTTATTCCTGAGCGTCAAATGCGTGCCGGTTTATTTCAGTATCGCAACGTGACGTGTCGCTTTTCTTACAGATGCTCCAGCAAAACCCGGCAGCAACTTCCTACTGAGTGAACCTTAGAGCCCTCGTTCTGCGTGGCTTAGATCCATTTCATATCAACTTGTCATATTTTTTACTGAAAAAGGTATGAGGCCTATCGCCATCTTGGCGCCAATGCCTTGGCTAGACCGCTAAAACGATTAATCAAACGGTTGCACTCATCTGCTACCGTTCGTCCGAGCGAGGGGGTCAAACGCAATGAGCGCATCCGTCATTGAAACCGTGTCAATCGGGCCTAAGGTAAGGGCACACATGCACAGCGGTTCGAGGATGTCATGACCCAAGCTTTGATCTTTGATGCGATACGCACGCCCCGGGGCAAAGGCAAGGCCGACGGTGCCTTGTACAGCGTCAAGCCGGTAAACCTGGTGGCGGGTTTGTTGACGGCGCTGGCCCGGCGCAGCGACCTCGATACCCGCCAGGTCGATGACATCGTCCTCGGCTGCGTCACCCCCGTGGGCGACCAGGGCGCGGACATCGCCAAGACCGCCGCGCTGGTGGCGGACTGGGACGTCAGCGTCGCCGGTGTCCAGGTCAACCGCTTCTGCGCCTCGGGCCTCGAGGCGGTGAACCTGGGCGCGATGAAAGTGCGTTCCGGCTTCGAAGACCTGGTGGTGGTCGGTGGCGTCGAGTCGATGTCCCGCGTGCCCATGGGCAGCGATGGCGGCGCCTGGGTGCTCGATCCGCAAACCAATCTGCACAGCCATTTCACGCCCCAGGGCATTGGCGCGGATTTGATCGCGACCCTGGAAGGCTTCAGTCGTCAAGACGTCGACGCCTTCGCCCTGCATTCCCAGCAGAAAGCGGCCCGGGCGCGCGCAGACGGTTCCTTCAATAAGTCGCTGATCGCGGTGCAGGACCAGAACGGCCTTGTGCTGTTGGACCACGATGAATTTATCCGTGCCGACTCCACCCTCGAAGGCTTGGGCAAGCTCAAGCCCAGCTTCGAGATGATCGGGCAGATGGGCTTCGACGCCACCGCGCTGCGGGTCTATAGCCATGTCGAGCGGATCAACCATGTCCACACCCCCGGCAACAGCTCCGGTATCGTCGACGGTGCCGCGTTGATGTTGATCGGCTCCGAGGCCAAGGGCCGCGAGCTGGGCCTGCAAGCGCGGGCGCGGATTGTCGCCACGGCGGTCACCAGCACCGACCCTACCATCATGCTCACCGGCCCGGCGCCAGCCACGCGCAAGGCGTTGGCCAAGGCCGGGCTGCGCGTCGAAGACATCGACCTGTTCGAGGTCAACGAGGCGTTCGCCTCGGTGGTACTCAAGTTCATCAAAGACATGGGCATCGACGCCGCCCGGGTCAACGTCAACGGCGGCTCGATCGCCATGGGCCACCCGCTGGGCGCTACCGGTTGCGCAATCCTCGGCACCTTGCTCGACGAACTGGAAGTGCGCCAACAACGCTACGGCCTGGCCACCCTGTGTGTCGGCGGTGGCATGGGCATCGCCACCATTATCGAACGCCTCTGAGCCCAAGGAATTGTCATGACCCAAGCCATTCGTTACGAAAAAGGCCAGGACCAGATCGTGGTCCTGACCCTCGACATGCCTGGCCAGAGCGCCAACACCATGAACGCTGTGTACCGCGAGGCCATGGCGGCCACCGTGGCGCGGCTGCAAGCGGAAAAGGACGGGATCGCCGGCGTGGTCATCACCTCGGCGAAGAAGACGTTCTTTGCCGGTGGCGACCTCAATGAACTGATCAAGGTCGACAAGGTCCACGCCAAGGAATTTTCCGACAGTGTGCGGGTACTGAAGGCGCAACTGCGCAGCCTGGAAACCCTTGGCAAACCGGTGGTCGCCGCCATCAATGGCGCGGCCCTCGGCGGTGGCTGGGAGATTTGCCTGGCGTGTCATTACCGGGTCGCGCTGGACGACCAGTCGCTACAACTAGGGCTGCCGGAAGTCACCCTGGGCCTGCTGCCGGGCGGCGGTGGCGTGGTGCGGATGGTGCGCCTGTTGGGCTTGGAAAAAGCCCTGCCGTATTTGCTCGAAGGTAAGAAGATCCGCCCACGGCAGGCCCTGCAAGCGGGCTTGATCGACGCGCTGGCAGCGGATCGCGACGAACTGCTGGCCAAGGCCCGCGCCTGGATTCTCGCCCACCCCGACGCCGTGCAGCCGTGGGACAACAAGGCTTACCAGATCCCCGGAGGCACGCCGTCCAGCCCGAAAGTCGCGCAGATGCTCGCCATCGCGCCCTCGATCCTGCGCAGCAAAACCAATGGCTGCTTGCCGGCGCCGGAGAAAATTCTCTGCGCGGCGGTGGAAGGTGCCCAGGTGGATTTCGACACCGCGCACCTGATCGAAACCCGCTACTTCACCGAATTGGTCACCGGGCAGGTGGCGAAAAACATGATCGGCACCTTCTGGTTCCAGCTCAATCACATCAACGCCGGGCGTTCGCGCCCTGAGGGTTTTGCGCCTTACCTGACGCGCAAGGTCGGCGTGCTCGGTGCCGGGATGATGGGCGCGGGGATCGCCTATGTCAGCGCCTGTGCAGGCGTTGAGGTGGTGCTCAAGGACATCAACCTCGCAGCCGCCGAGAAAGGCAAGGCGCACTCGGCCACCTTGTTGGACAAGAAGGTCAGCCGTGGGCAATTGACCGCCGAGCAGCGCGAAGCCACCTTGGCGCGTATCCATCCTACGCAGTCTGACGCCGACCTGGCCGGCTGCGACCTGATCATCGAAGCGGTGTTCGAAGACCGTGAGCTCAAGGCCAAAGTCTCTGCGGCCGCGCAAAACGTGGTCGGCCCGGACGCGGTGATCGCTTCCAACACGTCCACCTTGCCTATCAGCGGCCTGGCCACGGCGGTGCCGGATCAGGCCAAGTTCATCGGCCTGCATTTCTTCAGCCCGGTGGACAAGATGCCCCTGGTGGAAATCATCAAGGGTACACAGACCTCGGACGAAACCCTGGCCCGTGGTTTCGACTTCGTCCTGCAAATCAAGAAAACCCCGATTGTGGTCAACGACAGTCGCGGCTTCTTCACCTCGCGGGTGTTCGGCACGTTCACCAACGAAGGCATCGCCATGCTCGGCGAAGGCGTGGCTGCGCCGATGATCGAGACCGAAGCGCGCAAGGCCGGTATGCCGGTGGGGCCGCTGGCGGTGTCTGACGAAGTGTCGCTTAGCCTGATGAGCCATATCCGACAGCAGACAGCCAAGGATCTGCAGGCTGAAGGTAAAGCCGTGCCAACCCATCCGGCGACGCTGGTGATTGATCTGTTGGTCAACGAATACCAGCGCATGGGCAAGGCGGCGGGGGGCGGTTTCTATGAGTACCCCGCAGGTGGGCAAAAATATTTGTGGCCGGAACTGAAAAGCCGCTTCGAACGCCCCGACCAACGCATTTCAGCGCAGGACGTGCGCGACCGTTTGTTGTTTATCCAGGCCATCGAAACCGTGCGCTGCGTGGAGGAGGGCGTGTTGATGTCCACCGCGGACGCCAACGTCGGTTCGATCTTCGGTATCGGCTTTGCGGCGTGGAGTGGTGGCGCTTTGCAATTTATCAACCAGTACGGCTTGAACGACTTTATTGCACGGGCGCGCTACCTGGCCGAGCAGTATGGCGAGCGCTTCTCGCCGCCGGCGTTGTTGCTGCAGAAAGCCGCACAGGGTGAAGTATTTCGGTGATCGATGCGGGGCTTGCTTTGCAGGTACATTTCAAGGCAGGCTCTGGAGGTGTTCAATATTCCCATCGCCGTGTCAGGTATTTTTTATGTCGCTACGCGTCTGCATCCTGGAAACCGATATCCTGCGTCCAGGCTTGATCGATCAGTACCAAGGTTACGGGCAGATGTTCAAGCGCCTGTTCTCCAAGCAGCCGATCCCGGCCGAGTTTGTCGTGTACAACGTGGTGCAGGGTGAATACCCGTCGGATGATGAGGTGTTTGACGCGTATCTGGTAACTGGTAGCAAGGCCGATTCGTTTGGCACCGACCCTTGGATTCAGACGCTCAAAACCTACCTGCTCGACCGCTATGAGCGCGGCGACAAGTTGTTGGGCATCTGTTTCGGTCACCAATTGTTGGCGTTGCTGCTAGGCGGCAAGACCGAGCGCGCCGGCCAGGGCTGGGGCATGGGCATCCACGATTACAAAATCGATGCCAAGGCGCCGTGGATGAGCCCTGAGGTACCGGAGCTGACGTTGTTGATCAGCCACCAGGACCAGGTGACCACCTTGCCGGACAATGCCACGGTCATCGCTTCCAGCGAGTTTTGCCCGTTTGCGGCGTACCACATCGGCGATCAGGTGCTGTGCTTCCAGGGGCACCCCGAGTTCATCCACGACTATTCCCGCGAGCTGTTGGAGATTCTTCAGACGACCTTGGGCGAGAAGGTCTACAAGAATGGCGTGGCTAGCCTCGAGCGCGACCACCACGGTGTGACCGTGGCGGAGTGGATGATGCGCTTCGTTGCGCACAAGCCTGAAGCCAAGGTTAAAGCCAGCCCGAACGCTTGAAGCTGGCCCACAAGCCGCTGCACCCTACAGCGATGAACCCCAGCACGCCAAAATAACCGTAATGCCATTGCAGCTCGGGCATGTTCTGGAAGTTCATCCCGTAAATCCCCGCCACCGCCGTGGGGAACGCCAGGATCGCTGCCCACGCGGCGAACTTGCGCTGCACCACGCTCTGGCGCGACGCCTCCAGCAATACACCGATCTCGATGGTCTGGCTGGCGATGTCGCGCAGGGTGGCCAGGTCTTCCATCTGCCGTGTGACGTGGATTTGTACATCACGAAAATACGGGCGCATGTTCTTGTCGATGAATGGAAAACTCAGCTTCTGCAGCTCTTCGCTGATCTCCACCATCGGTGCCACGTAGCGGCGCAGGCTCAGCACGTCACGGCGCAGGCTGTGGAGGTTCTGGATATCGTGCTCATTGAGTGAGCTGCACAGCACGTTGCGCTCCAGCTCATCGATCTCGGCGTGGATCGCCTCGCTGACCGGCTGATAGTTTTCGGTGACGAAATCCAGCAGTGCATAGAGTACGAAATCTTCCCCATGCTCCAGCAACAATGGCCGTGCCTCACAGCGCTGGCGCACCAAACCGTAGGACGCCGAGTGCCCGTTGCGCGCCGTGATGATGTAGCCGTTGCCGGCAAAGATATGGGTTTCGATAAACACCAGCTTGCCGTTCTCGCGCACCGGAGAATAAGTGACGATAAACAGCGCGTCGCCGAAGGTTTCCAGCTTGGGGCGGCTGTGTTTTTCCAGGGCGTCTTCGATGGCCAGTTCATGCAGGTTGAACTGGCGTTGCAGGTTGCCCAGCTCGCGAGCGTCGGGCTCTTCCAGGCCGATCCAGACAAAATGCCCGGGTTTGGCGGCCCAGGCCGCGCCTTCGTCGAGGGTGATATCGGTAACTTTCTTTCCGGCGCTGTAAACAGCGGCCGCAACAACTCTACCCATGGTGCCGATCACTTCTTATCAGGGGAACAGATGTTGGGCAGCTTAGCTGGAAGCGAGTTCTATTGTTATGGCACTTTGCAGTTCGTGGTCCATCGCCTTGATGCATTCATCCATCTGCGCGTAGCAGGCTTGCATCAACGCCGGGATGTCATCCACAGTCAGGCCGGTGGTAGGAATCGGCGGCAGCGAGCGTATGTGTACATCGCCACTGTTCCAGCGATTGAGTTGCATATGGGTGACGTAATTGCTCACGCACACCTGCACGATGGGCACGCCGGCGGCAATCGCCATGTGGAACGCGCCTTTCTTGAACGGCAGCAGGCCCTTGCCCAGGTTGCGCGTGCCTTCCGGGAAGACCCAGATCGACGTGTCCTTATGCTGCAGCGTCCGGGTGGTGGTGAGCATCGCGCGGCGTGCCTTGTACGCATTGCCGCGGTCGATCAGCACGTTGCCCGCCAGCCAGAACAGCTGGCCGAACAACGGCACCCATTTCAGGCTTTTCTTGGCGATACACACGGTGCGGTGCGGCACCACGGTGCCCAGCACAAACAGGTCATAGTTGGACTGGTGGTTGGCGATGATCAGACAACTGCCGGGTTTGTTGCGCAGCGAATCGACATCGGCCTTGACGCGCAGCCCCAGTATTCGCATCGCCGGCAGCGCATACAGGCGCGCGCACAGACGGCTGTTGTCCGGGTTGAACGGCCGACAGATCCCCAGCAACACGCCCAAGCCGCCGGCGAGGATAAAGTGCAGGCCCATCAACGACATACGCAACAGAAACAGCATCGACACGGCACCATCGAGACAAAAGGTGGCGCAGTGTACGGATGTACACTGTATTCGGCAATTGCCCCGATAGAGGTAGGAGATAGGCGATGTTTAAGTACATGTTTCAATAAGTGCCAGCAGGGGCAGACTAGAGCGGCCAAGGATTAGTCGGTTGTTTTTGTAAGAAAAAGCCCGACTCAAGGTCGGGCTTTGATACGGCACATGTAGGCGGCTTAGCTCAAAATATGGCCCTGGTCCTGGATGATTGCTTCATCCAAGGCTTCGAGCAGGGCTTTGCGCACTTTCAATTTGGTCTGCTTGTGGGCGTTCATATTGAGCTTCTTCAACTGCCGCGCCGCTTCCAGTGCCGCTGTGTGCAACGCTTCCGGCGCCACCACCTTGTCGAGGAAACCGGCTTGCAATGCGCCTTGCGGGTCGAACATCTCGGCGTTGATCACCGAGCGGTGAAACGCCGACTTGCGCAGACGATCGCGCGCCAATTCGATCCCCGCATGGTGCATGGTCATGCCGATCGCCACTTCATTCAGGCCAATGCTGAACGGGCCCTCGACCCCGATCCGATAATCCGCCGACAACAGCAGGAACGCGCCCTTGGCCACCGCATGCCCAGGGCATGCGACGATCACCGGGAACGGATGCGCCAACAGGCGCCGCGCCAGCGTCGAGCCCGACGTCACCAGGCCGATCGCTTCTTTAGGGCCGGCGGTCATCACTTTCAAATCATAGCCACCCGACAGAATCCCCGGCGTCCCGGTGATGATCACCACCGCCCGATCCTTCTCGGCCTGATCCAGCGCTTCATTAAATGCACTGACCACCGCCGGAGAAATGGCATTCACCTTGCCGTTGCTCAGGGTCAGGGTCGCGATACCGTCTTCCAGGTGGTAGGAGATCAACTCACTCATGACGTGGTTCCTTGTAGGATTTGTTATAGAGGTGCATGCGCAGACGTTACTCACCACGCCCGGCCTGGTAAAGCGCTGTGACTGACTGGCCAGTCAGGCTTTCCCTCTATACCCGGCGGTAAACCGCCCGGGGCAGGGCGCAGCAACCGTCCCAGACGCGTGCCGCCGATGCCTGAGAATGGCAGAATCATCGCCCTCGCCTGGCCCGTCACGGAATACCGGTCTAACCGCATGAAAATTCTGAAAAAAACCTTTGCCATCAGCAAGTCTTTCGACTACATTAGCGCGCCTCGACAGACTGAACTGGTTTGACGAGATACGGTGAAGTGTCCGAGTGGCTTAAGGAGCACGCCTGGAAAGTGTGTATACAAGAAATTGTATCGAGAGTTCGAATCTCTCCTTCACCGCCACATTCTGCAAACACAAACCCCTGATTTTCCTAGTGAAAGTCGGGGGTTTGTGGTTTCTTGCGGCTGAAAAAAAGGCCATATAGGCCCAATGTGGGACTGACGCTGTTTTTTTCCGTCAGCCTTCGGACACGCCCGCTCGGCGCGTTCAGAATTGGCAGGTGGGCTTCCAGGCTGGTTAAACGGGCTGCTTCGGTCAACGATGGTCGAAGAGGTGCCTGCGAAAACAAGGACGATTCATCCTGCATCGAATCGTTTGCAATTCTTCCGCCCATCCGGACTGCGTAATATGACCACCCGACCGAAGCCGAAACTCAACCTTCGTATTCTGATTCTTATCTTTGTAATGCTTTCGGCAATCGCAACCCTGGCCAACAGTTTTTGGGTGACGTTCACGATTCAGAAGCAGGAGTTGATCGAGAATGCGCTGGAAGTGAACAAGGCCTACGCCTCTCGGATCGCTCGGAGTGTGGAGCAGGTACTCAATTCCGACCTCGATAAATTGAAATACAGCTCGTTCGTCATTGGCAAAGCGTTTGGCGATAAGCAGAATTTGACGGAGGAAGTCCAGCGACTGTTTGGGCAAGACGCCAGTTTCAACTCCGTGTTGATCGCCGATGCGGCGGGGACAATCATTGCCTCGGCTCCCGAAAACCTCCACCTCGATGGGCGCACGCTGCAACACCGCGAGCCTCTCAGCCTTCGCGTGCCGATAATCAGCAACGCGTTCAAGTCCATGGCTGGCAATCTGGTGGTCTTTGTCAGCCACCCCATATTCGACGCGAAAGGAGAGTACCTGGGGCTGATCGGGGGCAGTGTCCGACTTGAACAGAGGAATACGCTCCAGGCGCTGATGGACACCAATGTGCGCAAGGACGGGGCGCATGTCTATCTTGTCGACAGCGCCCGCCGGGTGCTCTATCACTCCGATCCCGAGCACATCGGGACAGTCGCTGGAAAGGGGTTGATCGACGACGCGGCGCTCAGTCACGACGGGGGAACATTGCAGGCGATAGATGCCGATGGCGTGCAAATGCTCGCCGGTTTCGCCAGGGTGCCCATCAGCGGTTGGGGGGTGATCTCGCAGCAGCCGCTCGATAACATCCAAGCCATCCTGCGACACACCATGGCCAAGGTGGCGCAGGGCATCGCGCCGCTGGCGCTGTTCGGAATCGTGTTGATCTGGTGGCTGGGCGCACGAATTTCGGTGCCGTTGTCCAGGCTTGCCGATTGCGCCAAACGGCTGGATTCACCGGACAGCTACGAACGTATCAGTGCAATCCCGACGCGCTATTTCGAAAGCTGGCAGATTCGCAGAGCGCTGCTGCTCGGCGCCACCCTGCTGCAGGAAAAGATCGGCAAACTCAACCAGCAAGCGCAAACCGACGCGTTGACCGGGCTGGCCAATCGCCGGGCGATGCAGGACGTTCTGTTGCGCTGGCAGGATGCCTACAAGGCGTTCGCGGTCGTGTCCATGGACATCGATCACTTCAAGCGCGTGAACGATACATTTGGCCATGGCGTGGGCGATGAAACGCTGCGCGCCATTGCGAGGCTCATGCAGCAGAATTCACGGTCCAACGACCTGCCTTGTCGGGTCGGTGGCGAGGAGTTCGTGTTGTTGTTACCCAATAGTTCGCTTCAGGTTGCAACGGATGTCGCCGAGCGACTGCGTGCCTCGATCGATGCCGCCAACATCGAAACGGTCGGGCACATCACCGTTTCGCTGGGCGTCGCGCTATGGCATCCCGGTGGCGATTCGATATCCACTGTGCTGGAGAGGGCTGATCAGCTTTTGTATCAGGCCAAGCAAAGCGGTCGTAATCGGGTGGTAGCGGAGCAGGCTCGATGGGAGGCTGTGGCTATCGGGTCAAGCCTTTAATGCCGATGCCGATGATGAATATCCGGAAAATGTGGATGGCTATGCTTGATCGGGCTATGGGTATGCACGTGACTGTGCGGCATCGCCGGGTCCCACTCGAACGGGTGTTCATGTTGATGGTGCTCATCGTGGACATGCCGATGCCCGTGTTCCGTCGCCTCATGCTGATGTGCATGGGCGTGGCGCTCGGTCAGGTGCAGCCACACCCCGGCGGCCATCAGCGCTGCTGCAATCCAGAACGCGCCGTTCACCGACTCGCCCAGTACCAGCAAGGCCAGCGCGGCGCCGAGGAACGGCGCGGTAGAGAAATAAGCGCCGGTACGCGCACTGCCCAGCCCGCGTAAGGCCAGCACAAACAGCACCAGGCTGATGCCATAGCCGAGAAACCCGACCAGCAAGATCGGCGCGAGCTGCGCCAGGCCGGGGATCTGCGCGCCGAGATACAGCGCCAGGCTGCAGTTGACCACGCCCGCGATCAAGCCTTTGGCGCCGGCGATAAACAATGCGTCCGAGGCCGACACTTTACGTGTCAGGTTGTTATCGATGCCCCAGCACAGGCAGGCCACCGCCACGGCGAGCGGCCCGGTCCAATCGTGACTGTCGGCGCCGCCTTGGGGCCATGACAACGCCACGCCACCCAGCACAATCGCAATCATCCCGAGGACGATGCGACGGTCTGCGTTTTCCCTGAACACGAGCCAGGCGATCAACGCGGTCAATACCGATTCAAGGTTGAGCATCAGCGATGCGGTGGCGCCCGAGGTGCGGGTCAGGCCGAACATCAAGGCCACGGGCCCGAGGATGCCGCCGAACGCAATGGCGCCGAGCAGCCAGGGCCATTCGGAGGGGGTCAAGCCGGTGGGGGTCCAGCCGCGATCGCGGATCAGGCGCACGATGGCGAGTCCGGCACCGCTGCCGAGGTAAAGCAGGCCTGCGAGCAGCACGGGCGAGAGACCCAGGCCGAGGCTTTTGGCGAGCGGGGTGCTGGCGCCGAACAGCGCGGCGGCGGCGAGTGCGTAAAGGATACTGAGGTTCATGGGCCATCCTCGAAAGGTTGGCCCATGATACGTCGCTTGCTCAGGTCAAATCCCGCGCAAATAGAGCAACGTCCGGCTTAGTGTGCAGTTTTCAGCTTGACCACATCACCGGAGATCTTGGTGGTGTAACCGCTCAGCACCCAAGCCCAGAACCATTTTTCCTGGACTTCGGTATTGATCAGCGCGTCGCCACCTTTTGCCTGGATGGCAGCCGTCTGGGCGCGGACGAAACGGCTGTTCTGGCCGATCGGGATAACACCGAACAGCATGATGCCGGTGGCGCTGGCTTCACTGTGACCCAGCACGGTGTATTGGCTGCTGTCGTATTGCGGGGATTTGATGGCGGTGCCGGTGCAGCCGGCGAGGGTGAAACCGAGAACAGCTGCTGCAACCACTTTACTGACGTACTTCACTGAGTAACTCCATGGACTGAATCCCGAGATTCAATTCTCGGGGGGGCGATACTCTAAACGCTCCTGTAACATATTGAAATCAATCGCCCATCGTTCAGGCTTGCACATACACCCAAGCGGTGAGGCCCGATGCCAGCGCCACGCTGACTCGCTTGTAGTCGGACACTTCATACGCATCCGCCGCCGCCAACTCCTGCTCGCTAATCTGAAACACCATGCCTTCAACGCTGGCGCCTTGTTCGGTGCTCGGCGCGACGATCGGGTGGTGGGTCTTGCCACTGGTGGCCAGCACTTGCGGGTCAGTAATTTCTACCCAGTTTTTCGAGTAGCCCAACATGGCGTCGTGCTGGCCTGTCAGCTCTCGGCCAAAGTTGGCGAGTTGGACGGCTTTGTCCTGGAGGGTGCCGTAGGAAAACAACAGCACGGGAAATTCGGTGTAGCGTTCCATTCTGGTTCCTTTGAACGATTAAGCGAGGAGGTCTTCATAGAATGCGCCATACGGCTTGCTCGGGTGAGCGATCTGAATCTCCAGAATCCACAACCCTGCATTCGGATAGTGCTCGAAGTCGCCGAGGTCGCCGCCACGATGGATCGCGTGGGGAAAGTCGCTGACGCGGTGGCCCTTGATGTCGATGTTCAACTGCCAGCCCATGGCCTGGGCTTGTGCCTCGGCGTAGCGGTAGAGTTCGAGGCCGATGACCTGGTCGTTTTTCCAGCGCGCTTGCACGCGGTCGAACAGCGCTTTGGCCGCGTTGGCGCAGGCGATCATGTCCGGGTCGGTGCCGGTGCTGAAGGTAGCCCCCGCGTCGCCTTCGTGACCTTGCCAGACGGCGCCCATGTCGATGAAGAAAATGTCGTTTTCACCCAGTACCGGGTCGCCGTCGGAGCGTTGCTTGAAGGTCTTGAGGGTATTGGCGCCGAAGCGCACCAGCAGCGGGTGCCAGATGCGCTGCATGTCGAGGTCGGCGAGGACGTGTTTGCCCAACTCGCGCGCTTCGGATTCGAGCATGCCGGGGCGGATGCGTTGGGCCAGTTGTTCGATGGCCTGCCAGGTCATGGCCTGGGCATAGCGCATGGATTCGATGCTGTAGGCGGCGCCCACGGCTTCTTTGGGTTGTGCGGACACCGGTATCTCCTTGTGCGGTGGCTAGCGTTATGCAGTTTACTATATAGCGACAGGTGTTGGGCGCCCAAGCGAAATTATCAGAAATGCAACCCCGCCAGGCCACCCAGCACCAAGGCCACACCGCCTGCCGTATACGACAGGCGCTTCAACCATTCCTTGCGCGTCAACAACGTGATCGCCGCCAACGAAATCGCGATCTGAATCGCCGTCATTGCCTGGGCCCAGCGGTGATGCTGGTGCAGGGCTTCTTCGGATTTCTGATCCCATTCCCGTGAGGTTGCCTCCAGCTTTTCGGCCTGTTTGCGCACGTCTTCCTTCTGGCCCTTGTAGCGCTCGCTCTCATCCTTGTAATGCGCGGCGTCCACACCGGGAATATGGGTAGCCAGTTCCGCCAGGTTTTGCCGGCTGGATTTGGCCTGGTAGTAGTTCCACTGGTTGGCGGCTTCGGTCTTGAAAATGGCAGCGTTGTTCTTGTCCATCGCCGCTTCGCTTTCGGTGGAGCCGGCCTGGTAGCTGAGCATGGCGCCAAGGGTGGCCATCAGCGCGGTCATCACGGCAATGCGGCTGGCGAAATTGTCGCCGCGCGCGTGGGCATGTTCGGTGGTGTGTTCGATGTGTTTTTCGTGGGGGCTGGGGACTTCGAAGGCTTCGGTCATGGCGGCGGCTGTGAAGGGATTGAGGAATTTTCATTGTTCCTCAGCGAAGCTGTCTCAATCCTGTATGTAACGTTGCAAACCCGCCACCAGCGCATCGAACGTCGCCCGGCAGCGCGGGCTGTTGCGCAGGTCTTCGTGCATGGTGACCCAGGTGTCGAGTTTGAGCGCGAATGCCTCCGGCAGCACCCGGCGCAGGCGCGTGTCTTGTTGGGCCAGCTTGACCTGGCATCCGCCGATGCCGGCGCCGGCACGGATCAGCGCCAGTTGCGCCAGGTCGCTGTCGCTGCTGAGGGCGAAGGTGCCGCGCTCGAAGCCTTTGACGGCCAGGCTGCGGATAAACGCGTTTTCCCGGTCGTAGCCGATCACCGCGTGGTTGGTCAGGTCTTTCAACTCTTGCGGCGTACCGTGCTGGTGCAGGTAATCGTCGCGGGCATGCAGGCCGACTTCGATCAGGCCGATGCGCTGTGCCAGCAATTGCTCCTGGCTGGGGCGGACCATCCGCACGGCGATGTCGGCTTCCAATTGCAGCAGGTCGCTCAGACGGTTGGTCAGGACCAGTTCGACCTTGAGCTGAGGATGCTGTTGGCGCAACCGCGTGATGATCGGCGGCAGTACTTCCACGCCGACCACTTCACTGGCGGAGACACGCACCACGCCGCGCACTTCGTCGCCCTGGGAGGAGGCGCTGCGTTCCAGGGCGGCGGCCATGCGCTCCATGGTCTCGGCGTGGGCCCTCATGGTGTGAGCCACTGCCGTCGGCAGCAGGCCGGTGGGGGAGCGAGTGAACAGCACCACGCCCAGGGCCGTTTCCAGCGCGGCAATGTGCCGACCGACGGTGGGCTGTGTGATGCCGAGCTGCCGTGCGGCCCCCGACAGCGATCCTTCCTTGAGTACCCCAAGAAACGATCGGTAAAGCTCCCAGCCAATGTTCAATGCCATGCGTAAATGTATAGCGTCTGGATGGTCTTCGGCAATTCCTCTATAGCCAGGCTACGAACAGAATGGCCACTCCAACCAACGTGGGAGCGGGTGATGAGCAAGGTACTGGTATTGGGTGCAACCGGCGGTATCGGCGGCGAAGTGGCGCGACAGTTGAGCGTGGCGGGCTGGCAGGTGTGTGCGTTGACCCGGGATGTCGCCAAGGCCCGTAGCCAGAATGCCGCCTATACCTGGCTCAAAGGCGATGCGCTCAATCGCCAGGACGTCATCGCTGCCGCCCGTGGCTGCGCGGTGATCATCCATGGGGTGAACCCGCCGGGCTATCGCAATTGGGCCGAGCAGGTGCTGCCGATGATCGACAACACCATTGCAGCCGCCATCGCCGAGCGCGCGACCATCGTGTTGCCCGGCACGCTCTACAACTTCGGGCCGGATGCGTTCCCGGTGCTTTCCGAAGACTCACCCCAGCACCCGCTGACCCGCAAGGGCGCGATACGTGTGCAACTGGAGCAGCGCTTGCTTCAGTCTTCCCGCGAGGGCGCTCGTGTAGTGATCGTGCGTGCCGGGGATTTTTTCGGCGCCGGAGCGGCCAACAACTGGTTCTCCCAAGGCCTGGTCAAACCCGGTAAACCGGTGCGCGCGGTCAGCGCCCCAGGTGCGCCAGGCGTCGCCCACCAATGGGCTTACCTGCCGGATGTGGCGCGCACCATGCTCGAGTTGATTGAGCGCCGCGCCGCCCTCGACGCTTTTGCCTGCTTTCATATGGCCGGGCACGTGGACAGTGATGGCACGCAGATGAGCCAGGCGATCCAGCGCGTAGTGTTACGCAGGACGGGCCTGCAACCGCGTGTAGGCGTATTTCCCTGGTGGCTGTTGAAGTTGGCTGCGCCGTTTGTCGTGACCTTTCGCGAGATACAGGAGATGCGTTATCTGTGGCAAACCCCGTTGCGTATGGATAACCAACGCTTGCTTGCGGCCCTGGGCCACGAACCCCATACGCCGTTGGAGCACGCGGTGGAGGCCGCATTGACCAGCCTGGGCTGCCTGCCCACGCCGGCCTGATCAGGCGCACAGCCTAAAAGGTTGCCTGCCGACAAGCGGGGCCGTTATTGTGCTGAATCCTTTTAGTCCTACCTCCAGGGTTTCGTCACGATGAATGCACCGCGTAGCGCAGTCGGTCCGATCAAGGCCGTGATTTTCGATATGGACGGCTTGTTGCTGGATACCGAAGGCATCTACACCGAAGTGACGCAGATCATCGCCGAACGCTTCGGGCGTACCTATGACTGGGGGATCAAACAGCACATCATCGGGCGCGGGGCCCAGGACCTGGCCGACTACGTGGTCAAGGCGCTGGACCTGCCGATCACGGCGGCTGAGTTCCTCGAAATCCGTGAGCCGCTGATGAGCGAGCGTTTCCCCAGGGCGTTGGGCATGCCCGGCGCCGAAGCGTTGGTACGGCACCTGAACGCGCACAATATTCCGATTGCGGTGGGCACCAGTTCGTCGCGCAACTCCTTTGGCCACAAGACCACGCTGCACCGCGAATGGTTTGGCCTGTTCGGCACCATCGTCACGGCTGACGACCCGGAAGTCGGTGCCGCCAAACCCGCGCCGGACATCTTCCTCACCGCCGCGCGGCGCCTGGGCATCGCGCCGCAAGATTGCCTGGTGTTTGAAGACTCACCGTTCGGCGTCACCGCAGCAAAGGCGGCCCGGATGACCGCCATCGCCGTGCCCGACGAAGCCATGGCCGACAGCAAGTACCACCACGCCGACCAGATCATCCGCAAACTCGCGGACTTCGACCTCGCCGCCTACGGCCTGCCGCCCATGTCCTGACCCGGCGCCTACAGGCGGTTATGCGCTGAAGCCACCGTCGATGGTCAGGCTGGCCCCGGTGATGTAACCCGCTTCCGGCCCGGCCAGGTAGGCCACAAAGCTGGCGATCTCCTCGACATGGCCATAACGGCCCACCGCCATCAACCCGATCAGGCTCTCGGCGAACTCACTGTTCGCCGGGTTCATGTCGGTGTCCACCGGCCCTGGCTGCACGTTGTTAACGGTGATGCCACGTGGCCCCAGGTCCCGCGCCAGGCCCTTGGTCAGGCCGACCAGCGCCGCCTTGCTCATCGCATACGGCCCGCCGCCGCCAAAGGGCATGCGTTCGGCGTTGGTACTGCCGATGTTGACCACGCGGCCGCCTTCGCCCATGTGCTTGGCCGCTTCCTGAGTGGCGATGAATACGCTGCGCACGTTGATTGCCAGGGTCTGGTCGAAGTCCTCCAGTTTGAAGTCTTCCAGCGGCGCGATGGCCAGCACGCCGGCGTTGTTCACCAGGATATCCAGGCGCCCAAAGGCTTGGACCGTGGCGTTGACGGCGTTGCGAATCGCCGTGGCATCGGCGCTGTCGGCCTGAATCGCCAGGGCTTTGCCGCCGGCGCTGATCACGCTGTTCTGCAGTTCTGCGGCCTTGGCGGCGGAACTGACGTAGGTAAAGGCGACGGCCGCACCTTGTGCTGCAAGACGCTTGACGATGGCGGCGCCGATGCCGCGTGAGCCGCCTTGAATCAAGGCAACTTTGCCGCTGAGGTTCTGGGTAGTCATGTTGATCTCCTCACTGTTCAAGGCGGGATGCCTTGTGGATGCAGCCGAGTATCGACCTCACCCGCCGCTGTCGGTAGACCCGGATTGCTATAGTCTGTGTAAACCAAAAGTTTAGAGTGGGCGGATATGGAGAGCTTCGGCAGTATCGAATGCTTTGTGCGCAGCGCCGAAGGCGGCAGCTTTGCCGAAGCGGCCCGGCGCTTGAGCCTGACCCCGGCGGCGGTGGGCAAAAGTGTCGCCAAGCTGGAAGCGCGGCTGGGGGTGCGGCTGTTCCAGCGCAGCACCCGGCGCCTGACCCTGACCGAAGCCGGCAAACGGTTCCTCGCCGAAGTCAGCGACAGCCTGATCACCATTCAGAACGCCGTGGCCAACCTGGCCAGCGCCGAGGGGCGGCCGGTGGGGACGCTCAAGGTCAGTATGGGCACGGTGTTCGGTAATCGTTATGTCATGCCGTTGCTGGGGGAATTCGTCCGGCGTTTTCCGGATATCAGCCCGGATTGGCATTTTGACAACCGCCAGGTCGACCTGATCGGCCAGGGCTTCGATGCGGCCATCGGCGGTGGTTTTGAGCTGCCCCAGGGCGTGGTGGCACGCAAGCTGACGCCCGCGCACCGGGTGTTGGTGGCGTCAGCGGATTACCTGGCGCAACGCCCGCCGGTACTGGCGCCCGAGGATTTGGCGCGTTGCCTGGGCATCCTGATCCGCTCCCCGCAAACCGGCCGCGTGCGCTCCTGGCAACTGACCAGCCGCGAGCGCGAACAGCGTCCGTTGGCGCTCAAGCCGCGCATGACCCTGAGCGACTCGGAGGCCGCCTGTTGCGCGAGCGCCCAGGGGATGGGCATTGCGCTGGTGAGCATGCCGATGGCAGTGCCGTTCCTCGACAGTGGCGCGGTGGTGCGGGTGCTGCCCGACTGGTACGTCGACGACGGCAACATCTCCCTCTACTACGCCGAACACAAACTGCTGCCCGGCAAGACCCGGGCGTTTGTCGACTTCATCCTCGAGCAGTTTTTAATCGCGGGACTGGCGCAGCGCTTCAGCGCGATTTGATCGCCGCGACCTGTTCTATCGGCTGCGCGGCCAGCCGATGACAGTCTTCGGCCGCGGGGTGGCGTAGGTCCTGACCTTCGACGTCGACAACCCCAATCGCACCAACCCTTCGGCAATCGTCACCGCCGCCGTTACCCCGTCCACCACCGGCACCCCGGTGCGCTGGCGAATGCGTTCGTCCAGCCCGGCCATGCCGCCGCATCCCAGGCAGATCACCTCGGCCTTGTCCTCGCGGATCGCCAGTTCCGCCTGCCGCACGATGGCCTCCATGGCCGCCAGCGGGTGTTCTTCCAGCTCCAGCACCGCCATGCCGCTGGCCCGCACCGAGGCGCAGCGTTGATACAGGCCGGCGAGTTTCAGGCGGTCCTCGATCAGCGGCACCGTGCGGTCCAGGGTGGTCACCACCGAGTAGGCGTGGCCGAGGAACATCGCGGTGGTGGCTGCCGCTTCGGTGATGTCCACTACCGGCACATTCAACAATTCCTGTAGGCCTTCGCGCCCATGTTCGCCATACCCGGCCTGGATCACCGCATCGAACGGCTGGTCGTAGGCCATCACGCGGTCCATCACCGCGATGGCCGCCAGGTAGCTCTCAAAATTGCCTTCCACCGATTCGGCGCCGAAGTACGGCGTGAGCCCGACAATCTCGGTGCCCGGCGAGGCCACGGACCGCGCTTGCTCGGCGATGGTCTGGGTGATGGATTCGGTGGTGTTGACGTTGACCACGAGGATACGCATGGAATGTCCTTTTTAATGACTGACGTTATCGACTGCAATGCTTTCACCGCTGACATCAGCGTAGAACGCTTGGCGCTTGGCGATCAGCCGGTACAACAGCCCTGCAATACCGGCGCCAAACAACCAGGAAAACGGCGAGACACTGGCAAACCCCGGCAACAGCGCCAGCAGGATGGCGATCACCGCCGCAGGAATAAATGCCGCCACCGCGCGCATATTCACGCCACGGCTGTAGTAATAAACGCCATTCGGGTCTTCGCTGTACAGTTGCGGCACGTCGACCTGGCTTTTACGGATCAGCCAGTAATCGACCATGATCACCCCGTACAATGGCCCGAGCAGCGCGCCCAGGCCGGAAAGGAAATACACGATCACCAGCGGGCTGTTGTAGAGGTTCCACGGCAGGATCAGCACCGCCACGGCCGCGCTGATCAACCCGGCGCGGCGGAAGTTCAGGTACTTGGGCGCCAGGTTGCTCAGCACAAAGGCCGGGGCGACGAAGTTGGCCATGATGTTCACCGCCACGGTGACGATCAGGAACGCCAGGCAGCCGAGTACCAGGAAGAACGTATTGGGGATCGCCGCGATGATCTCGGTCGGGCTTTCGATCACCCGGCCATTGAGCTGGAACTGCCCGCCGCAGAGCAGCACGGTGATGGCGGCGAACACTAGGATGTTCACCGGCAGGCCCCAGAAGTTGCCGACCTGGATGGTCCTGCGGCACGGTGAAGAGCGCGCGAAGTCGCAGAAGTTGAGGATCAACGTACCGTAGATCGCCAGCCACAGCGCGCCGCCGGCAAAGATATTGCGCCACATCTCGCCACCGGTGAGCGGCTCGCGGATCGACCAGGCGATGTGGCCGTCGGCCTGGAAGTACATCCAACCGGCCAGCGAAGCGACGGTCAGCAAAATCACCGGCCCGGCGAAGCCTTCGTAGCGACGCACGGTCTCCATGCCGTAGGCCAGGATCACCAGTTGCACGAACCAGATCGTCACAAAGCACGCCCAGCCCAGGCTCGACAGGCCCAGGATCGAGTTGTGGTCATAGTCGGCAAACCCCGGATGAATCGCCGTCAGCAATACTCGGAACACCACCGAGGCCAGGTAGGTCTGGATACCAAACCAGGCAATCGCAATAACCGCACGGATCAAGGCCGGAATCTGTGCGCCGTGAATGCCGAAGCTGATGCGGCTGATCACCGGAAACGGCACCCCGGTCTTCTGCCCCATATAACCCGACAAGTTCATGAAGAAGTACACCAGCGCCGCGCCGATCCCCAGGGATAACAGAATCTGCCAGCCACCCAGGCCCAGCGCATATAAGCCAATGGCGAACGAGTAATTGGCGATGTTGTGTACGTCGTTGGTCCATAACGCAAAGATGCTGTAGCGCCCCCAGCGTCGGCCTTCGACCTTGGTCGGCGCCAGGTCCCGGTTGTGCAGGCGCGGGCTGAGTACCAGCGGGCCGGGGCTCGCGGCCTCGGGGTTGAGGGCGGAGGAGGGCAGATCCAGTGCGAGGGTGTTCGAGAGGCGTGTACGCATTCCGGCAGGCTCCAGCACTGCTGCAGCAAAGCCGCAGCGGGAAAGTGTATGTATGTTTTGTATTTATTGTATACAAAGCGTACTTCACCTTAAGCCACATACGTGCCAGTTTTCGATCTATGAAAACCTTGGTTAATTTCGTTTTTATAGGTTCTATAAATAACTGACTGAATTCAAAGCGATATAAATTGACCGTTTGAACAGGTATTTATTTTTGACGGGGCAGAACCTCTGTTTAGAGGATAAACAGCGGCAGAGAGGAGATGTTACGTTTTGGTGCGCAGGTCGGTGGATTGCACACATAAATGGCACCGATGGTTACATTTGTGTGTACATATTCTTGTTCAGTGCGAAACAAATGTGGGAGGGGGCTTGCTCCCCCTCCCACATGGTTGACTGCGTCAGCGCTTAGGCCTTGCTGATGAGATTCCCGGCATGCAGCCCGCATTCCTTCTGCGTGGCTTCTTCCCACCACCAGCGGCCTTCGCGCTCGTGCTGGTTTGGCAACACCGGGCGGGTGCAGGGCTCGCAGCCGATGCTGATAAAACCGCGCTCGTGCAGGCTGTTGTACGGCAGCTCCAGCATGCGGATGTAACTCCAGATCTCTTCGCTGGTCATCTGCGCCAGTGGGTTGAACTTGTACAGGGTGCGCTCCGGGGTGGAGAAGGCCGTGTCGATTTCCAGCGCCGCCACTTGGCTGCGGGTGCCGGGGCTCTGATCGCGGCGCTGGCCGGTAGCCCAGGCGCGCACGCCGGAGAGCTTGCGGCGCAGCGGCTCGATCTTGCGCACACCGCAGCATTCGCCATGGCCGTCTTTGTAGAAGCTGAACAAGCCTTTCTCTTTGACGAAGGGTTCCAGTTTGCTCTGGTCCGGCGAGATCAGCTCGATGTCGATCTTGTAGAACTCGCGCACCTGTTCGATGAAACGGTAGGTCTCCGGGTGCAGGCGGCCGGTGTCGAGGCTGAACACCTTGACGTTCTTGTTCAGCTTCCAGGCCATGTCCACCAGCACCACATCCTCGGCACCGCTGAAGGAAATCCACAGGTCATCGCCGAACTGGCTGAACGCCAGCTTGAGAATGTCCTGGGCAGATTTGTTGGCATAGGTCGTGGCGAGTTCAACGACATCGAAGGCTTGGTTCATCAGGACGGTTCCTACAGGTCAGTGGCGCTGAGCGCTCTATAGGAGAGTGATGGTATCAAAATCCGCCCTGCGTTGCGGCCGCCGCCTTGAATCGCTAGAGTTCGGCAGTCTTTTTGCTCGCTCGACTTGAACAATACAAATAGGAGTGTCTCGTGGAAATTGCCTGTCTCGACCTGGAAGGGGTATTGGTTCCGGAAATCTGGATCGCCTTCGCCGAAAAAACCGGTATTGAATCCCTGCGGGCGACCACCCGGGACATTCCCGACTACGACGTGCTGATGAAGCAACGCCTGCGCATCCTCGACGAACACGGGCTCAAGCTCGCCGATATCCAGGAAGTGATCGCTACCCTCAAGCCGCTGGACGGTGCCATCGAGTTCGTCAACTGGCTGCGCGAGCGCTTCCAGGTGGTGATCCTGTCGGACACCTTCTACGAATTCTCCCAGCCGCTGATGCGCCAGTTGGGGTTCCCGACCCTGTTGTGCCACCGCCTGATCACTGACGAAACCGACCGCGTGGTCAGCTACCAACTGCGCCAGAAAGACCCCAAGCGCCAGTCGGTGCTGTCGTTCAAGAGCCTGTACTACCGCGTGATCGCTGCCGGCGATTCGTACAACGACACCAGCATGCTGGGCGAGGCCGACCGCGGGATTCTGTTCCATGCGCCGGAGAATGTGATCCGCGAGTTCCCGCAGTTCCCGGCGGTGCATACGTTTGAAGAGCTGAAGAACGAGTTCATCAAGGCTTCGAACCGGCCGTTGAGCCTGTAAGTCGTTCCGCGCAGTTGGCGGCCCCATCGCGAGCAAGCCCGCTCCCACATTCGACCGCGTTTATCCTCTGGAAGCGCGGTCGAATGTGGGCGCGGGCCTACAGCCGCCTGAGATCTTAAGCCCCTGCCAGCAACCGCTCATACGGGATGCTCAAGCCTTCATGCAGGCGCTTGATCATCGACAGGCTCAGCTTGCGCTTGCGGTTGAGCACTTCGGACACCCGGCCGCTGGTGCCGATGAAGGCCTCCAGGTCGCGCGCCGTCATGCCGAGTTGCTCCATGCGAAAGCGGATGGCTTCCACCGGGTCCGACGGCGGCATCGGATAATGTTCGGCCTCGTACTTTTCAATGAGGACCGCAAGAATTTCCAGCTCATCGCCCTCAGGCGAGCCGATTGGCGCTTCCCATATCTGTTCGACGCGTGCGAGCGCGGCGGTGAGGTCTTCTTGGGAATGTATGGGTTTGATGTTCATCACACGGTCTCCGCGTTGATCTGATCGTACTGTGCGTGGGTTCCCACGAAACGTATGAACCCAAGCTGACGCTGATAATTGATCGCCATGATCACTCGATACCGGTTGCCGCCCACGTTGAATACAACCCTGCTGCCTTTGAGGATGCTCGCGGTTCCGAGCTCCGCCTTGAGCGCTTGCGGCGTTGGGTATGCAGCCTTCTCCATATGGCGATACAACTCGACCAGCGGTGTTTTGGCGTCGATGTAAGCTGGGTGGCTCTCCCAGAAGAGACGTCAGGTCGAGAACGCGATTATCCGCATGATCCTAACCTCCCAATTTGGGAGATGTTAGGCTCTGGCAAGTGCAGATGCAATCTTGGAAATATTTTCTGACGAGTAAGCAATCGCTTCATGTGATCCTTCACAGATGGCGGGTGGACGGTCGAAACCGGACGCTATCCTCCGATTCACAGGCCGTCCACAGCGGTTCTGATTCAGGTTTTTTCCGCGGCCGGGCGTTGCCTCCCAACGCCAGGAAGGGCGCTGCGTTACAGGCTTTCCAGGGTTTGTAACAATACCCGCACCTTGGTCAGCGACTCCTGATATTCCGCCTGCCATTGCGAATCGGCGACGATCCCGCCGCCGCCCCAGCAGCACACCTGGCCGTCCTTGACCAGCAGGCTGCGGATGGCGATGGAGCTGTCCATCTCGCCACGCACGTCCAGGTACACCAGCGAGCCGCAGTACAGCCCGCGGCGGGTTGGCTCCAGTTCGTCGATGATCTGCATTGCGCGGATCTTTGGTGCGCCGGTGATGGAGCCGCCAGGGAAGCTGCCGGCGATCAGATCCAGGGCGTCCTTGTCGTCGGCCAATTCGCCGGTGACGCTGCTGACCAAGTGATGCACGTTGGGGTAGCTTTCCAGGCTGAACAACTCCGGCACTTTCACCGAGCCGGTGCGGCAGGTGCGCCCGAGGTCGTTGCGCAACAGATCGACGATCATCAGGTTCTCGGCACGATCCTTGGGGCTGGCCAGCAGTTCGGCGGCGTTGGCGGCGTCTTCTTCAGGCGTCAGGCCGCGCGGGCGGGTGCCTTTGATCGGGCGGGTTTCGACCTGGCGCTGGCTGATCCTGACGAAACGTTCCGGCGACAGGCTCAGTACCGCGCCGTCATCCGGCAGGCTCTGGAACCCGGAAAATGGCGTCGGGCAGGCTTCGCGCAAGGCGCAGTAGGCCGCCCACGGATCGCCGCTGCACGCTGCGCGAAAGCGCTGGGTGAAGTTGACCTGGTAGCAGTCGCCCGCGCGGATATAGTCGTGGATGCGGGCGATGGCCTGCGCGTAGGTCTGGGCGCTGATGTCGGGGGCCATGGGGCCGTGGAGCTTGAAGTTGGCGGCTATCTCGGCGGCTGGCTGGCTGAACAGCTTGATCAGTCGCTGCCGCTCGCCATCGGCCAGTGTCGGGTGAAACACCAACTGGCTGGTCTGCGCCTGGTGATCGCTGACCAGGGCCCAGGCGTACAGCCCAAAACGTGCGTCCGGCAGGTGCAGATCGTCCACCGCGCGGTGCGGCAACTGTTCCAGGTGCCGGCCGAAATCGTAGCTCAGGTAACCGATCAGGCCGCCGGCGAACGGCAACTCGTAGCCGGCCGGCAATGCCGCCTCACCCAACTGTGTAAGGTTTTCCCGCAGGCGTTGCAGGAACTCGCTGCCGCTCTCGTCAGGCCGCACCGCCAACGTCGCTTCGGGCCAGGCGCTGAGCAGGTCATAACGGCCCCGCTCGGCGGTCGGGCGGCCGCTGTCCAATAGCACCGCGCCAGGGGCATGGCGAATCGCCGCAAAATACTCGGCGGGGTTGGCCCGGTAGGGCAGTGGGTGTACGGAACAGGTCGACATGCGGGGTGGATCAGCTGATGGCGTGGGGGAGGGGATTGTAGACCCCCGTAGGATTTGGTCCTAGGGGGGATGTCGGGGATAGACAGATCGAAGGCCGGCTCAGCCTTCGACGGCGGGGATGTGCCCGAACATGGCCTGCACGAACTTCACCCGTTCTTCCGGCGTTTCCGTCACGCCAGCAGCTTTCAGGGTTTCCAGTCGTGCCTCGACCGCGTGGGTGCGCAGGGTCAGGCCGCAGTCGTTGGCGATCTGGATATTCAGCCCCGGCCGCGCATTCAGTTCGAGGATCAGTGGGCCTTTTTCCTGGTCCAGCACCATGTCCACGCCGATGTAGCCCAGCCCGCACAGCTCATAGCAGCCGGCGGCGAGCTTCATGAAACCGTCCCAGTTGGGCAGTTGCACGCCATCCACCGCGTTGGTGGTGTCGGGGTGTTTGGTGATGATGTTGTTCAGCCAGGTGCCGCGCAGGGTCAGGCCGGTGGCCAGGTCGACGCCCACGCCGATCGCGCCCTGGTGCAGGTTGGCCTTGCCGCCGGACTGGCGGGTCGGCAAGCGCAGCATGGCCATCACCGGGTAGCCCATCAGCACGATGATGCGGATATCCGGCACGCCTTCGTAGCTGATGCTCTTGAAAATCTGGTCGGGCACCACGCGGTACTCGATCAGCGCGCGGTCGCGGTGGCCGCCCAGGGAGTACAGGCCGGTGAGGATGCTGGAAATCTGATGCTCGATTTCCTCATGGCTGATGATCTTGCCGGAGACCGTGCGATAACGCTCCTCAAAGCGGTCGGCGATGACGAGGATGCCGTCACCGCCAGCGCCCTGGGCCGGTTTGATCACGAAGTCGCTGCGCCCTTGGATGATCTCGTCGAGCTTGTCGATTTCCTTCTCGGTGGAAATCACCCCGTACATTTCCGGCACATGGATGCCGGCCGCCAGCGCGCGTTCCTTGGTGATGATCTTGTCATCCACGATCGGGTACAGGCTGCGCTTGTTGTACTTGAGCACGTAGTCCGCATTACGCCGGTTGATGCCCATGATGCCCCGCGCTTCCAGGGCCTTCCAGGTCTTCCAGAAGCCGAACATTACGAGTCAGCCTTGAGGAAGGCCTTGAAGCGCACCAGCTCGGTCAGGCGGTAGCCGCGATAACGCCCCATGGCCAGCATGAAGCCCACCAGGATCAGCAGGATCGCCGGGAAGGTGAACACAAAGTAGACCAGCTCCGGCACGCTCATGATCAGGTGCGCCAGGGACGCCGCGAACAGCGTGCCGATCGCCACTTTCAGCGCATGGCTGGCGCCGCGTTCTTCCCAGGTGATCGACAGGCGTTCGATGGTCATGGTCAGAATCACCATCGGGAACAGCGCCACCGACAGCCCGCGCTCCAGCCCCAGTTTATGGCTGAACAGGCTGATGGCCGCGATCAGCACCACCACGAAGGTCAGCACCACCGACAGCCTCGGCAGCATCTGCAACTTCAGGTGTTCCAGGTACGAGCGCAGCGACAAGCCCAGCGCGGTGATGATCGTAAACAGCACAATCCCGAAGCCCAGCTGAGTCTCGCGGAACGCCAGGGCGATCAGCACCGGGGTAAACGTGCCCAGGGTCTGCAGGCCGATCAGGTTGCGCAGGATCAGGATCACCAGCACGCCGATCGGGATCATCACCATGATCATGAAGGTCTGCTGGGTTTGCAGCGGCAGGCCGTACAGCGAGTATTCGAGGAAGTTGGCGTCGGTGTTTTCGTCGGTCAGCTTGGCCAGGCGGATCGCGTTCATTTCGCTGTTGTTCAGGCTGAAGGTGACCATGGCTTTCTTGCCGCCATCGACGGTGATCAGGTTTTCATCGCCGGTCCACCACAACAGGCGGTCGGCGGGCAGGCCTGGTTCGCCGGTTTCCGGGTTGAAGTACAGCCAGTCATTGCCATTGAAGCTGCGCAGCCACAGTTCCGGGGTTTGCGGCTGGTCGGCGACGAGGCGGATGGTGTGGACCTTTTCCACCGGCACGTGGGCGATGGACAGCAGCAGTTCGACGATCTTGGCCTTGTGCGGCGTCGACGGGTCGCCCGCCAGCAGCAGCTTGACGTTGTCGTCGTTGAGGTTGTTGGTGCGCTTGATTGCTTCGGTAATAAAGGTTTCCACATCGGCCGAGTGCTGGCGGATCGGCGCGAGCAGGGCTTCGGCGGCGATTTTTTCCGGGCCTTCCACGGCGATGCTGTCGCGGAAGGTCGGGCCCTTGATCTTGACCTTTTCACCGCTGTAACGCTTGGTCAGCACCAGGCGGTAATACAGGGTCTGCTTGCCCTTGGCCCGGCGCGCCGACCAGGTGACCTTGCGGTTGCCATCGATGCGGTTGACGCTGACCCCGTAGTTATTCGAGATGAAACTCTCATTGAGGCTGACGAAGTCGCGGCTCAGGGGCGGCACGAACATCTGGATCTTCACCGGGTCTTTCGGGTTGGCGACGAACTCGACCTTGGCGTCGATGTTCCACAAGTCGTCGGTGGCGTCCTCGGTGACGGGAATGCCCAGCACGAAGATCTGGTAGGCGGTGACCGAAATACCCAGCACCACCAGGAGGGTGATGAGGATTTTCAGGTGCAGGGTCAGAGAGCGCATTCGGTTTACTCGGCGGTATGAGCGTCGGCGGCGCAGGCAGGTTTGCCCGCTGCGTATTTAAGACTGGGGTCGACCAGCGCATCAAAGCGTTTCAGCGCTTCGGAGCCGATCAGCAGCGGGTATTGGAAAGCGCTGCGGTCAGTCAAGTTCACTTCGATGCTGCGTAAAGCGCTACCCATGCAGATATCCAGGGCAATCACCGGACGGGCGGTGTAGTTCTTGTCCTCATCGGGGTCGTAGTCACCGGCGCGGCGCTTGATCTTGCTGACGCGGGCCAGTGGGCGTTCGATGGGGTGGGAATGGGCGGTGTCGATGGCCAGGTAGAAGCGTACCCAGGATTCGCCGTTGCGCTTGAAGCGTTTGATATCGCGGGCGCTCAACGAGGCGGTCTTGGCGCCGGTGTCGAGTTTGGCCGCCACTTCCAGGTCGATATCCGCCAGCTTGGCGTATTCGTTGAGGCCATACACGGTCTTCTCGGCGGCAGCGCATAGCCCCGGCATAAGTCCTGGTATGAACAGTAGGCAAAACAATCGGGGGAAGGGCTTGAGTCTCATAAATCCTGAGGCGGTGCAGTGCGATGTTCAATTCAAGGCGACTGGCATTGCTGCGCAAGCTCCCTCGTGCGCCGTTTCATCAAGAGATGTCAGGCAAAAGCGGCATCTATTCTAACATGATGCTTTTTTGGCGCCAGCGCTGGCAGGCGGCCATGTCCTTGTTGCTTACAACGGCGGTTATTAGACGATTGTCGACAATGTTGATTTATTCTTTGACTAAGTAGGGCTTATTGGCTAGTTTTTGCGGCATTGCTTTTAAAGGTGTCGACAATATGCTGGATCAATCGGAAGCTCCGGTGGTCTCCCCGGAAGAATCCCAGACAATGTCGGAGAATGTCTTTAGGCGTATACAGGCCGCTATCGTCAAAGGCGAGATCGCCCCCGGCAGCAAGATCTCCGAGCCGGAACTGGCGCGCACCTACGGCATCAGCCGCGGCCCGTTGCGTGAGGCGATCCACCGTCTCGAAGGCCAGCGCCTGCTGGTGCGCGTGCCCCATGTGGGCGCTCGCGTGGTGTCGTTGAGCCACGCGGAATTGATCGAACTCTATGAAATCCGCGAATCCCTCGAAGGCATGGCGTGCCGCCTGGCCGCCGAGCGCATGACCGATGCGGAGATCGAAGAACTGCGCCAGGTGCTGCACACCCACGAACGGGATGCGGCGTTCCAGGCGGGTGTCGGCTATTACCAGCAGGAAGGCGACTTCGACTTTCATTACCGGATCATCCAGGGCGCGGGCAACCGCACCTTGACCCAAATGCTCTGCGGCGAGCTGTACCAGTTGGTGCGTATGTACCGCATCCAGTTCTCCGCAACCCCCAATCGTCCACGCCAGGCCTTTGCCGAGCATCACCGTATTCTTGACGCGATCGCCGATCGCGACGGTGAACTGGCCGAGTTGTTGATGCGTCGTCACATCGGCGCCTCCAAACGCAATATCGCCCGCCACTTCCCAGGCGGTGCTCCCCAGACAGCCACTCAGCGAGGTGAGTCATGAGTTCCAATAACAACCGCACTCCAGGCCAGCGTTTCCGTGACGCGGTCGCCAGCGAACACCCATTGCAGGTGGTCGGCACGATCAATGCCAACCACGCACTGCTGGCCAAGCGCGCCGGTTTCAAGGCGATCTACCTGTCGGGTGGCGGGGTGGCCGCGGGCTCCCTCGGCGTGCCGGACCTGGGCATCACCGGCCTTGATGACGTGCTGACCGACGTGCGCCGCATCACCGACGTGTGCGACCTGCCGCTGCTGGTGGACGTGGACACCGGTTTCGGCTCCTCGGCGTTCAACGTGGCACGCACCGTCAAGTCGATGATCAAGTTCGGCGCCGCTGCCATCCATATCGAAGACCAGGTCGGCGCCAAGCGCTGCGGTCATCGCCCGAACAAAGAAATCGTGTCCCAGCAGGAAATGGTCGACCGCATCAAGGCCGCCGTGGATGCGCGCACCGATGACAGCTTCGTGATCATGGCGCGTACCGATGCGCTGGCCGTCGAAGGCCTGGAATCCGCCCTGGACCGCGCCGCCGCCTGCATCGAGGCCGGCGCCGACATGGTGTTCCCGGAAGCCATCACCGAGCTGGACATGTACAAGCTGTTCGCGTCAAAGGTAAAGGCGCCGATCCTGGCTAACATTACCGAGTTCGGTGCAACCCCGTTGTACACCGTCGATCAACTGAAATCTGCCGATGTTTCCATCGTGCTGTACCCGCTCTCGGCCTTCCGCGCCATGAACAAGGCCGCCGAAAACGTCTACACCGCGATCCGTCGCGACGGCACCCAACAGAACGTGATCGACACCATGCAAACCCGCATGGAGCTTTACGATCGCATCGACTACCACACCTTCGAGCAGAAGCTCGACGCGCTGTTCGCCGCCAAGAAGTAACGAACGCGCCTCCCGGATAACTACAAAATTGGAGAGTAACCATGGCTGAAGCAAAAGTACTGAGCGGCGCTGGCCTGCGTGGCCAGGTGGCCGGGCAGACCGCACTGTCCACCGTGGGCCAGGCCGGTGCCGGCCTGACCTATCGCGGCTACGACGTGCGCGAACTGGCCGCTGATGCGCAGTTCGAAGAAGTCGCCTACCTGCTGCTGTACGGCGAATTGCCGACCAAGACCGAACTGGCTGCCTACAGCGCCAAGCTGAGCAAGCTGCGTGACCTGCCCCAGGCGCTCAAGGAAGTGCTCGAGCGCATCCCGGCCGACGCCCACCCGATGGACGTGATGCGTACCGGTTGCTCGTTCCTCGGCAATCTCGAGCCGGAGCAGGACTTCAGCGTTCAGCGCGATGTCACCGACCGTCTGCTCGCGGCCTTCCCGGCGATCATGTGCTACTGGTACCGCTTCAGCCATGACGGCAAACGCATCGACTGCGTGACCGACGAACCTTCCATCGGCGGTCACTTCCTGCACCTGCTGCACGGCAAGACGCCGAGCGAGTTGCACGTCAAAGTGATGAACGTGTCGCTGATCCTGTACGCCGAGCACGAATTCAACGCGTCGACCTTTACCGCGCGTGTCTGTGCGTCGACCCTGTCTGACTTGTATTCGTGCATCACCGCCGCCATCGGTTCGCTGCGCGGCCCGCTGCACGGCGGCGCCAACGAAGCGGCGATGGAAATGATCGAGCGCTTCTTGTCGGCCGAGGACGCCGTCGACGGCACCCTCGCCATGCTGGCGCGCAAGGACAAGATCATGGGCTTCGGTCACGCGATCTACAAAGACAGCGACCCGCGCAATGAGGTCATCAAGGGCTGGTCGAAACTGCTCGCCGAAGAAGTGGACGACAAAGTGTTGTTCCCGGTCTCCGAAGCCATCGACAAGGTCATGTGGGAGCAGAAGAAGTTGTTCCCCAACGCCGACTTCTACCATGCCTCGGCGTACCACTTCATGGGCATCCCGACCAAGCTGTTCACCCCGATCTTCGTGTGCTCGCGCCTCACCGGCTGGGCCGCGCATGTGTTCGAACAGCGCGCCAACAACCGCATCATCCGTCCAAGCGCTGAGTACATCGGCGTCGAACAGCGCAAGTTCGTGCCAATCGAACGTCGCTGAAGGCCGACGATTCCAGGATTGAAATGAGGTCAAAAGGTGGGAGGGGGCTTGCCCCCTCCCACATTTGAATCACATTTCAAATCTGGATCAGTGGGTTCCTTTTGTAATCACCGTGACCGAGTCCTGACGATGAACACTGAATTTCGCAAATCGCTCCCCGGCAGCCGCCTCGATTACTTCGACGCCCGCGCGGCTGTCGATGCAATCACCCCCGGCGCCTACGCCACCTTGCCTTACACCTCCCGCGTACTCGCGGAAAACCTGGTGCGTCGTTGCGACCCGGCCACCCTCAACGCTTCCCTGAGCCAACTGATCGAGCGCAAGCGCGACCTCGACTTCCCTTGGTTCCCGGCGCGGGTGGTGTGCCATGACATCCTCGGCCAGACCGCCCTGGTCGACCTCGCCGGCCTGCGCGATGCCATCGCCCTGCAAGGCGGCGACCCGGCCCAGGTCAACCCGGTGGTGCCGACCCAACTGATCGTCGACCACTCCCTGGCCGTCGAAGCCGGTGGTTTCGACCCGGACGCGTTCGAGAAAAACCGCGCCATCGAAGACCGCCGCAACGAAGACCGCTTCCACTTTATCGAGTGGACCAAAAAAGCCTTCAAGAACGTCGACGTGATCCCGCCGGGCAACGGCATCATGCACCAGATCAACCTGGAGAAAATGTCTCCGGTGATCCAGGTGCGTGACGGCGTGGCGTTCCCCGACACCTGCGTCGGCACCGACAGCCACACCCCGCACGTGGATGCCCTCGGCGTGATCGCCATCGGCGTCGGCGGCCTCGAAGCGGAGAGCGTGATGCTCGGCCGCGCCTCGTGGATGCGCCTGCCGGAAAGCGTCGGCGTGGAGCTGACGGGCAAGCTGCAACCCGGCATCACCGCCACCGACATGGTGCTGGCGCTGACCGAGTTCCTGCGTCAACAGAAAGTGGTGGGCGCATGGCTCGAGTTCTTCGGCGAAGGTGCATCGGCACTGACCCTGGGCGACCGCGCGACCATCTCCAACATGGCCCCGGAATACGGCGCCACCGCGGCGATGTTCTACATCGACCCGCAGACCATTGCCTACCTGAAACTCACTGGCCGTGAAGACGCACAAGTCGCTCTGGTCGAGCAATACGCACGCCAGACCGGCCTGTGGGCCGACGACCTCAAGGGCGCGAAATACGAGCGCGGCCTGACCTTCGACCTGTCCAGCGTCGTGCGCAACATGGCCGGCCCGAGCAACCCGCACGCCCGTGTCGCCACCAGCGACCTCGCCGCCAAAGGCATCTCCGGCCAGTGGGAAGAAGTACCGGGGCAAATGCCCGACGGTGCGGTCATCATTGCCGCGATCACCAGCTGCACCAACACCAGCAACCCGCGCAACGTGATCGCCGCCGGCCTCCTGGCGCGCAACGCCAACAAGCTGGGGCTGAGCCGCAAGCCGTGGGTCAAGTCGTCCCTGGCGCCCGGTTCGAAAACCGTGGCCATGTACCTCGAAGAAGCCGGCCTTGGGCACGAACTGGAAAAACTCGGTTTCGGTGTGGTGGCCTTCGCCTGCACCACCTGCAACGGTATGTCCGGTGCGCTCGACCCGGTGATCCAGCAAGAGATCATTGACCGCGACTTGTACGCCACCGCCGTGTTGTCGGGTAACCGCAACTTCGACGGGCGTATCCACCCGTATGCCAAGCAAGCGTTCCTGGCTTCGCCGCCGCTGGTGGTGGCCTATGCGATTGCCGGTACCATCCGTTTCGACATCGAGAAGGACGTGCTGGGCCTCGACGCCAACGGCAAGGAAATCCGCCTGAAAGACATCTGGCCGAGCGACGAAGAAATCGACGCGGTGGTCAAGGCGTCGGTCAAGCCGGAGCAGTTCCGCAAAGTGTATATCCCGATGTTCGCGATCCACGAAGACACCGGCCCGAAAGTCGCGCCGCTGTATGAGTGGCGCCCGCAAAGCACCTATATCCGCCGTCCGCCGTACTGGGAAGGCGCGCTGGCCGGTGCGCGGCCGCTTAAGGGTATGCGCCCGCTGGCAGTGCTGCCGGACAACATCACCACCGACCACCTGTCGCCGTCCAACGCGATCATGCTCGACAGCGCCGCCGGCGAATACCTGGTGAAAATGGGCCTGCCGGAAGTCGACTTCAACTCTTACGCGACCCACCGGGGCGACCACCTGACCGCGCAACGCGCCACCTTCGCCAACCCGAAACTGTTCAACGAAATGGTCGTCGAAAACGGCAAGGTCAAGCAGGGTTCCCTGGCGCGCATCGAGCCGGAAGGCAAGGTCACGCGCATGTGGGAAGCCATCGAAACCTACATGGAGCGCAAGCAGCCGCTGATCATCATCGCTGGCGCTGACTACGGTCAGGGTTCGTCCCGCGACTGGGCAGCCAAGGGCGTGCGCCTGGCGGGTGTGGAAGCGATTGCCGCCGAAGGTTTCGAACGCATTCACCGCACCAACCTGGTGGGCATGGGCGTGTTGCCGCTGGAGTTCCTGCCGGGCACCGACCGTCATACGTTGAAGATCGACGGCAGCGAAACCTATGACGTGGTCGGCGAACGCACCCCGCGCGCGCAGTTGACCCTGGTGATCAACCGCAAGAATGGCGAACGTGTCGAAGTGCCGGTGACCTGCCGCCTGGACACCGCCGAAGAAGTGTCGATCTACGAGGCGGGCGGCGTGTTGCAACGTTTTGCCCAGGACTTCCTGGAATCGGCGGCGACCGCCTGAAGAGGATAACCATGTCACACGTACCGCAAATCAAGATCCCCGCCACCTACATGCGTGGCGGCACCAGCAAGGGTGTGTTTTTCAGCGTCCAGGACCTGCCCGAGTCGGCGCAGGTCCCGGGGGCCGCACGCGATGCCCTGCTGTTGCGGGTGATCGGCAGCCCCGATCCCTATGACAAGCAGATCGACGGCATGGGCGGCGCCACGTCGAGCACCAGCAAAACCGTGATCCTGGCCAAGAGCAGCCGCGCCGAGCATGACGTGGACTACCTGTTCGGCCAGGTCGCCATCGACAAACCGTTCGTCGACTGGAGCGGCAACTGCGGCAACCTGTCGGCGGCGGTGGGTTCCTTCGCCATCAGCGCGGGCCTGGTCGACCCGGCCCGCGTGCCCCGCAACGGCGTGGCCGTGGTACGGATCTGGCAGGCCAATATCGGCAAGACCATCATCGCCCACGTACCGATCACCGACGGCGCGGTGCAGGAAACCGGCGACTTCGAACTGGACGGCGTGACCTTCCCGGCCGCCGAAGTGCAGTTGGAGTTCCTGGACCCGGCCGCTGAAGAAGAGGGCGGCGGTGGTTCGATGTTCCCCACCGGCAACCTGATCGATGACCTGGAGGTGCCGGGTGTCGGCACCTTCAAGGCCACGCTGATCAACGCGGGTATCCCGACAATCTTCATCAACGCGCAAGACCTGGGCTATACCGGTACCGAGCTGCAAGGCGCAATCAACGGCGACCCGAAAGCCCTGGCGATGTTCGAGACGGTGCGGGCCTATGGCGCGTTGCGCATGGGCCTGATCAAGCATCTGGACGAGGCCGCCCAGCGTCAGCACACGCCAAAGGTGGCCTTCGTGGCACCGCCTGCGGACTACGTGGCTTCCAGCGGCAAGGCGATCAAGGCCGGCGATATCGACCTGCTGGTGCGTGCCTTGTCCATGGGCAAGTTGCACCACGCGATGATGGGCACCGCAGCGGTGGCGATCGGCACGGCTGCGGCGATTTCCGGGACCTTGGTCAACCTCGCGGCGGGCGGCGTAGAACGCAACGCGGTGCGCTTCGGGCATCCGTCCGGCACCTTGCGGGTCGGCGCTGAAGCCACCCAGGTCAACGGCGAATGGGTGGTGAAGAAGGCCATCATGAGCCGTAGCGCGCGGGTGTTGAT
>NZ_JBWKXO010000020.1:0-2343 GCF_059423025.1 Pseudomonas sp. GW704-F2 | reverse complement strand
GGAGAACAGCCATGAGCGCCAACGTCGACCAGAACACCCGCCCCGACTACGACCAGGTTTTGCAGGACATCGCTGACTACGTCCTCAACTACCGGATCGACTCCCCAGCCGCGCTGGACACTGCGCGCAACTGCCTGATGGACACCCTCGGTTGCGGCCTGCTGGCGCTGCGGTTCCCGGAATGCACCAAGCACCTGGGGCCGCTGGTCGAGGGCACGGTGGTGCCGTTCGGCGCGCGGGTGCCGGGCACGTCGTTCCGGCTCGACCCGGTCAAGGCCGCCTGGGACATCGGCTGCATCGTGCGCTGGCTCGACTACAACGACACCTGGCTCGCCGCCGAATGGGGCCACCCCTCGGATAACCTCGGCGGCATCCTCGCCGTGGCCGATCACCTCTCGCAACGACGCGTGGCCAATGGCGACGCGCCGCTGACCGTGCGCGCAGTGCTGGAAGCGATGATCATGGCCCACGAGATCCAGGGTGTGATTGCCCTGGAAAACTCCTTCAACCGTGTCGGTCTTGACCATGTGCTGCTGGTGAAAGTCGCCTCGACGGCGGTCACCGCCAAGCTGATGGGCGCCAACCGCGAGCAACTGCTGTCGGCGCTGTCCCACGCCTTTGTCGACGGTCAGGCATTGCGCACCTATCGGCACGCACCGAATGCCGGTTCGCGCAAATCCTGGGCGGCGGGCGATGCCTCCAGTCGCGGTGTGCGGCTGGCAGACATCGCGCTGCGCGGCGAGATGGGTATTCCCGGCGTGTTGAGCGCGCCGCAATGGGGCTTCTACGACGTGCTGTTCAGCCACACCAACAAGGACCTGGCGCTCAAGCCCGAAGACAAGCGCACCTTCAGCCTGTCCCAACCCTACGGCACCTATGTGATGGAAAACGTGCTGTTCAAGATCAGCTTTCCCGCCGAGTTCCACGCGCAAACCGCCTGCGAAGCTGCGGTGACCTTGCACCCGCAGGTTGTCGATCGCCTGCACGACATCGAACGCATCGTGATCACCACCCATGAGTCGGCGATTCGGATCATTTCCAAGGTCGGCCCATTGGCCAATGCGGCCGACCGCGATCACTGCCTGCAATACATGACCGCCGTGCCGCTGGCCTTCGGCACGCTGGTGGCCGAGCAGTACGAAGATGAGTTCCACGCTGCGCACCCGATCATCGACGAGCTGCGCGAAAAGATGGTGATCGTCGAAGAGCCCCGCTACAGCCGCGAATACCTGGAGGCGGACAAACGTTCCATCGCCAACGCGGTGCAGGTGTTCTTCAACGATGGCACCCACACCGAGCAGGTCGCGGTGGAGTACCCGATTGGGCATCGTCGGCGCCGGGTGGACGGTATTCCGTTGCTGGAAGACAAGTTCAAGGCCAACCTGGCGACGCGCTTTACGGCCCAGCGCAGTGCCGAGATTTTTGCGTTGTGCAAGGATCAGGCGCGGCTTGAAGCCACGCCGGTGAATCGCTTTGTGGATTTATGGGTGATATGACCGCGCCGTGGTTGCGCACGCTCGCGAAGGGCAGGTTTTGACACAGACATACTTTGCGATTGATGCGTCCTACATCTTCGGAACCGTTTTCAGATAGAAGCCAATCAGGTGTCAGATGCCCTGCAGGCGCGGGTCATCTGGCAAGCGATGCTTGTGGATCAAACACCTGAATCTGAAAAGGCCCTTTTATGAATAGCGTAAACAATCGCCCGCCAATGCCCAACACCGTCGGCTATGACATGTCGCCGAACGCCAGGCTCCGTCGCGCCGACGAGAGCCTCAGAGTACCTGACAGTCCTCTGGCCAAGGCGTCGTCTGCGGCAAAAAACGCGGTACCCGCTCATCTGGAACACCTCTCTGGCCAGAACAAACAGTTGGCCGAAAAATATGATCAGATGGTCGCCAAGTTAACGCCGCAAATCATGAAGCTTCAGGAGCAAGTGAACCAGCTTGCGCAGCACCCCAAGGTGAAGGCAGCGTCTGGAAAAGAGGCGGCACTGTCGAACCCCAGTACTCGTGGTGATCCTGCGGCGAAGCAGAACGGCACGTCGCCTGAAGCGCGCGGCCGTATGGACAATACACAAGGGGCCGGGCGGGATGCTCCTCCCTCCCTTGAGCGCTTGACTGCCGAAAATAAGCAACTGGGCGATAGGCTCAATAAGTTGGAGTCCGGTTTCAATTCGGTCGTTAAAGGGCTTCAAGACCAGATCGGTGATTTGAGTAAGAGGTTGGGCGCGGATACTCCCCAGACCCGGATGCCTCCCGCAGCGCAGGGGCAGGGGCAGGGGCAGGCCAATCAGGGAGCTTCTTCCGGTCATGGCAAGCAAGGCGCGGCGCAGTCCAACGA
>NZ_JBWKXO010000019.1:106875-124432 GCF_059423025.1 Pseudomonas sp. GW704-F2 | reverse complement strand
AACGGCGGCTCGGCCGGGTTCATCACGATGATCGCCTTGCCCTTGGCCGCGCCGCCGATGACTTCGATGGCCTTGGAGGTGGTTTCGGTGAATTCGTCGATGTTGGCGCGGGTGCCGGGGCCGGCGGATTTACTCGCGATCGAGGCGACGATCTCGGCGTAATGCACCTTGGCCACGCGCGACACCGCGGCGACCATCGGAATGGTCGCCTGGCCGCCGCAGGTGACCATGTTGACGTTGAGCTGATCGAGGTTCTGCTCCAGGTTCACCACCGGCACGCAGTACGGACCGATGGCTGCCGGTGTCAGGTCGATCAGGCGGATGCCGGGCTTGATCGCGCGCAGGAACGCATCGTTCTGCACATGCGCGCCGGCCGAGGTGGCATCGAAGACGAAGTCGATGTGCTGGAACACGTCCATGCGGGTCAGGCCTTCGACGCCTTCGTGGGTGGTAGCCACGCCCATGCGCTGGGCGCGGGCGAGGCCGTCGGAGGCCGGGTCGATGCCGACCATGACCGCCATTTCCAGGTGTTTGGCGTTGCGCAGGATCTTGATCATCAGGTCGGTGCCGATGTTGCCGGAACCGATGATGGCGACTTTGAGTTTATTCATTGTTATTGCCTCATATGCACGCAAGTCGCCGATTACTCGGCGCGACTGTCTACCGAGAAGTTCACGCCGACCCGGCCGATGCCGTCGATCTCGGCCTCGAACCGATCACCGGCAGCGACCGCCACCATCGGCCCCAGCGCGCCGGTGAGAATGATGTCGCCGGCGCGCAGCGGATCGCCCAGGCGCGCCATGGCGCAGGCCAGCCAGACCGCCGCATTGAGCGGGTGACCAAGGCATTCGGCGCCACTGCCGCTGGACACTTCTTCAGCGTTGCGGGTCATCCGCATGCTGGCCTGGCGCAGGTCGAGCCCATCGAGACGTCGAGCCGGGCCGCCGAGTACGAAGCAGCCGCTGGACGCGTTGTCAGCCACGGTATCGACGAAGCGGATGTTCCAGCCCTGGATGCGACTGCCGACGATTTCCAGGGCCGGCACGACCCAGCCGGTGGCCGCCATCACGTCGGCGAATGTGGTGTCGGCGCGGGGCAGGTCGCGTTCGAGGATCAGCGCGATTTCAGCCTCGATCTTCGGTTGCAGTACGCGGCCGCTCGGCACGGTGGCGTTGTCGCCGTAGCACATGTCGGCAAACAGGGTGCCGAAGTCCGGCTGGTCCACGCCCAGCTGGGCCTGGACCTTGGGGTTGGTCAGGCCGATCTTGCGCCCGACCACGCGGCGCCCGTTGGCCACGCCGTGGTCGACGTTGAGGCGCTGGATGGCATACGCGGCGGCGGCGTTGTCTGCACCGATCCGCTCGCGCAGCGGCCCGATGGCTTCGCCGTGGTCTTCGGCCTGGCGCAGGTCGGCGGCGAGTTGTTGCAGGGTGTCTTGAGTCAGTGTCATGTCAGCCTCGATGATCAGTGGGTCAGGAAGTCCAGGACCATGCGGTTGAACTTCTCGGCGTGTTCCCACTGCGCCCAGTGGCCGCAACGGTTGAACACATGCAACTGCGCCCGGGGCAGGCCGGCCAGCAGGCGCAAGCCGGTGTCCATCGGCACGAAGCGGTCCTCGCGGCCCCAGACGAGCAGGGTGTCGGCGCTGATTTCGTGCAGGCGGTGACTGAAATCCGGAAATTGCTTGGGGTTGAGCGTGCTGCTCTTGACGAAGTTGTCCAGGTGATCGCGGCGCGACAGGATGTTGTCCAGGCGGGTCTGGAACAGTTCGTCGGTGAGGCCGCTGGCGTCGAAAACGAAGACATTCATCATCTTCTTCAGGTTCTCGATGGTCGGGTCGCGGTACAGCGCGCCGATCAGCTTGATGCCTTCGGTGGGCTGCGGCACGAAGGCACTCGGGCCGCCGGTGCCGCCGCCCATCAGGATCAGCTTGCCGATCCGCTCAGGGTATTCCAGGGCGAAGGCGACGGTGCTGTGGGCCCCCATCGAATTGCCGATGATGTGCACGCGCTCCAGCCCCAGCACATCGAGCAGGCCCTTGAGCGCCTGGGCATTGAGGTTCGAGCGCGAGCCTTCGCTGACGATCGTGTCGCTTTTGCTCCAGCCGGGGCAATCCATCAGGATCACGCGAAAACCGGCATTCACCAGCGGCTCGATATTGCGATTGAAGTTGGCCCAGCCGCTCGCGCCCGGCCCGGAGCCGTGCAGCATGACCACGGTGTCGGCGCCTTCGCCAAGGTCGTTGTAGTGCAGTTGCAGGTCCAGGTCGCCTTCCTTGATACGGGCAAAGCGGCTGGTGGAGGCTTCACTGAAAGCAGTGGCAGTCATGGCAGTGTTCCTTGAATTCATGGGTGAGGGGGCAGCGGCTGTGCGCCAAGCGCACCGAAACCTGCGATCCACTCGGGAATCGGGCGGTAGTAGCGGCCTTCGGTCTGATACGGGCCGAAGGCACTCAGGGCAGCGAAGGCGGCGACCCAGGTTTTGACTTCATGGGTCGACTTGCCGGCCAGCGCCGACAACGCGTCATTGCCCAAGCTGTCGAGGTCGCGCATACGGCCCTGTTCGAGGCTGTCGAGAAACTGCTGATCCCAGGCCGGGTTCAGCGGGTGCAGGCTGTTCGGGTCTTCGACGAAAGCGCGGGCGGCTTGAATCACCCGGTTCTGGCGGGCCTGTCGTTCATCGGCGGGGAGCTGACGCCCGCTGCCCATCAGACGGTCAGCCATGCGTGCGTCGACCTTGGCCAGTTCCGGTACCGGTGGCTGATGGGACAAGCCACCGGAAGCGAGGAACAGCACACGTTTATCCAGCGCTTTGGCCCATTGGCCAATCGCTTCACCCAACAGTCGGGCGCGCTTGAAACTCGGCAGCGGCACCGCCACCGAGTTGATAAACACCGGAATCACCGGGCAGCGCTGCAAGCCGCCGAGCAACAGTTCCAACGGTTGCGCGAACCCATGGTCGACCTGCATGCGATACGACACCGCGGCATCGACACCGGCATCCAGCACCGCCTGGGCGCAGGATTCGGCCAGCGCTTTGGGCACGTCGAGCGGGCCGGCGGCGGTGTCGAAATCGCCAATCGCGTGGGCCGCCATGCCGATGCAAAAGGCCGGCATCACGTCGTAGAAAAAGCCGTTGTAATGGTCGGGAGCGAACAGCACCACCAGCTGCGGGTCGAAGCGGGCGATACGCTCGCGCGCGGCGTCGATCACGCCGTCGACTTCAGCCAACACATGCGGCGCCGGATCGACGTAGCCCACCAACGGCGTATGAGACAAACAATGCACAAAGGCGCTCATGTCATGCGACCTTGCTGACAACAGCGTTCACCGAGGTTGGCGGCACGGCTTTGAGCGCCCGGGCCAGGTCATCGCAGGCCTGGCCGACGGTTTGCGGGATCGCCAGGCCGGCGAGGAAGCGGTCTGGACGCACCAGGGCGATGGACGAGGTGCCGAGCGCGAACCATTCTTTCAAGCGCCCGCTGCTGTCACCCACGCGGATCACGTCTTGGCCGGCATCGCTCGGTACTCGGAGCTGGACGTCCGGCAACACTTGGATGAAGCGCGTGCCCAGGGCTTTCCAATGGGCGATTTGCGTGGCCGACAGGCCCCAGGTCGGATCGCAGCCCCAGGCGATGATCGCAAAGTTGTCGCCAATCACTTCGTCCAGCAGCACGGTGGTGCCGGCGTCGGTCAAGACCTTTGGCTGAATGAACATCTTGCCCACCGGCGAGCCCGCTGCAGTCGGCACGATCAACGCGCCCCGGGTGTATTGCGGCATCGGTTTGAAGCGCATTTCGACGAAGTAGCGCTTGACCGGCGGCAGGTAGTTGAGCAGCCACGACACCCCATCGCGCAGGGTGCCTTGCCAGCGTTTCGGCGGCGCCAATACGTGGCCGGCGAGTACGGAGAGGTTGATCATCGCCTTGGCGTGGTCGCGGCGCTCCTGTTCGTAGCTGTCGAGCAGGCTGTCGGCGGCCAGGCCCTTGATCACCAGCGCGAGTTTCCACGCCAGGTTCAAGGCATCGCGCATGCCGCTGTTGTAACCCTGGCCTTGCCATACCGGCATGATGTGCGCGGCATCGCCGGCCAGCAGCACCCGGCCCTGGCGGAACCGCCCGGCCAGACGCGCGTTATGGGTATAGACGCGGCTGCGGATCAGCTCGATGCGGTCGGGGTTGGGCAAGACTTTGCTCAGCAGCTTGCGCAGGTTCTCGGGCTTGCTCAGCTCGGTCTCGGTTTCGCCGGGCATCACCATGAACTCGAAACGACGCACGCCATGGGGCAGGGCGGCGGACACGTAAGGACGCACCGGGTCGCAGCACAGATAGACATGGGGCGTGGACAACGGGTCGTTGGCGATGTCGACCACGATCCACTGATTGGGCGCGGTCTTGCCTTCGAAACTGATGTCCAGGCTGCGCCGCACCAGGCTGTTGCCACCGTCGCAACCGATCAGGTAACGGGCATTCAGGCGTTCGCTGCGGCCATGCTGATCCTTGAGGTTGAGCACCACCGCGCTGTCGCTTTGTTCAAAGCTGTCTAGCTCGCGACTGAACAGCACCTTGACGTTGCTGAAGCGCTGCAGGCCGTCGAACAGCACGCGGTCGGCCAAAGGTTGAATGAACGCGTTGCGGCGGGACCAGCCGAACTCGTCGGTTTTCGGTTGGATATCGGCAAAGCAGCGACCCTTGGGCGTCAGGAAACGCATGGCGTGCCAGGGCGTGGTATGCGGCAGCACCTTGTCCGCCAGACCGACGGCCTGGAACGTGCGCAGGCTTTCATCGTCCAGGCCGATGGCGCGGGGGTAGTCGATCAGGGTGTCGAGCTTTTCCACCAAGGTGACGTTTACGCCACGTTGCCCCAGGTAATTGGCGATCATCAAGCCGACAGGGCCGGCGCCGACGATGGCAACGTCGGCGGTCAGCTCCAATGTGGAAGGAGCGGGTGCAAGACTCATGGGTATCTCCGTACAGCGTTTTTGGATTTCTTGTGGGGCGCAGTATGGAAATCACGAGGCTGGTGGACAACGAAAACCCCTGCTAGTGTGCACCAGGTGCACAGCGTTGATTTGAAACGATAATGGAGCGTCCATGAGCGAAACAGAATACAAAACCGTTCGTGGGTTGATGCGGGGTTTGGCCCTGATCAATGGCTTGAATCGTTTCGACGGCGGGGCCAGCACGGCGCAGTTGGCCGAGCAAAGCGGGCTGCACCGGACCACGGTTCGCCGGCTGCTGGAGACCTTGCAGGCCGAGGGTTACGTGCGCCGCAGCGAGTCGGATGACAGCTATCGCCTGACGCTGAAAGTCCGCGAACTGAGCGAGGGATTTCGCGACGAGCAATGGATTTCGTCGATTGCCGCACCGCTGCTCGGCGAGCTGCTGCAACAAGTGGTCTGGCCCACCGACCTGTGTACGCTGGACGGCGACGCCATGGTGATACGCGAGACCACGCATCGCTTCAGTCGCCTGTCGTTTCACCGCTCCATGGTCGGCCGGCGTTTACCCTTGCTCATGACCGCCATCGGGCGCGCGTACTTCGCGTTCTGCCCGCCCGCCGAGCGCGAAGAGCTGATCGAGTTGTTGATCAGCCGCGACGATGAACAGTCGGCGCTGGCAGCGGATCGCGGCTTTGTCGATCGGTTGGTCGAGCACACCCTCGGCAAGGGCTACGGCGAAAACAATTCCCACTGGGGCCTTGAGCGTAAAATCGCTGCGATTGCGATTCCGATCAGGCACGAGGAGCGGGTGATGGGCTGCCTGAATCTGGTCTACATCGCCAAGGCGATGTCAGTTGAGGAAGCCGCCCGCCGCTATCTGCCGGCCATGCAGGGCGTGGTGGAAAAAATCAGAACGCAATTGGCGGAGTGCTGATGCTTGGTTGTGTGGCGCTCTAATCGGCCGGCGAGGCTTTTTCCGCCGCCTCATTGATCAGCACCATACTCTGCGGCGATGACAGCGCCACGCCGAGTTCGCGCAGGCGCCCAAGGACGGTGAACAGCAGGTCGCTGCGGGCTGTTCCCACCGAGCGCGGGCTGTTGACGTAACCGCTGACGCCGATGACCAATCCGTTGGCGGTCAGGTCCTTGAACGTCACCGACGGCGCCGGCGTGTCCAGCACGTCTTCGTGTTCGGTGAATGCCGTCAACAGCAGTTCGCGGATCTGCAGCACATCGGTTTCCAGCGGCAGGGTCAGGGTGATGCCGACCACGCCCAGCGCATTGCCCATGGTCACGTTGCGCACGTTCTGGGTGATGAACTGCGAGTTGGGCACGATCACCGTTGAACGATCGGACATCTGGATTTCCGTGGCGCGCACGTTGATGCGGCGGATATCGCCTTCGACGCCCGCGAGGCTGACCCAATCGCCGACTTTGACCGGGCGTTCGGTGAGCAGGATCAGGCCGGAGATGAAGTTCTGCACGATCGCCTGCAGGCCGAAACCGATGCCCACCGACAGCGCACTGACCACCCAGGTCAAGTTGGTCAGGCTGATATTCAGCGTGGACATCACCACCACCGCGACCAGCACGAAGCCGATGTAACCCACCAGGGTCACCAGCGAGGCGCGCATGCCGGCGTCCATGTTGGTTTCCGGCAGCAGCCGTTCGCCGAGCCAGTTCTTGAGCACGCGCACGCCGAACAGGCCGATCGCGAGCAGGACAAGGGCCAGCAGAATATCGCCGGGGGCGATGTTCAGGTTGCCCAGCGGCTTGCTGCCCAGGTCGAGTTGCGTCAGGCCCGCCAGCAGCTCGCCCGGGCTGGAGCCGGAGGGCAGGAACGCCAACAGCACCGCGGTGAACATCAGCAGGGTGCGGCCCACGCCCGCGAGTATCGTGCTGGCCTGTGCCTGGTGGCGTTCGGACAGGCCCAGGGCCGAGCCGAGCGCCAGGCCGCCAGGCTGTTTCGGCGAGAGCAGGGTCTCGCAGAGGTCGCCGAAGCAGGCGATCAGCAGATAAGCCGTCGCCGCGACCACGCTCATCCACAGCAGCTTGACGGTGAGGAAGTAAGCCAGGGTCAGGTAGCCGCTCAACAGCGCCAGCAGGCTGATCCCGATCCAGGTCCCGGCGACAAACGGAATCAGCCCGGCGATGCCGTTCATGCGTTCAAGCGCGTATCGGCGGCAGGTGCGGCGGTAACGCAGCAGGCCGAAGAAGAACACCAGCGCGATAGCCAGCGCGGTCAGGCCGTTCACCGCCGCGGTCAGTGCCAGGCTGCTGGCGATGACGCTGTTGATGCGTTCCTGGGTGCCGATCAGCATCAAGGCCAGGCCCATCAGCACGGGGAAGGGGGCCAGGGCGACGGCGATCTGGTCGGGGATCTGGGGCAGGCGCCAGGACGGATGCGCGCGCATCAACAGGGCGCGACCGAGGCCGACAATGAAGGCGCAGAACACCACCAGGGTCTGCAATTGATCGAGCAGCGTGAGCATGTCGGCGCTGGGCACGGTGTCGCGTAGCACGCCCCAGCGCAGCAGCGTGGCGGCCAGGCTGATGGTCAGCACGGTGGCCAGCCCCACCGCCAGCGCCAGCGCACTGCGACGCAGGCGGCCTTCGGGGATCCAGCGCACCGTCAGCCGGACCAGCGTGTGCTCCAACACCCGTCGTCCCGTCACCCAGACCAGCAGCGCACTGAACAGCATGCTCACGAAAAACCAGCGGTTTCCCGGCGCCACGGCGGTGTCCGTCACGCTGCGTACATCGGCGTACAGGCTGCGTAAACGGCTGAGGTCGTCGTCGGTCGGGCGGATGATGTTGGACCAGAACACCACGCTGATCGGGCTCGCCGAGCGGGTGCTGATCTGTGAGTCGAAGAGGCTGCGGCGCAGGCTGAAGATCTGCGCGGCCATGTCGCTGGCGGATTGGCTCAGGCTGCTGGCCTGGCGCTGCTCGTTGAGCAGGGTGTTCTTCTGCCGGGTCAATGCGCTGCGTTGTTGGGTCAGGCTGGGGGGCTCATTGACCTGTACCGGGCCAAGCACGTTGAGCTGGTCATCCAGGTGTTCAAGATCGAGGATTTGTTTGGCGGCCAGGGTGTCGGCCTGTTTTTGCACCTGCAAGGCGGCCTGGCGCAAGGTCGAGAGCAGGTCGTCGTTGGCGCTGCCCGTGACTTTCTGGCGGATCAGGTCGAGTTGGTCGTTGAGGTCTTGCACACTGGCGTCTTCAGCCAGCAGCGGCACACTGCGCGGGTCGCTGATCGGCGAAGACGCAGCCTGCGCGAGGCTGGGCAACGTAGCGCACAGCATCAGCAGGGCGAACAGCCCGGTGAAAAAACGGCTCGTGGTGACTCGATGCATGCGCCTTGCCCTTTGACGGTTACCCAAATACCTAAGCGTCACCACTCTATGAGGCGAAGGCAAGCCATTCGTGCGAATTTTTTGGGGAGGCACGGCGGCAACGATGCGCGTCGTCAGGCGGCGGCACAAGATTGTTTAAACCTTCTGCCTCAGCGCTATGTCGATAGCTGGACATACTTCGCCAACTGAGGCAACGCCAATGATAGGAGTCGTGATACCCGCCCATAATGAAGAGCGGCAGATCAGCGAGTGCCTCGCTTCTGTGCGGCTCGCCAGTGAACATCCCGCGCTTGACGGCCGCCCGGTTGAGATACTCGTGGTTCTGGATGACTGTTCCGACCGCACCGACGCGTTGGCGGCGGCCCACGGTGCGGCGACACTCGACGTGCGTTTTCAGAATGTGGGCAAGGCCAGAGCCGTCGGCGCCGAGGCGTTGCTCAAGCGCGGCGTGCAGTGGCTTGCCTTCACGGATGCAGACACGCGGGTTCCCCAGGATTGGCTGGTGCGCCAGCTCGGGTTTGGCGCTGACGCGGTGTGCGGCACCGTCGAGGTCGACAGCTGGAACGAGCACGGCGAACGGGTGCGCGCGCAATACCTGGAGCGCTACCGATTCATCGAAAACCACCGCCACATCCATGGGGCAAACCTTGGGTTGAGTGCCGAGGCCTATCGCACCGCCGGTGGGTTTCAGCACCTGGCCGCCGATGAAGACGTCCGCCTGGTGGCCGACCTTGAACGGACCGGCGCGCGGATCGCCTGGACGGCCACCATTCCGGTGATTACCAGCGCCCGTCGGGACTACAAGTGCCAGGGCGGGTTTGGCGAATACCTGGCTTCGCTGATCCCGCCGTCCGCTCACACCGAAGCCGATTCCCCCTGCACCTGAGCCCCGTGCGTGGATTGCCTGGAAGCGATTGACGGAAAATACGCTAAAGTCCATTATGGATTTATAAGTACAAAAAACCTGCCTGACTTTTTCTTCAATCTTGCCAAATCGACAATAACTTGCGAGACCACGACCATGAAGAAACGCTCCCTCATCACCGCCCTGGCCCTGAGCCTGTTCGCTTGCGGCCACGCCCTGGCCGCCGAGAAAACCCTGCGCATCGGCATCGAGGCAGCTTACCCGCCGTTCGCATCGAAGACCCAGGAAGGCACAATCGTCGGGTTCGACTATGACATCGGCAACGCCTTGTGCGCGCAGATGAAAGTCAAGTGTGTGTGGGTCGAAGGCGAGTTCGATGGGCTGATTCCTTCGCTGAAAGTGAAGAAAATCGACATGGCCTTGTCGTCCATGACCATCAACGAAGACCGCAAGAAGTCGGTGGATTTCACCCACAAGTATTACTTCACCTCATCGCGTCTGGTGATGAAGGACGGCGCGGTGGTGGACGACCAGTACGCCAGCCTCAAAGGCAAGACCGTCGGCGTGCAGCGGGCCACCACCACCGACCGGTATGCCACCGAGGTGTTCGAACCCAAGGGCATCAACGTCAAGCGCTACAGCAATAACGAAGAAATCTACATGGACCTGGCGGCGGGGCGCCTGGATGCGATCTTTGCCGACACCATCCCCCTGAGTGACTTCCTGTCGCTGCCGCGAGGCCAGGGTTATGCGTTTGTCGGGCCGGAACTCAAAGACCCGAAATACGTGGGCGAGGGCGCCGGCATTGCGGTGCGCAAGGGCAATAGCGCGTTGGTCAGTGAGTTGAATGCGGCCATCGACGGCATCCGCGCCAATGGCGAGTACCAGAAGATTTCCGCGCAGTACTTCAAGTCCGATATCTACGGCGACTGATGCTGAATACGCACTTGAAAACGCTGTAGGTCAGTGTGAGAGCTGTCGAGCCCTGGCAAGCCCGCTCTCACATTTGATCGCGGCTGCCGGCTTCAGCCCTTCAGTTCCTTCAAGTGCTTGTAGACCGTTGCCCGCCCCATGCCCAACACATTGGCCACGTAGTTCGAGGCGCTCTTGCCCTTGAACGCGCCTTCGGCGTGCAGCGCCAGCACCAGCTCGCGCTTGTGGTCGCGGGTCAGCAGGTTCAGGCTCAACTGGCGTTCGCGCAGCCAGGCGTGCAAGAAGGTGTTGATCCGTTCCTGCCAGTCATCGCGAAACAGTGAGTCCGGTTGCGGGATCAGCTTGCTGGGTGACAGAAACAGGTCCAGCGCCGCCTTGGCGTTTTCGAACAGCGAGATATTCAGGTTGATGCACAGCACGGCCAGCGGGCGACCCTTGTGGTCGCGCAGCACGGTGCTCAGGCTGCGGATTTTCTGACCGTCCCAGTTGAGCTTTTCGTAGGGGCCGATATTCACTTCGCGGATGTCGTCGCTCAGCATGTCTTCCAGCGCCGAATCGTCACCGATGGCCCGTTTCGACAGGTTGTTGGCGATGTAGTCGACCTTTTGCGTGCGCAGGTCGTGCAGCACCACTTCGGCGTGGGGGAAGAACAACGTGGCGATCGCATCGGCGATCGCACGGAAGTTCTGCAGGACCTTGTCTTGTTCAGCGGTGTTCATCAATGCGGCTCCAGGCGTTCGGGGGAGAGCATACCAGCGTCCAGGCCGAACCGCGCCAGTGGCTCCGGCAGCGCCGCGCCGCGCACCAAGGCCGCGCTGGCCTGGCCCATCGCGGGCGAGGTCTGGATGCCGTACCCGCCCTGTGCCGCCACCCAGAACAGCCCGGCCACCCGCGGATCGAAGCCGGACAGCAAATCACCGTCGTGGACAAAACTGCGCAGGCCGGCCCAGGTGCGGGTCGGGCGGCGAATGGTCAGGGTGGTGGCTTCTTCGATCTGGTGGATCCCCATGGCGATGTCCAGTTCTTCGGGCTGGATGTCCTGGGGTTCCACCGGGTCGGCGTTGGCTGGCGAACCGAGGAACATGCCGGCATCGGGTTTCATGTAGAACGCTTCGTCGAGGGCCACCAGCATCGGCCAGGCGTGGCTGTCCACGCCTTCGGGGCCGGCGAAGATGAACGCCGAACGACGCTTGGGTTGCAGGCCGACGGACGCGGCGCCGGCCAGCCCGCCGATATGGTCGGCCCACGCGCCGGCGGCGTTGATGATGATCGGCGCGGTGCAGGTTTCATGCTGGGTTTGTACGTGCCACAGGCCGTCGGCAGTGCGGCTCAGGCCCAGCACGTGGCTGTCGGTCCGCACTTCGCCGTGGTTGCGGCGGATGCCGCGCAGGTAGCCTTGGTGCAGGGCGTCGGTGTCGATGTCGCTGGCGGTCGGGTCGTAGATCGCCCCGTGGACTTTGTCGCGCCGCAGGATCGGCAAGCGTGCACAGGCTTCGTCGGCACTCAGTCGTTCGACCTGCGACACGGTGGCCTTGGCGCTGAGGTATTGCTTGTCCAGCTCGGCCGGGTCGCCGCTGAAGTCCACAGTCATCTCGCCCCGGGGCGTGAGCAGCGGGTGTTCGCAGAAACCGGCGGGCGGGTTGTCGAAAAACGCCCGGCTGGCCAGGGTCAGTGCGCGCACTTGCGGGGTGCCGTAGGCGGCGCTGTAGAGCGCGGCCGAACGCCCGGTCGAGTGATAGCCGGGGTGGGCCTCACGCTCCAGCACCAGTACCTTGCCGTGGGGCGACAGCCAGAAACCCGTGGACGCGCCGGCAATCCCGCCGCCGATGATGATGAAGTCTGCGTGGCTCATGAACATCTCCTGAAGGTGGGGTTAGCGCTGCAGCTGGTACAGCGCGTTAGCCAGTGCAATGTCTTCCAGCCCCAGCCCGATGGACCGGAAAAACACCGGGCGTTGGTAGTCCGGGCGCTGTGCCATGTCACTGAGTAGCTCGGGCAGGTCGCCCATCACCGCGCGTTTGTCCCAGCCGTGCTGTTCGCTGGCGATCAGCATTTCGCCGGCCGCGTCCGGAGTGGTCTGGCGATAGTCGCAGAATACCTGCATCGCGTTAAGGCTGTGGGGCGGCACTTCATGGGCGCGGGGCGCATTGGTGCTGATCGAAGTGATCAGCGCCGGTTTGCTCAGGTGCGCCGGGTCGAGCACCGGGCCGGCCGACGAGGTACACAGCATGATCACGTCGGCATCCGCCACGGCCGCCGCGCAGCTGTCGGCGATGCTCAGGCGCGGGTCGAGGCCGGTGAGCTGCGCGAGGGTGGCGGGGCTGGCGCTGGCCAGGCTCGGTGAAAACAGGCTGATGTGCTGCCAGTCCCGCAGGTTTTGCACGTAGCGCAAGTGCGCCTGGGCGACCTTGCCGCTGCCGATGATCGCCAGGCGCCGGGCCGCCAATGGCGCCAGGGCGTCCACCGCGAGGGCCGTGGTGGCGGCGGTGCGTGCGGTGGTCAGTTCATGGGCATCGCACAACAGCAACGGTTGGCCGCTGTGCATCGACATCAACAGCGTCCAGGCCGTCACCAATGGCCCTTGCTCCCCTACGATGTACGGCGAAGTCTTGACCCCGTACACGCCGTCCTCGGCCAGCACGCCCAGGTAGTTGATGAAGTCGCCGGCGCCCTTCGGAAACGCCACTAACTGTTGCGGCGGTTGCACCGCCAGCCCGGCGGCGAGGTCGCGGAACAGCTTGTGCAGGATCTGGGGCACGTCGATCTGAGCGAGTAACTCGCGCGCTTGGGCCTGCTGGATGACATGGGGCGTGCTGGACATGGGGAACTCCGCTGTAAACTAATTTGTCCATTATGGACTTTTAGTTGTTGCGGGCAATATCCCGGGGAAAAAAATACGCTCAAGCCGGCAGCCCCCACATCTATATAGGTCACCTGTTCGCCACGGCTCAAGTACGTTTCGGCACCACCCCTGTTGCCACCCGGACGTTCGACCATGCTGACCCGCTGCATCTTCCCCCTCGTGTTACTGCTGTTGCCTTGCCTTACCGGCCACACCCACGCCAGAGACCTGGCCGAGGGACTGAACGATGGCAGCGCCTCCCTGGCGCTGCAGAACCACGACCAGCGTTACGCGCTGTGGTCCGGTATCGGGTTGTTGAAAAATGCGATCGGCCAAACCTGCAACGCGGTGCTGCTGGACACCCGCAACCGCCAGAGCAAGGCCGTCGGCCCGGCGTATGTCTTGACCAGTGGGCATTGCGTGTACTTCAGCTTCGGCACGGCCCATGTCAACCAAGCCATCGAGGCGAGCATCACGTTCAATTATTTCCACGACACATCGGCGCAACAGCGCACGTTTCGCATTAAAACGGCGCATTGGACCAGCATGGTCGGCACTGATCTGGCGGTGCTCGAACTGGATACCTCACTCGCCGGGCTGATCACCGACGGCATCATGCCGCTCAAGCTCGCCACCCATCAAAGTACCGGGGAACGTGAGGTCGTGAATGTCGGTTCGCCGAGCGGGTTTCGCCAGAAGGGCTTGCGTATGAGTGCCTGCAAGGAAACCGCGACCAACAGCTTTGTCGAGCATCCCGGGGTGTTTCCCGGCGCCCTGAAAAACCGCTGCAATGACCTGCAGTACGGCAGTTCCGGCAGCCCGATGCTGGACCGGCATACCAATGAAGTCACCGGCATTGTCAGCAAAGTCGCGGCGGTCATTAAAAAAGACATCCTCAACAACTGCCAGAACGTCTCGGCGTGTGAAGCGGCCAAGTTCAACTACAGCTATCCCGCCAACGACCTGCACCGTTGTTTTGTCGAGGGCCAATTCTCGAACGATACGCCTGCTTGCCAGCTCAAAGCCGTCGATATCCACCTTGAGGAACCCTGGAAGCTCAACCCCTATGTGCATATGCAACTGGGCGAATTCGGGCAGAGTGTGCAGCCTACCTGGAACATCAGGTTCTCGATCCAGGACCCGTTCTATCGCTTCAAGGCTGTGCGCAACGTCAATGAATGCAGGCTGCCCAATGGTTATCAACGTGCCATTGCGTCAACCCAGGGCTACATCAATCAGGCCATCGGCCCGGCGCTGGGGGCGTATGTGCTGTGCATCATCGGCGTTCAAACCCCCGGCGAGCCGTTGACGCCGGCCTTGCTGCACAATGCGTTCACCCACTCGGTGTTCTTGACCGACCCGGCGCCGGTCCCGCGCATCGGCCTGAACTACAGCGTCAACTGGGACGACCCGCAGACCGCCTTCAGCCACCATTACTTCTATGTGGACACCTCGGCGGAAGCTGCCTGCCGTGACAATGACGACGTCCGCTACATCCTCGCCACAGGCGGAACGAGTTACCCGCTCTCGCAACTGCCCGTCACCCTGTGCAGCTTTGCGCGTAACCCGGCGGGGCAGCCTTCGGCGGTACGCACGGATGTGATCGAGCGATCCGCCTACCTGCCGCCCACCCAAACGCGCCAGCCGGCAGCGTCTCAGCGATGAGACGGTCAACCCGTGACACGAAAGCCACCGGAGAGTTTTTCCTTCAGATAACCCACCAATGCACTTACGGACTTGGGTACATGGGGCGAGTAGGGCCGTATCAAGTAAATCTCATCGGCAAACGCGCCCTTGAGCGTCCAGCCCTTGAGCACCTGCACCAGCGTGCCGCCGGCCAGCGCCGCATGGGCGCTGAAATCCGGGAGCAGGGCGATGCCCAGGTGATTGAGCGCCGAGTCGCGCAAGGCTTCGCTGTTGTTGGTCGAGAAGCTCCCGGCGATCGGCACGGTGACCCGTTCGAGGGTTTTGCCGCCGCGCTCGAAGGTCCAGGCGGGCTGCTCGGTGCCGCGCGGGTAGTAGAGGCAGTTATGCGCGCTGAGCTCGCCGGGGGTGCGCGGTTCGCCGTGGCGTTGCAGGTAGTCGCGGGTGGCGACCAGCACCGAGGTGGTGTCGCACAGCTTCCATGCGACGTGGGTTTCCGGCACCTGAAAACCGTGGCGCACCGCCAGGTCGTAGCCTTCGGCGGCCAGTGAACTCAAGGCATCCGACACCTCCAGCTGGACCCGCACCTGCGGGTACAGTTGCAGAAAGGCCGACAGGTGCGGCACCAGTTGCTGCCGGGCGAACGCGACCGGCGCGGTCAAGCGCACCAAGCCGCGGATTTCCCCGGCGGCATCGCGCACCGAAGAAAAACTGCGGGCGATCTGTTCGTAGGCGCTGCGCACGTCCCGCGTCAGTGACTGCCCGGCGTCGGTCAGGCGCACGCTACGGGTGGTGCGGGTGACCAGGCGCGTGCCGGTGGCTTTTTCCAGGTCGCTGATGCGCTGGCTGACCGCCGACTTGCTCACCCCCAGGCGCGCCGCGGCGGCGGTGTAGGTGCCGTGTTCTTCCAGCACCGAGAGCCAGTGAATGTGGCTCCACAGCCCTTCGATCTCAGACTTTTCCATGGGGTTATTGTTCGCCTATAAGGACAATCAGTTCTGGATTCTGCTCTGGTTCGGAACAAATCGAAAGCCTATCGTGTGTCCCAACGCTACCCACCTGGGACCTACTGCCATGACCAGCACCATCGAGCACTACATCAACGACCAGCGCGTGAGCCGCGATGATCGCTATCAGGACGTCTACAACCCGGCCACCGGCGCCGTGACCGGGCGCGTCGCCCTGGCCAGCCGCCAGACCGTCGGCGAAGCCGTCGCCGCCGCCCAAGCCGCCTTCGCCAGTTGGGCCGATACCCCGCCGATCCGCCGCGCCCGCGTATTGTTCGAATACCTGCACCTGCTGCGCGCACGCAAGGACGACCTGGCGCGCATCATCGTCGCCGAACACGGCAAGGTGTTTACCGATGCCCAGGGCGAAGTCGACCGTGGCATCGACATCCTCGAATTCGCCTGCGGCATTCCCAACCTGCTCAAGGGCGAACACTCCGACCAGGTCTCGCGAGGCATGGACAACTGGACAATGCGCCAGCCCCTGGGCGTGGTCGCTGGCGTCACGCCGTTCAACTTCCCGGTGATGGTGCCGATGTGGATGTACCCGATCGCCATCGCGGCGGGCAACACCTTCATCCTCAAGCCCAGCCCGACCGACCCGAGCGCCGCTCTGTTCATGGCTGAGCTTTTGCGTGAAGCCGGTTTGCCCAAAGGCGTGTTCAACGTGGTGCAGGGCGACAAGGAAGCGGTGGACGCGCTGATCGAACACCCGGACGTCAAGGCCGTGAGCTTTGTCGGCTCTACGCCGATCGCCCAATACATTTACGAAACTGGTGCGCGTCACGGCAAGCGCGTGCAAGGCCTGGGCGGCGCGAAAAACCACATGGTGGTGATGCCCGACGCCGACATCGAACGCACCGTCGACGCGCTGATGGGCGCCGCCTACGGCAGTGCCGGCGAACGCTGCATGGCCATCTCCGTGGCGGTGCTGGTGGGCGATGTGGGTGACAAAGTCATCGCCGCCCTGACCGAGCGGGCCAAGCAACTGCGCATCACCGACGGCCGCGACCTCAAGGCCGAAATGGGCCCGATCGTCTCGCGCGCGGCACTGGAGCGCATCAGCGGCTACATCGAACAAGGCGTCCAGGCCGGCGCGCAGCTGCTGCTCGACGGCCGCGATTACGTGCCGACCGAACCCGGCCTGGAAAACGGCTTCTGGCTCGGCGCGACCTTGTTCGACCATGTGACTCAAGAGATGAGCATCTACCGCGAAGAAATCTTCGGCCCAGTGCTGGCCTGCGTGCGCGTGAATGACTTTGCAGAAGCGGTGAAACTGGTCAACGACCACGAATTCGGCAACGGCGTCAGCTGCTTCACCCGCGACGGCAACATCGCCCGCGAATTCGCACGGCGTATCGAAGTGGGCATGGTCGGCATCAACGTACCGATCCCGGTGCCGATGGCCTGGCACGGTTTTGGCGGCTGGAAGAAGAGCCTGTTCGGCGATATGCATGCCTACGGCACCGAAGGCGTGCGCTTCTACACCAAGCAGAAGTCGATCATGCAGCGTTGGTCGGAGAGCATTGAGCAAGGTGCGGAGTTTGCGATGCCCGTCTCCAAATGACAGCCTAAGGAACACAGAGAAACCCATGTGGCAGGGGGCTTGCCCCCGATGACGGAGTGGCAGTCACTGCATGAGTGCCTGAACCACCGCTATCGGGAGCAAGCTCCCTCCCACATTTTTTGTGCGTGGTCAGGCAGTGGGCTTCGTGGGCCTGAGGCATTCGATGGAGCGGTCAACCGTGGTTTTGGCGATTTCCAGCAAATGCCACACCGCGAGGATCTTCGCCCGCTCCGGTTTCTCCAGCAGCTCCCCGCAATCCAGCGCCGTCGCCGAAGCGCTGTCCAGCAGACTGGCGGTGTAGAGCAGGGCGTCTTCGAAGCTCAGGTCCTCGTTGACGGCGTGGAAACCTTGGGTGGGCAGGTAATGGTCGATGGCGCGGTTGAAGGCAGCGCGGTCTTTGGTGGG
>NZ_JBWKXO010000019.1:0-106775 GCF_059423025.1 Pseudomonas sp. GW704-F2 | reverse complement strand
TCGTTGACGGCGTGGAAACCTTGGGTGGGCAGGTAATGGTCGATGGCGCGGTTGAAGGCAGCGCGGTCTTTGGTGGGATCGATGGGTGGGTCGGGTAGGACTTTATTCATGGTGTAACTCCGAATTTTGAGTAAGGAGCCGAACCGGTCGCGACTAAACGAAGGTGGCGGCTGTACGCAGGTTAGTCGACCGGCCAAAATCGGAAACTCCGGCGCACCCAAAGGCGCCCTGCGCACAGCCACCATAAACTGCATGGACCATTGCGCCGAATTTGGAGTCCGGGCGACTAAACCCGATCACTGATGAGCAGTGACGGACCGCAGACTAGCCATCGATTCCAACAGGCACAAGGCGGCGCAGATTGTCTAGGAAACGTCCTGCAATTTAAAGCGACCCGGCTTGCTGGCCCTTTAAAAACCATGACCAAATGCCACTAACTCCAATGAAATGCGGTCCATGTGGGAGGGAGCTTGCTCCCGATGGCGGTGGTTCAGGCACTCATGCAGTGACTGACCCACCGCCATCGGGGGCAAGTCGAACCGTCGCACCGCCCCTCCCACATGGGAGAGTGGGGCTCACCGCCGACCCGCCCGCGTACTCACATCCACCCACACCGCCAGCACCAAAATGCTGCCCTTCACAATCATCTGCCAGTAACTGTCCACATCCAGCATCGACATGCCGTTATCCAGGCTGGTAATCACCAACGCCCCGAGCAGCGCGCCATACACCGTGCCCGAGCCGCCGCGCATGGAGGTGCCGCCGATAAAGCAGGCGGCGATGGCGTCGAGTTCGCCCATGTTGCCCGCCGACGGTGAACCGGCGGCGAGGCGTGCGGTGTTGACCAGGCCGGCGAGGGCGCACATCACGCCCATGATGCCGAAGATCCACAGTTTGACGGCCTGCACGTTGATGCCCGACAGGCGCGTGGCTTCCATGTTGCTGCCCACCGCATACACGCGGCGGCCGAATACGGTCTGGCTGGTGACGTAGCTGAACACGCCGAGCAGCACCAGCAACAGCAGCACCGGCACAGGGATGCCGTCGTAGCTGTTGAGGATGGTGACGAACCCGGCCAGCACCGCGCCGATCACCGCCACGCGCAGCACGTCGCGCATCAATGAGTGTGAGGCCAAGCCATGCAGTGCGCGGTTGCGCCGTTGTTTCCAGGTCAAAAACAGGGTCAGGGCAAACAGCAAAATCCCGAGGCCGATGCCCACCGCATGCGGCAGATAGCCCTGGCCCACGTACACCAGCGACGGCGACACCGGCGCGATGGTGGTGCCGCCGGTGATGCCCAGCAGAATCCCGCGAAACGCCAGCATGCCGCCCAAACCGACGATAAACGACGGGATGCGCAGGTACGCGGTCATGTAGCCGTTGGCCAAACCGATCATCAGCCCGCACAGCGCCACCAGGCTCAGGTTGGCCAGCAGCGGCAGGTGATAGACCACGTCCAGAATCGCCGCGAGCCCGCCCAACAAGCCGAGCAACGAGCCCACCGACAAATCGATCTCGCCGCTGATGATCACCAGCACCATGCCGCACGCCAGAATCCCGGTGATCGACATCTGCCGCAGCAGGTTGGACAGGTTGCGCGGGGTGAGGAAACCGCCCTCGGTCTGCCAACTGAAAAACAGCCAGATGAACGCCACGGCGATCACCAACGCGAGCATTTTGTAGCGGGTAAACAGCTGTTTGAGCTGATTCATCTAAGCGGTCTTCCGATCATTATTATTTTGGCTGAGCGCAGCGGCGAGGACCTGTTCCTGGGTGAGGCCTTCGTTGATGAAATCCCCACGCAACTGGCCGTCGCCGATCACCAGCACGCGGTTGGACACGCCGAGCACTTCGGCCAGTTCCGAGGAGACCATGATGATCGCCACGCCTTCGGCCGCCAGCGCGCCCATCAGTTTGTAGATCTCATACTTGGCGCCCACATCCACACCGCGCGTGGGCTCGTCGAGGATCAGCACCTTGGGCTTGGCCATGAGCATTTTCGCCAGCACGGCCTTTTGCTGATTGCCGCCGGACAGGCTGGTGATCGGCAAGAACGGGCTGGCGGTCTTGAGGTGCATGCGCGCGATCTGCCGGTCGATGCTGCCCAGTTCGGCCTCGGCGTCGATGCGCGTCAGGTGCGCGTAGGTGTCGAGTACCGCCAGGGTGATGTTCTGGCCCACGTCCAGGTCGGGAATGATGCCCTGGCGCTTGCGGTCCTCGGGCACCATGCACAGCCCGGCGCGGATCGATTTGAGCGGCGTGCGCGTGTCGATCAGTTGGCCGTCCAGCCAGACTTGCGCGCTGTAGCGGCCGGGGTAGGCGCCGAACAAGGCCGAGACCAGCTCCGTGCGCCCGGCGCCGACCAGCCCGGCAATGCCGAGGATTTCCCCGCGCCTGAGCACGAAGGAGATGTCGTCCACGCGTTTGCGCTTGGGGTTGTCGACGTCGTAGCAGGTGACATGGCGCGCTTCGAACATCACCTCGCCGATCTCATGAGGCTCGGTGGGGTAGAGGTTGCTCATTTCGCGCCCGACCATCTGCGTGATGATCCGGGGGATATCCATGTCGGCCATGGCGCTGGTCGCGATGTGCTGGCCGTCGCGGATCACCGTGATGGTGTCGCACACCGCCGCCACTTCATCGAGCTTGTGGGAGATATACACGCAAGCCACGCCCTTGGCCTTGAGGCCCTTGATGATCTCCAGCAGTACCTCGATTTCCGAGCGGGTCAGGGCCGAGGAGGGCTCGTCGAGGATCAGCAGGCGCGCCTGTTTATTCAGGGCCTTGGCGATTTCCACCAGTTGCTGGTAGCCACCGCCGTACTGCGACACCGGCAGCGCGACGTTCATGTCCGGCACCTTCAGCTCGCGCATCAACGCTTCGGCGCGGTGCAGCATCGCCGGGTAGTTCATGCGCCCGCCGGGCAGGGTCAGCTCGTGGCCCATGAAGATGTTCTCGGCCACCGACAGGTCCGGCACCAGGGTCAGTTCCTGGTGAATGATGACGATGCCGGCCGCCTCGGTTTCGCTGATCGACTGGGCCTTGAGCGGCTGCCCGTCCCAGAGGATTTCGCCGTCCCAGGTGCCATGGGGATAAACCGCCGACAGCACCTTCATCAAGGTGGATTTACCGGCACCGTTCTCGCCGCACAGGCCGACACATTCCCCCGGCCGCACCTTGATATCGATGCCGTTGAGCGCGTTGACACCGCCAAAGCGTTTGACGATGCCGTTCATTTGCAGCAGGTAGTGCGACATGGCGATGGCTCACACAAAAGGCCGAAGAAACGCGGTTTCCCGTAGGAGCGAGCTTGCTCGCGAAGAACCCTCAGGCAACGCGCACATCCAGGATGCCCGCGTTATCGTTGACGTTTTTCGCGGGCAAGCCCGCTCCTACAGGCCGATCTGCTCTTTGGTGTAGAAGCCGTCCTTCTCCAACAGGTCGATATTGGCCTTGGTCAGCGGGGTCGGGGTGAGCAGAATGGTGTCGACTTTCTTGCTGCCGTTGTCGTATTGCGAGCTGTAGGTGGGCTTCTCGTTGCGCGCCAGTTGCACCGAGAGCTTGGCGGCTTCGGTGGCGATCAGTTTGAGCGGCTTGTACACGGTCATGGTCTGGGTGCCGTCGATCACGCGCTTGACGGCGGCGAGGTCGGCGTCTTGCCCGGAGATCGGCACCTTGCCCGCCAGTTTCTGCGCGGCCAGGGCCTGGATCGCACCGCCAGCGGTGGCGTCGTTGGAGGCAACGATGGCATCGATCTTATTGTTGTTCCGGGTCAGGGCGTTTTCGACGATGCTCAGGGCTTCGGTCGGGTTCCATTCCTTGACCCACTGCTGGCCGACAATCTTGATGTCGCCCTTGTCGATGGCCGGTTGCAGCACTTTCATCTGGCCTTCGCGCAGGACCTTGGCATTGTTGTCGGTGGGCGCACCGCCGAGCAGGAAATAATTGCCCTTGGGCGCCGCCTGCAGCACGCCATTGGCCTGCATCTCGCCGACCTTTTCGTTATCGAAGGAGATGTAGGCGTCGATATCCGCGTTGAGGATCAGGCGGTCATACGACACCACCTTGATCCCGGCCTTCTTGGCTTCGGCGATGGCGTTGGTCAGCACGGTGGCGTTGAACGGCACGATCACGATCACGTCGACGCCGCGTGATATCAGGTTTTCGATCTGGGAAATCTGCTTTTGCTCGTTGGCATCGGCCGACTGCACAAACACCTTGGCATCGAGTTTTTCCGCCGCCGCGACGAAGTAGTCACGATCGCGGGACCAGCGTTCCAGACGCAGGTCGTCGATGGAAAAACCGATTTTCGGATGGGCCGGATCGGCCATGACCGGCAGGGCGAGCAGGGCCAGGGCAGAGGCGAGCAGGGTGCGTTTAAATGACTTCATGGTGGTGCGTCCTTTTATTGTTGTTGGAAAGACACAGCGTGATGCGGGTAGAACTGTAGAGCGTCCCTCGACGCTCTGTGCGTAGATTTGTCGCGCAAATGTCACCGCCGCCCCCTGTGTAGGAGCGAGCTTGCTCGCGAAAAACGTCAACGATGACGCGTGATGCCTGGATAAACGTGTCGAGTTCACGATTTTCGCGAGCAAGCTCGCTCCTACACAGGGGGCTGCGTGATCAGGTGTAGATAAACCGATTGACCACGCCTTCGAGCATCTCCTGCCGACCACTCACGGCCTGCGGGTTGAGCTCGTGGGCAAACGCATGTTCGGCCAGGGATTCCAGGCTGAATTCGCCCGCCAGTACCGCCTGGCCCAACGGTTGCTGCCAGCCGGCATAGCGCTGGTCCTTGAACTGCTGCAACCGATCGTTCTGCACCATCGCCGCCGCGCGTTCCAGCGCCAGGGCGAGCACATCCATGGCGGCGACGTGGCCGTGGAACAGGTCGATCTCGTCCAGGCTCTGGCGGCGCACCTTGGAATCGAAGTTGTAGCCGCCATTCTTGAAGCCGCCGGCCTTGAGGATTTCATACGTCGCGAGGGTCATCTCCTCGACGCTGTTGGGGAACTGGTCGGTGTCCCAGCCGTTCTGCGGGTCGCCGCGGTTGGCGTCGATGCTGCCGAAGATCCCGAGGGACACGGCGGTGGCGATCTCATGATGAAAGCTGTGCCCGGCCAGGGTCGCGTGGTTGGCCTCGATATTCACCTTGATCTCGTGTTCCAGGCCGTACTCATGCAGGAAGCCGAACACCGTGGCGCTGTCGTAATCGTATTGGTGCTTGGTCGGCTCCTGGGGCTTGGGTTCGATCAGCAGGTCGCCCTTGAAGCCGATCTTGTGCTTGTGCTCCACCACCATGTGCATAAAGCGCCCGAGCTGTTCGCGCTCGCGCTTGAGGTCGGTATTGAGCAGGGTTTCGTAACCTTCGCGGCCGCCCCACAGCACATAATTGGCGCCCTTGAGCCGCAGCGTGGCGTTCATCGCGCTGCACACCTGGGCGGCGGCGTAGGCGAACACCTCCGGGTCCGGGTTACTGGCGGCGCCGGCGGCAAAGCGCGGGTTGCTGAAGCAATTGGCGGTGCCCCACAGCAGTTTGACGCCGGTCTGTTCCTGGTGGCGTTCGAGGTGATCGACCATCTGCGCGAAGTGGTTACGGTATTCCTTGAGCGAGCTGCCTTCCGGCGCCACATCGGTGTCGTGAAAACTGTAGTAGTCGATGCCCAACTTGGAGAAAAACTCAAAGGCCGCCTCGGCCTTGCCGATCGCCACTTCCATCGGCTCGCCGCTGCGCTGCCACGGGCGCTTGAAGGTGCCCATGCCAAACATATCCGCGCCGGGCCAGACGAAGGTGTGCCAATAACAGGCGGCCATGCGCAGGTGTTCGCGCATCGGTTTGCCGAGGATCAGTTTGTTGGCGTCGTAGTGGCGAAAGGCGAGGGGGGCGTCGCTGGCGGGGCCTTCGAAGCGAACCTTCTCGACACCGGGGAAGTACGTCATGGCGTGTTCCTTATTGTTCTTGGCGGTGTCTGGATACTAGCAACGGCACTGGGCCCGGCGATTATGAAAATCGTCAAGGTGTAGTGCGATTTTGAGTGCTGGGGTCTAACCTGTGGCGACCGGCCTCAGGACAAAAACAATGAAAACCCTACCGCCCGTCCACCGCATCGCCTTGCTGTTCAACGGCAGCAAAATCTATGACCGCGGCATCATCACCGGCATCGGCAATTACCTGAGCAGCACCCGCGCGTCCTGGGATTTGTTCCTGGAGGAAGATTTTTTGTGCCGCCTCAAAGGCATCGAGCGCTGGCAGGGCGACGGCATCATTGCCGACTTCGACGACCCGCTGATCGGCGAGGCACTGGCCGATATCAAGCTGCCGGTGGTGGCGGTGGGCGGTTCCTATGAGGATGCGCGTGCCTACCCCAGGGGCATCCCCTACGTGGCCACCGACAACCATGCGCTGATGAAGCTGGCGTATGAGCATTTGATCGAGGCCGGACTGACCCGGTTTGCCTGTTTCAGCCTGCCGCCAGCCCAGGCCAATCGCTGGGCCCAGGAGCGCGAAAAGGCCTTCAAGCGCCTGCTGCAACGTGATGGTTTGCCGGTGGAGGTGTACCGCGGCCTGGGCACCAGCGCGCCGTTGTGGGACAGCGCGGTGGAGCAGCAGATCGCCTGGCTGCAAAGCCTGCCCAAGCCCATCGGCATCATCGCCGTCACCGACGCCCGCGCCCGGCAATTGCTGCAGGCCTGCCTCACTGCCGGTATCGCCGTGCCGGAGGAGGTGGCGCTGATCGGCATCGACAACGACCCGCTGACTCGCACCCTCACGCGGGTGCCGCTGAGTTCGGTGATCCAGGGCACGGAAACCATGGGCCGCACGGCCGCCGCGCTGCTGCATCAGATGCTGCACGGCAAACCCTGCACCGGCACGCAGATCCTGGTGCCACCGGATGCAATCAATGTGCAGGCTTCCAGCTTGCATCAGCCGTTGGGCAATCCGTATGTGATGCAGGCGCTGCTGTTCATCCGCCAGTACGCCTGCCAGGGCATCAAGACCGCCCAGGTCGCGGCGTATGTCGGTGTATCGCGTTCATCCCTGGAATCGCACTTTCGCAAGACACGCGGGTGCAGCGTGCATGACGAGATCCTGCGCTTCAAACTCGCCGCCGCCGCCAAGGGCCTGGAAAACCACGCCCTGGCGATTGCCGATGTGGCGCAGCAGTGCGGCTTCAAGTCGGCGCAGTACCTGCATACGGTGTTTCGCCGTGAGTTTGGCTGTACGCCGCGGGAATACCAGCAAGGCGCGGCCTAGAAAAAAGCCGCTTGCTCCGTGAAGAGGCAAGCGGCTTGGTCATTCACCGATCAACGAAACGCTGGCACGACCTGCTCGATAAACAGCGCCAGGGACTTTTTCTTCTCGGCATGGGGCAGGCTGTTGTCGCACCAGAAGCTGAACTCATCCACGCCCAGTTCCTGGTAGTACTTGATGCGCGGGATGATTTCTGCGGCGGTGCCGATCATCGCGGTCTTGTGCAGGCTGTCCAGCTCGAACTCCGGGCGGCCGGCGAATTTTTCTTCCGGGCTTGGCGCCAGGAAGCCATTGACCGGCACTTCCTTGTTGCCGAACCAGGCATCGAAGGTGCGATAGAACTTGGAGATCGCCTTGGCCCCGACTTTCCAGCCTTCCGGGTCGTCGGCGGCGTGTACGTGGGTGTGGCGCAGCACCATCAATTGCGGGCGCGGCACGCCGGGGTTGTTGTCGAGGGCGGTCTGGAATTTGTTTTTCAGGTCCAGGACTTCTTCGTCGCCCTTCATCAGCGGCGTGACCATCACGTTGCAGCCGTTGGCCACTGCGAAGTTGTGGGAGTCCGGGTCGCGGGCGGCGATCCACATCGGCGGGTTGGGCTTCTGTACGGGCTTGGGCACGCTGGTGGAGGTGGGGAATTTCCAGATATCGCCGTCGTGGGCGTAGTCGCCTTGCCACAACGCGCGCACCACCGGGACCATTTCGCGCAGCGCCTGGCCGCCGCTGGAAGCGGGCATGCCGCCGGCCATGCGGTCGAACTCAACCTGGTAGGCGCCACGGGCCAGGCCGACTTCCATGCGGCCGTTGCTGATCACGTCGAGCAAGGCGCATTCACCCGCCACCCGCAGCGGGTGCCAGAACGGCGCGATGATGGTGCCGGCGCCCAGGTGAATGGTGGTGGTCTTGGCCGCGAGGTAAGCCAGCAACGGCATTGGGCTTGGCGATATGGTGTATTCCATGGCGTGGTGTTCGCCAATCCAGACGGTGCTGAAGCCACCGGCTTCGGCCATCAGGGTCAATTCGGTCAAGTCTTCGAACAACTGGCGGTGGCTGATGCTCTCGTCCCAACGTTCCATGTGTACGAACAGGGAAAACTTCATGACGCTTACCTCGGATCTATTGTGATCGGCCTGTCGACCGCGGGCCCCTAAGTGCTCTCGCCGTTGTAACGCTTGCCGGGGATAACGGCTGTTCGGCGGATTGATTGTTGGTATACCATAATATGGAATATCCACAAAACTTTTCTCTCCAACGGTTACACCCCCACCTCACAAGGAAGGCGAGCCCGATGAACATAAAACAAAAACTGATCCTGGCCTTTGCGGTGGTTGCCAGCCTACCGGTGATTCTGGTGGCTGTGCTGATCATCCTCAACGTGCATGAGGTTCTTCACCGAGCCGACCGTGATCGCGTGGTCTCACGCCACTGGGAGGGGCTGACACCCCGCAATCAAACTGTGGGAGGAGGCTTGCCCCCGATAGCGGTGGGTCAGCTACAGATAAGCTGGCTGTTCCTCCGCCATCGGGGGCAAGCCCCCTCCCACATGATTGGATGTGTGGCTTAAGCCGGCATGGGCAATGCGCCCATCTTGCCGTGGCAATACACCAGTGGTCCGGCGTTCTGCTGGGGCACGATGAGGTTCTTCACCGAGCCGACCATGATCGCGTGGTCACCGCCTTCGTACTCGCGCCACAGCTCGCATTCGATCACCGCCGTGGCATTCGCCAGGATCGGATTGCCCCGCTCGCTGAGCGTCCATTCGAGGCCTTGGGCCTTGTCCTTGCCCTTGCGCGCAAAGGCATACGCTTCGGTTTGCTGGCCGCCGGAGAGCACATGGATGGCAAAGCGTTTGTTCTTGATCAACACCGGGTACGAGTCGGAGCTGTAGTTGGGGCAGAACAGCACCAGCGCCGGGTCCATCGACAACGAACTGAAAGCACTGGCGGTCAGCCCGACGATTTGCCCGTCGTCATCGAGCGTGGTGATCACGGTGACCCCGGACGGAAACGAACCCATCACTTGTTTGTAGATAGCGGCATCGATCATGGGACGGTCCTCGGCGGTGGAGCGGTTTTTATAAGCTTGTAGGTATGATGGTATACCGTAATACAAAGCATGCAACTGCTTTTTCAATCGCCCGATGAACGTCAATTCTTGGTCTTGTATCCAATAAATACTGGGGTAAAGGCGATAAATGGCTATTGGCCATGCGGCACATTAGCAGATCAGATTAGCGCCAGAGCTACGGATCAGTCGTGTGAAAAACTGGGGGGCGTGTGGCGCTGTCGGGCGTGATCCTCATCGATTGCTGCCTGGCGACGCGACAGCACACGCAGGCGGTCAGGGCGGGGCGGTTGGGGTATACCGACTGAACAGGTTTTTCTGGCGAGAGCGCGGCGTTGACCCTGGCTTACCGCGTCATCGTTAACGACCCTCGCGGGCAAGCTCCGCTCCTACGGCGACGGGGTCATCTGTAGGAGCGAGCTTGCTCGCGAAAAACCTGATGCCGCTGCGTTAATCCTGGCTTACCGCGTCATCGTTAACGTTCCTCGCGAGCAAGCTCCGCTCCTACGGTGACGGGGTCATCTGTAGGAGCGAGCTTGCTCGCGAAAAACCCGAGAGCGCCGCGTTGACCCTGGTTTTACGCGCGATCGGCAAGCCCCACCCCGCCAAACTCCTCCAACGCATCCCGCAACGCGCCGTCGAAGTAGTCCTTCGAGGCGCGGTCCCAGAGGATGTGGAACGCTGGCGCGTCCACGCTTCCCGAGTGGATGACGATCACATTGATCCGTGCCGCCGCCGTCTGCGCCACCGCTCCCGGCTTGAAGGCCGGAAAACTGAGATCGACGCCGCACAGCTTGGCCATCACTTGGGCAATCACCGCGCCGCTGAGCAGCACGCAAGCATGACTGTCCTGGCGCGGCAGCAGGTAGTGGGCGCGGTGGTCGAGTTCCCAGCGCGCTTCTTCATCGGCGATGCGCTGGCCCTGGTCCGCCGGGCTGCCCAGCAGCAGGTATTCGTTCTGTGACAGGCGCGCCACCCAGCTGCCGTCCGCCTGCGCGGTCGCTCGGTTGGGCGCGTCGGGCAGGGTGAAGCCGCGGGCCGTGAGGTACTCGGCGCTGTGTGCGCCGCGAAAGCCGACCCGGGGCAGGTCGGTCTGGTCGATCAGGCGGCAGGGCGGCGTGAGCAATTCGTGGGTTTTCAGACTGGTCATGGCTTAACCCTCCTGGCGTTGGTTGGTGGGGTCGAAGAACGGTAGCTGCACCACTTCGGCCTGGACGACGATGCCGCCTTCGACGCGAATCGGAATGCATTGCCCCGGTGTGCTCTGGTCGATCCCGGCGTAGGCCAGGCCGATGATCCGGCCCAGGCTGGCGGAGTATTCACACGAGGTGACGTTGCCGCTGATGTCCGGGCCGTTGAGCACCAGGTGGCCTTCCAGCGGCTGCACGCTGCCCTTGGGCAAGCTGAAGCCGACCAGTTTGCGTTTGAGCGGTTGGGCTTCGAGGATGTCCACCGAGCGGCGGCCGATGAAGAACGGTTTGTTGCGGCTGACGGCCCAGCTCATGTCGATTTCCGCCGGGTGGGTCATGCCGTCGGTGTCCTGGCTGATGATCACGTGGCCTTTTTCCAGGCGCAGCAGGCGCTGGGTTTCGACGCCGAAGGGGCGAATGTCGAAGGCTTTGCCGGCGGCCATCAACGCATCCCACAATGCCAGGCCATGACGTGCGGCAACGTGGATTTCATAACCCAGTTCGCCGACGAAACCGACCCGCAGCAGCCGCGCCTTGATCCCGGCCACCGTGCCCTGGCGCACGCCCAGGTAAGGGAAACCCTCGGCGCTCAGGTCGAGGTCGCTGCACAGCTGTTCCAGCACTTTGCGCGAATCCGGCCCGGCCACGTTCACCGCACAGATCGCGGCGGTGACGTTGGCCACATCCACGTCCAGGCGCCATTGCGCGTTCCACTTGATCATCTGCTGGTAGATACGGTCGACGCCGCTGGTGGTGGCGGTGACGTAGAAGTGCTTGTCGGCCAGCCGCGCGCACACGCCGTCGTCGATCACCACCCCGTGTTCATTGGTCATCAGCGCATAACGCGAACGGCCCACCGGCTGCTTGAGAAATGCGAAGGTGTACATCCGGTTGAGCAGTTCGGCGGCATCCGGGCCGCGCACGTCCAGGCCGCCGAGGGTGGACACATCGATCAGCCCGACCTTGTTGCGCACATGCAGGGCTTCGGCCTGCATGCAGGCGTCGCGGTCCTCGGCCTTGCCGTAATAGGCCGGGCGCTGCCAGATGCCGGCGGGCATCATCTTCGCCCCGGCCTGCAGGTGCCGCGCATGCATCGGCGTTTGCCGGTAGGGGTCGAAGGCGCGCCCGGCGACGTGGGCGAGTTTCTCCGCCACGAACGGCGGCCGTGCGGTGGTGACCCCGGTTTCGCTGATATTGCGCTGGGTCGCCCAGGCCACCAGGCGCGCGGTCGGCAACGCCGAGTGGCGGCCCTGGGACGGGCCCATGCCGACGGTGGAGTAGCGTTTCACCAACTGCACATCGCGGTAGCCGATGCGGGTGGCGTTGACGATATCCGCCACTTGCAGGTCTTCGTCGAAGTCGACGAAATCCTTGCCCTTGGGGTGCGGGAAGATCGGCCAGTTGAAGTTGACCTGGGCTTCGCTGCGCAGCGGGGTACGCGCTGCGGCAGGGCTCAAGCCGAGGGCGAGGGCGATGTCGTGGGCGGCGTTGCTCGCGTCCGCCAGCACATTGTCCAGTTGGTGCCGACCGTGGACCGAACCGGCCACATTCAGGTTCTGCGGCAGGCCGCTGAGGCTGAACTCCGCACGCGAGTCCTCATAGGCCAATTTGCCGCCGGCCTGGCACAGCAGTTGGTACACCGGCATATAGCCGGCCGACATGCACAGCAGGTCGCAGTCGATCACCTGCCCCTTGTCGCTGACCTGGCCCTGGGCGGTGATCTGGCGCACATCAACACCCTTCACATGGCGCAGGCCTTTTTCATGCAAGGCCTCGAACACCGTGCTGTTAGTCAGGCAACGGATCTTGCGCTGCGCCAGCGCGCCGGCCAGGGCCTGGTCGGCGGGGGCGTGGCGCAGGTCGATCACGGCGGCGACGTCCACGCCCTGGTCATGCAGGTCGAGGGCAGCGAGGTAACCGTCATCGTTGCCGGTGAGCACCACCGCGCGTTTGCCGGGCTTGACGGCGTAGAGCTTGATCAGGCGTTGCGCGGCGCTGGTCAGCATCACCCCGGGCAGGTCGTTGTTGCGAAAGATCACCGGCTGGTCGAACGAGCCGCTGCACACCAGGCACTGCTGCGCGCGCACCTTGTACAGGCGCTTGCCCTGGATCACCGGCAGGTAGTTGTCGGTGAACCAGGCGTTGCAGGTGGCCTCGGTGAGCACCTGGATATTCGCGTGTTGCTGCACCGCGCTGAGCAATTCGCGGCGCAGGCTGTCGGCGCGGGTGCCGGCGATATCGAAGCGCGCATAAGTGAGCGAACCGCCGAGGATCGGCTGCTGCTCGATCAGCAGCACCTTCGCCCCGGCATCCGCGGCGGTCAGCGCCGCCTGCAAGCCGGCGGGGCCGGCGCCGATGACGGCGAGGTCGGTGAACAGGTAGGCCTTGTCGTAGTACTCGGGCTGGAAGTTCAGGTCGAGCACGCCCAGGCCGGCTTTTTTACGGATGATCGGCTCCCACACTTTCCACATGCCCTTGGGCTTGTAGAACGAGCGGTAGTAGAAACCCACCGGCATGAATTTGGAGAACTTGCCCATATAGGCATCGCGGTCGTGGTCCAGCGTGCCGTTGACGTTCTGCGCGGTCACCGCCAGGCCGTTGCTCAGCGCGTGGGCATCGGCCAGCACGTTGGGTTCCTGGGGCAATTGCACCAGGCTGTTGGCGTCCTGGCCGGCCATGCTCAGCGGCCCGCGTGGGCGGTGGTATTTGAACGAGCGCGACATCAGAAAGCGCCCGTTGGCGAGCAGGGCGCTGGCGATGCTGTCGCCCTGCAGGCCCTGGTAGGGGTGGCCGTCGAAACTGAAATCGAGTGGCTGATCGCGTTGGATCAGCAGGCCCATGGGGGCGGGGAGGCGGTTCATCCGGCGATCTCCTGGGGGGTGTTGAAGTCGACGCGGTGGGTGAACAGTTCCTTGGGATCGAAGGTGCGCAGGATCTCGTCGGTGACGGTGTGGCGCTCGGCGAGGAACCAGTAGCTGGACGGCGTGTGCATCCACCATTCACGCACTACACCGGCGAGGTTGTCGGTGTTGAACACGTAGTCGGCCCATTCGGCGTCGCTGCAGTTGACCGGATCGGGCATGGGCTTGAACTCGCCGCCGTAGGTGAACTCGCTGATATTGCGCGGCCCGTTGAGCGGGCACATCATGATTTTCATAGTCCGCTCTCCATCAGTGACTGGCCGCCGTGGCGCCCATCTCATTGACTTGCTGGAAGGTCGAGAAACGTTCGAGGCCAAAGGGTTTGATCAGCTCCGGCACCTTGCCGCCGCTGGCGACCAACTCGGCCATGGTCTTGCCGCAGATCGGCGTGGCCTTGAAACCCCAGGTGCCCCAACCGGCGTCGAGGTAGTAATTCTTCACCGGCGACAGGCCCATGATCGGGCTGTAGTCCGGGGTCATGTCGGTGATCCCGGCCCACTGGCGCATCAACTTGGCGTTGGCCAGGAACGGGAACATCTCGATGGCATGGGCCAGCAGGCTTTCCTTGAGGTCCAGGGTCGAGCGTGTGTTGAACAGCGGGTAGGGGTCGGAACCGCCGCCGAACACCACTTCGCCGCGACTGGTTTGCTGCACGTAGCAGTGCAGGGCCGAGGAACTCACCAGCGGGTCGAGGAACGGCTTGAACGGCTGGGTGACCATGGCCTGCAGCGGGAAGGTCTGGATCGGCGAGCGGATGCCGGCCTTGGCCATCAACAGTGAGCTGTGCCCGGCAATCGCCTGCACCGCGCAGCCGCACCGGATGGTGCCGCGATTGGTTTTCACCGCGGTGATGGCGCCGTTTTCAATGATCAGGTCTTGCACTTCGGTGAGCTGATGGATTTCCACGCCGCGCTTGGCCGCCTGCTTGGCGTAGCCCCAGGCCACGGCATCGTGGCGCGCGGTGGCGCCGTCGATGTGCCAGAGCCCGGCGAGCACCGGCAGGTGGCCGGGGTCGAGGTTGAGGCTGGGCACCAGTTCGCGGATCTGCTGGCGGTCGATCATCTCGGTGCGCCCGCCGAAGTGCTTGTTGACCTCGGCGCGCTGGCGGAACGAACGCACGGTGGCGTCGGTGTGGGCCAGGGTCAGTTGGCCGCGCTCGGAGTACATGATGTTGAAATCGAATTCGTTGGACAGCGCCTGGAACATCTTCACTGACTCGGCGTAGAAGCGCACCCCTTCGCTGGTCAGGTAGTTGGAGCGGATCACCGCTGTGTTACGCGCGGTGTTGCCGCCGCCCAGATAGGACTTTTCCAGCACGGCAATGTTGCTGATGCCGTGGTACTTGGCCAGGTAGTAGGCGGTCGCCAGGCCGTGGCCGCCGGCGCCGATGATCACCACGTCGTAACTCGACTTGAGTTCTTTGGGCGGCGGCAGATCCACCTCCACCGGGTACTCCGAACTCAGCCCGTATTTCAATAGATTGAATGGCATACGGCCTCCGATTGGCTGCGTAGGGCGTGATGTTGCGCAAGGGCGGCGGTCACGGTGTTTTTCATCAGGAAGGCAATGGTCATCGGGCCGACACCGCCGGGGACCGGGGTGATGGCGGCGACGTGGGGCAGGGCGGCGTCAAAGTCGACATCGCCCACCAGGCGGCTGCGGCCGTCGTCATCGATACGGTTGATGCCGACGTCGATCACCACCGCGCCGGGTTTGAGCCAGTTGGCATCGATCAAGCGTGGGCGGCCCACGGCGGCGATCACGATGTCGGCCTGGCGGCACAGGGCCTGGGCGTTGTGGCTGCGCGAATGCAGCACCGTCACCGAGCAATCGGCCTTGAGCAGCAGCGCCGCCATGGGCTTGCCGACGATGTTCGAGCGGCCGACCACCACCGCGTGTTTACCGCGCAGGTCGCCACAGGTTTGCTCCAGCAGGTACAGGCAACCGCTGGGAGTGCAGGGCGTGAGCACGGCGCGCCCCTGGCTGAGGCCGCCGACGTTCTGGCTGTGGAAACCGTCGACGTCTTTCTGCGGCGCGATGGCTTCCAGGGCGCGCAGTTCGTCCATCTGCTTGGGCAGCGGCAATTGCAGGAGAATGCCGTGGATCGCCGGGTCGGCATTCAACTGGGCGATCAGGATCAACAGTTGTTCGGTGCTGGTGTCGCTGGGCAGCCGATGCTCCACGGAGCGGATGCCCACTTCTTCGGCGCGCAGGATCTTGTTGCGCACATACACCTGGCTGGCGGCGTCGTTGCCCACCAGGATTACCGCCAGGGCCGGTTGAATGGCTTGCTCGTGCAGGCGCGCCACGTCTTCGCGCACTTGCAGCAGTACCCGTGCGGCGGCGGCTTTGCCGTCGATCAGTTTGGGCGCGCTCACCGGAACACCACCGTTCTGTCCTGGTTGAGGAACACCCGATGCTCCAGGTGGTACTTGACCGCCTTGGACAGGGCCACGGTTTCGGTGTCGCGGCCGATGGCGACGAGGTCGTCGGGCTTGTACACGTGGTCCACGCGCTGCACTTCCTGCTCGATGATCGGGCCCTCATCCAGGTCGCTGGTCACATAATGCGCGGTGGCGCCGATCAACTTCACGCCACGCTGATAGGCCTGGTGATAGGGCTTGGCGCCTTTGAAACCGGGCAGGAACGAATGGTGGATATTGATCGCGCGCCCCGACAGTTGCCGGCACAGGTCGTCGGAGAGGATCTGCATGTAGCGCGCCAACACCACCAGTTCGGTGCGGGTGTCGTCGACGATCTTCATCAGCTCGGCTTCCTGCGCGGCTTTGGTGTCCTTGGTCACGGGCAGGTAGATAAAGCGGATGCCCTCGCGCTCGGCCATGGGCCGCAGGTCGAGGTGGTTGGAGACGATGGCGGTGATGGTCATGTCCATCTCGCCCTTGTGGTAGCGGTAGAGCAGGTCGGTGAGGCAGTGGTCGAACTTGCTCACCATCAGCAGCACGCGCATCGGCTCGCGGGTGTCGTACAGCGCCCACTGCATGTCGAAGGCCTGGGCGACGTCGGCGAAACCGGCACGGATCTGTTCCAGGTCGCCGGCGTGCCCATCGTTGAAACGGAACACGGCACGCATGAAGAAGCGACCGCTGAAGTCATCATCGAACTGCGCCATCTCCCCGATGTAGCACGCGTTGTCCGCCAGGTACGTGGTGACGGCAGCGACAATGCCGGACACCGCGGGACAAGTGACCTTGATGATGAAATGGTTTTTTTCGTGTTGCATGACACGTCCTCGGGATGATGGCGGCAGCTCATCGCATAGCGAAAAAACGTCAGAGGACAGCAGGCTCATTCCGTGAGCGCATTTTCTTGTGAGGAATAAAATATTCCTGAAGTGGCTTTATAGGGGAATGGACGCGGGGCGTCTAGGGGTTTTGGGAAAGTTTTTTAACTGAGGGGAAATTTTCTACAGGCTCAGCGGCATCGAACGCTGTTAAAAATGTGGGAGGGGGCTTGCCCCCTCCCACAATTGGATCTCTGTGCTTCAGGTGTATCGCGAGTCCGGATTATTCTTTGTCGTTGCCGTAATTCATGATCGACAGCAGGCGAATCGGCACCCGCACCAATTGCTCCGGCCCATGGGGAATCTCGCCCTCGAACGTCAGGCTGTCGCCGGCTTCCATCCGATACAGCTGATTCCCATGCCGATAAATCAGCTCCCCTTCCAACAAGTGCAGAAACTCGGTCCCAGGGTGGGCAAAGGTCGGGAACTCCTCGCTGGCGTCATCCATGCTGACCATGTACGCCTCGAAGCTCTTCTTCGGCCCCCGGGTATGGTTGAGCAGATGGTAGGTATGCCCCTTTTCCGTCCCCCGGCGCACCACTTCCATGCCTTGGTCGGCCTTGACCAGCAAGGCACTGCCGTCCTGTTGATCGTATTCGGCGAATAATTTCGATAACGGCAGCCCGAGCACATCGCACAGGCGGCTGAGGGTGTCGAGGCTGGTGGAGACCTGGGCGTTTTCGATCTTGCTCAACATGCCCTGGCTGATATCGGCAATCTTCGCCACGTCGGACAGCTTCAGGTCCTGGGCCTGGCGCTGGCGTTTGATCTGCAAACCCAAGTATTGCTCGAGTTTGAGGCGGGGGGCGGTTTCGGTGGACATAGTCATCAGATCCTGCACGCTTTCCGTTCAGTAATATTAGTTTCGCACTAGGAAAGTGCAAGCAGCGGCGCTTGGCGGCCGTGCCCAGGCACGTATTCCCACGGGGAAAACAATTTTCCCATATATACAGCACAAAAGCGCTTTCACCGGCACTTCAATCGGCCGCTCGCGAATCTGGCAAGGGTATTGCATTCCTGTGGAGAAACTAACTTTCTTTTTAGGAATAAAAAGACAGTCCAGGCCCACCCACACGGTTTTGCCTTTCGCGAGGAGTGACACGCAATGTTGCCAGCAGAAACCCAGCGCATCATCGACAAGTACGGCATCAAGTACGTGCTTGCGCAGTTTGTGGATATACACGGTGCGGCCAAGACCAAGTCGGTGCCGATTTGCGGGCTCAAAACGGTGGCCGAAGAGGGCGCCGGGTTTGCCGGGTTTGCCATCAGCGGCATGGGCATGGAACCCCACGGCCCGGACTTCATGGCGCGGGGTGACCTGTCCACGCTGACCCCGGTGCCCTGGCAGCCGGGTTACGGGCGTGTGGTGTGCGTCGGGCATGTCGACGGCAAGCCCCATCCCTTTGATAGCCGCTACGTGCTGCAGCAGCAGGTGCAGCGCCTGCAGGACAAGGGCTGGACGCTGAACACCGGCCTGGAACCCGAATTCAACCTGATGCGCCGCGACGAGCAGGGCAAGCTGCAACTGGTCGACCCCAGCGACAACCTCGACAAGCCCTGCTACGACTACAAGGGCCTGTCGCGCTCGCGGGTATTCCTGGAGCGCCTGACCGAAGCCTTGCAGGCGGTGGATTTCGAGGTCTATCAGATCGACCACGAAGACGCCAACGGCCAGTTCGAGATCAACTACACCTACAGCGACGCCCTGACCTCGGCCGACCGTTTCACCTTCTTCCGCATGGCTGCCGGCGAGATCGCCAATGACCTGGGCATGATCTGTTCCTTCATGCCCAAGCCCGACCCGAAGCGCGCCGGCAACGGCATGCACTTTCATCTGTCGATCAGCAGCGCCGAGAACAAGAACCTGTTCCACGACGCCAGCGACCCGAGCGGCATGGGCCTGTCGAAGCTGGCCTATCACTTCGCCGCCGGCCTGCTCGCCCATGGCCCGGCGCTGTGTGCGTTCGCCGCGCCCACCGTCAACTCCTACAAGCGCCTGGTGGTGGGCCACTCGCTGTCCGGCGCCACCTGGGCCCCGGCCTTTATCGCGTTTGGCGCCAACAACCGTTCGGCCATGGTGCGCGTGCCTTACGGCCGCCTGGAGTTCCGCCTGCCGGATGCCGGCTGCAACCCTTACCTGGTCAGCGCCGCGATCATCGCGGCGGGCCTGGACGGTATCGATCGCCAGCTGGAAATCGACCACGTCTGCAATGAAAACCTCTACAGCCTGAGCCTGGAACAGATCGCCGAGCGCGGCATCAAGACCTTGCCGCAATCCCTCAAGGAAGCCTGCGACGCGCTGGAAGCCGACCCGCTGTTCGCCGAGGTGCTCGGCCCGCAGATCGTGGGTGAGTTCATCAAACTCAAGCGCATGGAGTGGGTGGAATACAGCCGCCATGTGAGCGACTGGGAAGTCCAGCGCTATACCGAATTTTTCTGACACCGTGTGACGGAGACTTGATATGTGTGGAATCGTAGGTCTGTACCTGAAAAACCCCCGGCTGGAACCCCAACTCGGCCAGCTGTTTGAACCGATGTTGCAGGCTATGACCGACCGTGGCCCGGACAGTGCGGGCTTTGCCATCTACGGTGATGAAGTCGCCGACGGCTGGGTCAAGCTGACCCTGCAAGCGACCACCGAGGCCTTCGACTGGAAAGCCCTGATGGGCGAGCTGGAAGGGCGCCTGGGCTGTTCGCTGGACTGGTTTCAGAACGCCAGCGCCGCCGTGTTGAAGGTCCACGCCGACGAAGCCCCGGTACGCCTGGCCCTGGCCGAACTGGCGCCGAGCGTGCGCGTCATGAGCGCCGGGCAGAGCATCGAGATCCTCAAGGGCATGGGCCTGCCCCAGGAGATTTCCCAGCGCTTCGGCCTGGCGAGCATGCAGGGCAGCCACATCATCGGCCACACCCGTATGGCCACCGAAAGCGCGGTGACCATGGAAGGCAGCCACCCGTTTTCCACCGGTGCCGACCTGTGCCTGGTGCATAACGGTTCGCTGTCGAACCACTTCCGCCTGCGCCAGGAACTCAAGCGCGAAGGCATCCATTTCGAAACCGACAACGACACCGAAGTCGCCGCCGGCTACCTGACCTGGCGCCTGCAACAGGGCGACTCGCTCAAAGACGCGCTGGACCACGCCCTGGAAGACCTCGACGGCTTCTTCACCTTCGCCATCGGCACGCGCAACGGTTTTGCGGTGATCCGCGATCCGATCGCGTGCAAGCCGGCGATCCTCGCCGAGACCGACGACTACGTCGCCATGGCCTCCGAGTACCAGGCGCTGTCGAGCCTGCCAGGCATCGAGAATGCCCGCATCTGGGAGCCCGCACCGGCCACTTTGTACATCTGGGAACGCCAGTCAGCTTAAGGAGCGCACACATGAAAACCATCGACCTTTCCACCGCCACCGTGCGTGACCTCAACCAGGCGCTGCACGCCCAGGCCATCGACAACGAGTGGCGCGTCACCCACTCCAACGGCAAGCACAACCTTGCGGTGGGGGTGAATCAGGCGGTGTCCATCGATATCGAAGGCCACGCCGGCTACTACTGCGCGGGCATGAACCAACAGGCGTCGATCACCGTACACGGCAACGTCGGCGTGGGCTGCGCCGAGAACATGATGTCTGGTTCGGTGCGCGTAAAAGGCAGCGCGTCCCAGGCGGCCGGGGCCACGGCCCATGGCGGCTTGCTGGTGATCGAAGGCGACGCGGGGGCGCGTTGCGGGATTTCCATGAAAGGCATCGACATCGTGGTCGGCGGCAGCATCGGCCACATGAGCTGCTTCATGGGCCAGGCCGGGCGTCTGGTCGTCTGCGGCGATGCCGGCGATGCGCTGGGCGATTCGCTGTACGAGACCCACATCTACGTGAAGGGCACGGTCGAGTCGCTGGGCTCCGATTGCGTCGAAAAAGAGATGCGCAGCGAGCACCTGCAAGAGCTGCAGGAGCTGCTCGATCGCGCCGGTTTCGCCCACCGCGCGGCGGATTTCAAGCGCTACGGCTCGGCCCGCCAGCTGTACAACTTCAAAGTCGATAACGCCTCCGCGTACTGAACCAGGAGCTACACCATGAGTGAAAAAAACCCTCCAGTGTTGCGCGAGTCGGCCACCTTCGACCGCCTGACCATCCAGGAAATCCAGCGTGCCGCCGAAACCGGCATCTACGACATTCGCGGCGGCGGTACCAAGCGCAAGTTGCCGCACTTCGATGACTTGCTGCTGCTGGGCGCCAGCGTGTCGCGTTACCCGCTGGAAGGCTATCGCGAGAAGTGCGGCACCGATGTGATCCTCGGCAACCGCTTCGCCAAGAAGCCGATCTACCTGAAGATCCCGGTGACCATCGCCGGCATGAGTTTCGGTGCGTTGTCGGCCAACGCCAAGGAAGCCCTGGGCCGTGGTGCGAGTATCGCCGGCACCAGCACCACCACCGGTGACGGCGGCATGACCCCGGAAGAGCGCGGCCAGTCCCGGCACCTGGTGTACCAGTACCTGCCGTCGCGCTACGGCATGAACCCCGATGACCTGCGCAAGGCCGACGCCATCGAGATCGTCCTCGGCCAGGGCGCCAAGCCCGGCGGTGGCGGCATGTTGCTGGGCATGAAGGTCACCGAACGCGTGGCCGGCATGCGTACCTTGCCGATCGGCGTGGACCAGCGCAGCGCCTGCCGCCACCCGGACTGGACCGGCCCGGACGACCTGGCGATCAAGATTGCCGAGTTGCGCGAAATCACCGATTGGGAAAAACCGATCTACGTGAAAATCGGCGCCAGCCGGCCGTATTACGACGTGAAGCTGGCGGTCAAGGCCGGTGCCGACGTGATCGTACTCGACGGCATGCAGGGTGGCACCGCGGCGACCCAGGAAGTGTTCATCGAACACGTCGGTATCCCGATTTTGTCGGCGATCCCGCAAGCGGTACAGGCTTTGCAAGAGATGGGCATGCACCGCAAGGTCCAGTTGATTGTGTCGGGCGGGATTCGCAACGGCGCCGATGTGGCCAAGGCCATGGCGATGGGCGCGGATGCGGTGGCCATCGGCACGGCGGCGTTGATTGCCCTGGGCGACAACCACCCACGGCTGGACGCGGAACTGAAAAAGATCGGCTCGGCCGCCGGCTTCTACGACGACTGGCAGAACGGCCGCGACCCGGCCGGCATCACCACCCAGGACCCGGAGCTGTCGAAACGCCTGGACCCGGTGGAAGGCGGGCGTCGTTTGGCCAACTACCTGCGGGTGATGGTGCTGGAAGCCCAGACCATGGCCCGTGCGTGCGGCAAGTCGCACCTGCACAACCTCGACCCCGAGGACCTGGTGGCGCTGACGGTGGAGTCGGCCGCCATGGCCCGGGTGCCGTTGGCGGGGACCCGTTGGATACCGGGTTCCGGTTACTGAGTGACGAGCCGGCTTGCCGGCTGCTACGGCGTTCCACCCCTGTAGGAGCGAGCCTGCTCGCGAAGGTCGTTAACGATAACGCGGGCATCCTGGATGACCGCGTTGCCTGGACGTTTTTCGCGAGCAAGAACTAGGCGTCCCCCTCGCTCCTACATGCATCTCCCCTATCTTTTGCAGGAGCTTTGAACATGATCAATCGTCTTCTCGGCAAATCCCTCTTCGGCTTATTGGCCGCCAGTGCCTTCGCCCCCTTGGCGCAGGCCGCCGATGCGCCCACCTTGAACACCGGCAGCACCGCCTGGATGGTCACCGCCGCGGTGCTGGTGCTGTTCATGTGCCTGCCGGGGCTTGCGCTGTTCTACGGCGGGCTGGTCCGGGCGAAAAACATGCTCTCGCTGTTCACCCAGTGTTTTGGCGTCGCCGGGCTGGTGGGCGTGCTGTGGGTGATCTACGGCTACAGCATGGTGGTGGACACCACGGGCATGGTCGAAGGGCAGGTGACCTTCAACAGTTTTGTCGGCGGCCTGAGCCGCGCGTTCCTGGCGGGCATGACCCCCGAGAGCCTGGTGGGGGATATTCCGGAAGGCGTGTTTGTGACCTTCCAGATGACCTTCGCGATCATCACCCCGGCGCTGATCGCCGGCGCCTTCGCCGAACGCATGAAGTTCTCGGCGGCGCTGCTGTTCATGGCCATCTGGTTCACCCTGGTGTATGCCCCGGTGGCGCATATGGTCTGGGGCGGTTCGGGGGCCTTGATGCATAACTGGGGCGTGCTCGACTTTGCCGGTGGCACTGCCGTACACATCAACGCCGGTGTGGCCGCGCTCGCCGCATGCCTGATCCTCGGCAAGCGCAAGGGCTACCAGAACACGCCGATGCCCGCGCATAACCTGAGCCTGACCATGGCCGGTGCGGCGATGCTCTGGGTCGGCTGGTTCGGCTTCAATATCGGCTCCGGCGGCGGCCTCAACGGCACCTCGGGGATTGTCATGCTCAACACCCAACTGGGCGCTTGTGCGGGGATTCTCGGCTGGATGTTCACCGAGTGGTTCAAGGTCGGCAAACCCAGCGCCCTGGGCCTGGCCAGCGGTGCATTGGCCGGTCTGGTGGGGATCACCCCGGCGTGCGCCTATGTCGGCGTCGGCGGCGCGTTGGCCATCGGCTTGCTGTGCGGGGTGTTCTGCTACTTGAGCGTGACCGTGTTGAAGCGGCGCTTCGGCTACGACGACAGCCTCGACGTATTCGGCCTGCACGGCATCGGCGGCATGATCGGCGCGGTGCTCACCGGGGTGTTCTGCGTGCCGTCCATGGGCGGCCTGGTGGAAGGCGTGACCATGGGCGGCCAAGTCGTCGCCCAGATCAAGGGGGTGTTGCTGACCACGGTGTACTGCTTCGTGGTCAGTTGGATCATCCTCAAGGTGGTCAATGCCCTGGTCGGCCTGCGTGCCCATGAGTCGGTGGAAGAAATGGGCCTGGACCTGGCCGAGCACAACGAGCGCGCCTACAACCACTAACGGCCCACTGTAGGAGCGAGCTTGCTCGCGAAGATCGTTAACGATAACGCGGGCATCCTGGATGACCGCGTTGCCTGGACGTTTTTTGCGAGCAAGCTCGCTCCTACAGGTACAGCGCCAGCGCCTGGGGCAGGGCTTTGTTCTTCAGCCTGCGTGCCCATGAGTCGGTGGAAGAGATGGGCCTGGACCTGGCCGCCTACAACCCCTGAGAACCCTGTAGGAGCGAGCTTGCTCGCGAAGGTCGTTAACGATAACGCAGGCATCCTGGATGACCGCGTTGCCTGGACGGTTTTCGCGAGCAAGCTCGCTCCTACAGGTGCAGCGCCAGCGCTCGGGGCAGGGCTTTGCGTTGCAACTGGCTCGCCACCAGGGTGTTTTTCAGCAGGTAGGCAATCGTCATCGGTCCCACACCACCCGGCACCGGCGTAATCGCGCTGGCCACGGTGCGTGCGCTGGCGTAGTCCACATCGCCCACCAACCGCGTACCGGTCTCGGTGCTGATGCGGTTGATCCCCACATCGATCACCACCGCGCCAGGCTTGAGCCAGCTGGCATCGATCAACTGCGGCCGCCCGACCGCAGCGACGACGATATCGGCCAAGCGGCACAATGCCTGAGCATCGACGCTGCGTGAATGCACCACGGTGACCGAGCAGTTGGCCTGCAACAGCAGGGTCGCCATCGGTTTGCCGACGATGTTCGAGCGGCCAATCACCACCGCGTGCAAGCCACTCAAATCGCCGCAGGTTTCATGCAGCAGGCGCATGCAGCCGCTGGGCGTGCAAGGCGTGAGCACCTCGATGCCTTGCACCAGGCCGCCGACGTTCTCACGGTGGAAACCGTCCACGTCCTTGATCGGGTCAATCGCATGGATCACGGCCGCCTCATCGATATGCGCCGGCAACGGCAACTGCACCAGCACGCCGTTGACCGAAACGTCGGCGTTCAACTGGGCCAGCAGGTCGAGCACTTGCGCCTGGCTGGCGTCATCCGGCAGCCGGTATTCAAGGGAGCGAATCCCGACTTCCTTGGCCCGCAGCAGTTTGTTGCGCACATACACTTCGCTGGCCGGATCGTCGCCCACCAGCACGACAGCCAGGGCCGGGAAGATTTTTTGCGCGGCAAGCAGCAGGACCTCTTCGCGAACCTCGTCGAGAACCTGGGCAGAAATGGCCTTGCCGTCGATATCGCGGGCAAGGGAAGGGAGAGTGCTGGTCAAAAGCGTCACCATTGTCTGGAGAAATAGGGGCGCTGAGGGATAAATCCCTCAGCGATAGGCAGCCCACGGCATTCAGGCTACCAGTTGATGGCAGGCATACACCACCAGCACACCGGCGATCAGTGTGGCGTAGGGCAGCCAGCCGGCGCGGCGTTGGCCGTCATCGGCCTGGATATACAAGTCACTGAGCATGGCCGCGGGGAAGCGGCCTTTGTCCTGCACATAGTGGCGGTAGCAGAACACCGGCAGGATCAACAGCGCCAGCAGCAAGCCGGTGACCAGCGTGCCTGCGCCCCAGATATCCGCACCCAGGCCCATGCACGCCAGGTTGACGAAGCTCAGCACGCCGCCGGCCGCCAGCAGCACGGTGGGGGCTTTGTACGGGCGCACCCAGTCGGGGCGGTCGAGGCGGTGGATCCAGCCGGCGTTGAGGTTGAGGAAGTTGAAAATGATGTAGCTGACGTTGGACGCCGCCAGCACGAACACATAGTCCGACATCAGCAACAACAGCAGGTTGAACGACAGGTCGGTCCACATCGCCGCCGTGGGCGCACCGTGTTCGTTGGTGCGCCCCAGGTATTTGGGCAGCCAGCCGTCCACCGACGCCTGATACAGGGTGCGCGACGAGCCGGACATCGAGGTCATGATCGCCAGCAACGTGGCGAGCACCAGCATGATCAGCACGATATTGGCGACCACCTTGCCGCCGCCGATGCTGTCGGCCATCACCTGGCCAACGCCCATGCCGCTGTAGATCGCCGGCGACAGCAGGCCGCTGTACACCGCCGGAGTCACTACCGCGCCGCTGGCGTCGAGCACCGCCGGGGTCACCAGTTGGCCCAGCCCCAGGCTGCCTTGAAACGCCAGCGGCACCAGGGTGAATACCAGGATGCACAGCAGGCCGGCGTAGAAGATCGCCTTGAAGGTGTCACGCTTGGGGTCCTTGAACTCGCGGGTGTAGCACACCGCCGTTTCGAACCCGTAGGTGGACCACGCGGCCATGAACAGCCCGCCGGCCATCAGCGACCAGCCGGACATATCCCACGGGCCGTCGATGACTTGCCCGGCCGCGTCATGGGCCAGCGGGAACAGCGGCAGGAAGTTGGCCTGGGTCGCGTCCCCGGTGAACAACGGCACCACGCCCACCAGCAACAGTGGGATCAGCGAGGTGACCCCGAGCACCAGCGTCAGCCGCGCCGAGCGCAGGATGCCGCCATGCTGCACGGCAAACACCGTGAGCAGAATCAACAGGCCAATGGCGAACGTCGCGTTGATGCGCAACGACAGGCCGCTCTTGACCCAACCCAGGTCAAGCAGGGTCAGTTGCCAGGTATTGATCAGCGCATCGGCGGGAAACAGCGCGGTGAGGATATACCCCGCCGCCAGCCCCGAGCCGATGGACAGCACGGGCGACCAGGCCAGCCAGTTGCACCACACCGACACCGGCGCGATCAACTTGCTGTAGCGCACCCAGGCCACCGCGCCGTATACCGAGGCGCCGCCGGACTTGTGCGGGAACAGCCCGGCGATCTCGGCATAGGTGAAGGCCTGGATAAACCCGAACAGGATCGACACGATCCACACGATCCAGGCCGGTTTGCCCACCGTGGCGGCAATCGCGCCGATGGAGAACAGCACCAGCGCGGGCACGCCACTGGCGACCCAGAATGCACCGCGCCAATCGATCTTGCGGTGCAGGCTGCCCACTGAGCGGGCAGCCTGCGGTACAGCCTCGAACGTCGTCGCTTCCATCTTCGTATTCCCATGTCTGAGTAGCGGTTAAGAAGGGCAATCAAAGTGGGCAGTCAAAGTGGGGTGGCACACATCGGTATCGGGACGATCAGCTACGCACGCGGCTCTTGTCCGGGTCATAGAAAATCGCTGCGCTGACCGTGGCGCTGATGCGCTTCTGTAGGCCATCGACTTTGCCAATCTCAAGCAGGGTGCCGGGCTCGGCGCAGCTCACGTCGACCCGGCACAGCGCGATATTGCTGGCCAGCAACGGTGAGCGGCAGGCGCTGGTGATGACCCCGACCTGGGCGCGGCCGTGGTACACCGGGTCGCCGTGGTGGGCCGCCTCGTTGCCGCCGAGGTGCAGGCCGACCAGTTTGTGGCTGGGATGGGCGCTGCGCCGCAACAGGGCGTCGCGGCCGATAAAATCATCGGTCTTGCTCTTGAGTGGCACGCTGAAGCCGATGCCGGCCTCGAACGGGTCGGTCTGGTCGTTGAACTCGTAGCCGGCAAAAATCAGCCCGGCTTCGATGCGCAACAGGTCCAGCGCTTCCAGGCCGAGGGGCACCAGGCCCAAGGGTTGGCCGAGTTGCCAGATGCGGTCCCACACCCGTTCGGCGTCTTCGGGCTGGCACCACACCTCAAAGCCCAGTTCGCCGGTGTAGCCGGTACGCGAAATCATCAACGGGCAGCCCTCGAAACCGTCCAGCCGGCCGACCAGGAAGCGGAACCAGCCGAGGCTGTCCACGCTCGGTTGGGTGGGCGGCGTCCAGACCATCTGCTTGAGCAGCTCGCGGCTGAGCGGCCCTTGCACCGCCAGGTTGTGAATCTGCTCGCTGGCGGACTTGACCCACACCTTCATCCCCAGTTTGTGGGCCTGCTCGCGCAGCCACACACCGGCGTAGTCTTCGCCGCAGATCCAGCGGAAGTTGTCCGGGCCCAGGCGCAGCAGGGTGCCGTCGTCGAGCATGCCACCGTGTTCGTGGCACATCGCCGAATAGACCACTTGGCCCACCGCCAGGCGCCGCACGTCGCGGGTCAGGCAGTATTGCAACAGGGCTTCGGCGTCGGGGCCGATGATCTCGAATTTGCGCAGGGCGGTCAGGTCCATCACGGCCACGCGTTCGCGGCAGCCGAGGTATTCCTCGGTGGCGCCATAACCGTCGTAGCGCAACGGCAGCCACCAGTTGCGGTAGTCGATGAAGCTGCCGGTGAGGGCGCTGGTGCGTGAGTGGAACGCGGTCTCACGGGTCAGTATCGGGTCGGCATCGGCCGTGGTTCGAGTGCTCATGGCGATGGAAAAACGCTCCTTCTCGCGGTAGATACGGACATGGATATCGGTCGGGTTCCAGCCATTGGCCGGGTCGATGTCATCCGGGCACGAGGTACTGCCGCACACCAGCTCGGTCATGGCCCGCAGCAGTACGTAGTCGCCGGGCCGTGACCACGGCTCATCCAGGGTCATCTGCTGGTGTGCATCAATGCCGGTGTTGAAGAAGAAATTGATCGCCGGCCAGCCGTTGCGCGCTTGCACGCCGTAGGGCGCGAGTACGCGGCTGAGGTTGTCGCTGCAGTTGTCGTGCCCGAAATAGCCATGGGATTCGTAGTAGCGCGCCGCGCAGGCCAGGGCGAAGGCGTCGTGGCGCCCGACGGTGTCCTGCACCACCTCCAGCATCGGCTGCATCCGGCGGTCGAAAAACTTCGAGAACAGCCCCGGCGCCGGGTAGGCGCTGCCGTTCAGCGTGCGCGTCACGGTCTGGTCGAGGTCCAGCTCCACGCCGCGATCCAGGGCGCGGCGGTCGAGGGCGACGAAGTCCGAACACTGGCGGCCGGCGACGTCCAGCACCTGCACGTACTGGCCCTTGGCGACGCTGTAGCCGTGGGCCGTGCCCGCGCGCACGGTGAACTCGTCCAGCACCTCGCCCAATGGCTCGGGCAGGGCAGGCACCAGCAGGGGCGATGGGTTGGCCCGTGTCACCAGCAGGCGCAGTTCGCTGGGCCGGTATTGCCGGTCGACGGCGGTGGGCCCGGCGGGAGCGGCGACGATCACCAGCAGGCGGTCATGGGCGACAAACTGCCGAGCGTGACCGGGCGGGCTGGCGTCGTCCCACAGCGCGGCGGCGAGGGGCAATGCCTGCGCGTCGATGCCGCGCCGCTTGAGCGCCTGGCCGACACGCGGTGGCACGCGGCAGGCGCTCGAGCCGCTCAGCCCCCAGCTCGCCAGGGCGCTGCGGCCGCTGGCGTCGAGGGCCAGCAGTTCGCAGATTTGCCGGCCTTCGAGGTCGATCACTTGCAGGCCGTCGCCGGGCTGCAGGTCGACCAGCGTCACACCGCCGGCGGCCACGCGGTAGCGTTCGAGGTTCGGCGCCCGGGCAAACAGCCCGGGTTCTCGCGGGTGGGAAACACGCGGAGCATTCATCATGGGCACCCGCTCAGCCGACTGATTTGATGGGCGTCACGGGCTCGCCCAGGTACGCCGCCATCGAGTCGTCCAGGGCCAGCAGCCACGGGGTGTGGTGCGGCGGCGACTGGGTGCCGGTCATCAGCGAGCGGTAGGACTTGTCGCGATAGCCCATGATGTTTTCGGCCTTGTCGTGCTTCCAGTGCAGAAAAGTCTCGTTGACGGCGGCGATGTCGAAATCCGGGTAGTCGGTGGCGTCCACCAGGTGCTGGATGTAGGCGCCCTGGAACTCGAACATCTGCTGATTGGTTTCCAGGGTCAGTTCCCGTGCCTGCCATTGCTGGCTGTCGGCGATCATCGCGGCCTGGCTGGGCAATGGGATACGCCCCAGGATCACATCGCGGGCATACCAGGCCTGGGCGTCGAACATGTTGAACGAGTACCACTGGTCCTGCATGCCGAGGTAGATCAGGCGCGGGTTGGGTTCCCAGAACACGCCCTTGTAGAGGTTCATCGGCCACAGGCGGTTGTCGGTCCTGAGGCTCAGCTCATCCGGCAGGAACGGGAAGTGGTGCTTGTAGCCGGTACACAGGATCACCGCGTCGATGTGCTTGCTGCTGCCATCGGCAAAGAACGCACGGTTGTTTTCCAGGCGTTGCAGCAGCGGCTTTTCTTCCCAGTTGTCCGGCCACGCATAGCCCATGGGCGTGGTGCGGTAGCAACTGGTGATGCTGCGCGCGCCATATTTGTAGCATTGCGAGCCGATGTCCTCGGCCGAATAGCTGCTGCCGATGATCAGCAGGTCCTTGTCCTTGAATTCCAGCGCCTCGCGAAAGTCATGGGCATGCAGGATGCGCCCGGCGAACTGCTCGAAGCCTTCGAAGTACGGCACCTTGGGCGTGGAGAAGTGGCCGCAGGCGTTGATCACGTAGTCGAATTCTTCACAGGTCAAGGTGTCGTGGGTGTAGTCGTGGGCGTACACGGTGAAGCGCTGGGTCTGTTCGTCGAAGGTGACCTGGCGCACCACATTGTTGAAGCGGATGTAGTCGCGCACGCCGGCCTTTTCCACCCGGCCCTTGATGTAGTCCCACAACACTTCGCGGGGCGGATAGGAGGCGATGGGCCGGCCGAAATGTTCTTCAAAGGTGTAATCGGCGAACTCCAGGCATTCCTTGGGGCCGTTGGACCACAGGTAGCGGTACATGCTGCCATGCACCGGCTCGCCGTTTTCGTCCAGGCCGGTGCGCCAGGTGTAGTTCCACATGCCGCCCCAGTCCTGCTGTTTCTCGAAGCACACCAGTTCGGGAATGGCGGCGCCCTTGTCGCGGGCCGACTGGAAGGCGCGAAGTTGTGCCAGGCCGCATGGGCCGGCGCCGATGATTGCTACACGTAGAGTCATGAGCGTGCCTCCTGAAGGGTTTCAGCGAAAGATCACTGTCTTGTCGTGGTTGATGAACACCCGGTGTTCCAGGTGGTATTTCAGGGCTTTGGAAAGGGCGACGGTTTCGGTGTCGCGGCCGATGGCGACCAGTGAATCGGGCAAGTGGGTATGGTCGACGCGCTGGATTTCCTGCTCGATGATCGGGCCCTCGTCGAGGTCGCTGGTGACGTAGTGGGCGGTGGCGCCGATCAGCTTCACCCCCCGGTCATAGGCCTGGTGATACGGCTTGGCGCCCTTGAAACCGGGCAGGAACGAGTGGTGGATGTTGATCGCCCGCCCCGACAGTTGCTGGCACAGGCCGTCGGACAGGATCTGCATGTAGCGCGCGAGCACTACCAGATCGGTCTGGGTGTCTTCGACGATACGCATCAGTTCGGCTTCCTGGCCGGCCTTGGTGTCCTTGGTGATGGGCAGGTAGATGAAGCGGATGCCCTCACGCTCGGCCATCGCCCGCAGGTCCAGGTGGTTGGAGACCACGGCGGTGATGGTCATGTCCATTTCGCCTTTACGGTGGCGGTAGAGCAGGTCGGTGAGGCAATGGTCGAACTTGCTGACCATCAGCAGCACGCGGGTCGGCTGGCGTGAGCTGAACAACTGCCACTGCATGTCGAAGCCGCCGGCGAGCTCGCCCAGGCCTTTGCGCAGGTCGCCGATATCACCGCTGACGCCCTTGTTGAAACGGAACACCGCGCGCATGAAAAACTGCCCGGTGAACTCGTCGTCGAATTGCGCCAACTCGCTGATGTAGCACTGCCGCCGGGCCAGGCAGGCGCTGATCGCGGCGACGATCCCGGACGCCGCCGGGCAGGTGATCTTGAGAATGTAATGTTCGCTTGAGGCGTCCATCGAAGGCTCCTGAATGCGGTGAAGGAAGGCTCAGCCCTTGGCCGTGCGCTTGGTTTTTTGCGGGTCGTCGAAGGGCAGGGCGTGGGTGGTGGCGGTGCCTTCGAAGCTGCCGCGCACCTGCAACGCGATGCCGGGTACGGCGCAGGCGACGCTCATGCGCGCGATGGCCATCGAGCGTTTGCTCAGGCGCGAATACATGCCGCAGGTGATCACGCCGACTTGCTGGTTGCCCTGCCACAAGGTGTCGCCAGCCTCGGCCGGGCGCACGCCGTCGAGCAGCACGCCGGTGATCTTGAAGCGCTCCTGGCCGCGCAGGCGCAGGTGTTCTTCAGCGCCTCGGAACGCTTGTTTGTCGGGCGAAACCGTGAAGTCCAGGCCCATTTCCCACAGGGTGTCGCCGGCCTTCTGGTCGGCGAAGGGGTACATCTGCGAGTTGTCGTAGGGGAAAAACATCAGCGAGCTTTCCACTCGCAGCCAGTCCAGGGCGGTGAAGGCGCAGGGAATGATTCCCAGGCTCGCGCCCTGTTCGAGGATGCTGTCCCACAGGAACGGGGCGTCGGCGGCCTTGCAGAAAATCTCGTAGCCGCGCTCGCCGGTGTAGCCGGTGCGGGAGATCATCACCGGGCGCTCGAACAGGCGCGTTTGCAGGTGATGGAAGTACGGCAGCTGGCGGATGCCAGGCACGTGCTCGGCGAGAAAATCCACCGCCAGCGGGCCTTGCAGCGACAGGTCGTGCAGATCGTCGTCGAACAGCACCGCCACTTGCCGGCCCTGGGCCGAGCGCACCAGCATTTCATGCCCGGTGCCGGCGCCATGCACGACCATGAACGCATTGGGCCCGGTGCGGTAGACGATGCAGTCATCGACGAATTTGCCGTCCTCGTCGAGCATCGACGCATACACCGATTTGCCGGGATAGAGCTTGGCGATGTCGCGGGTGGTGGCCCACTGCAACAGGCTTTCGGCGTGCGGACCGACGTAGTGGACTTTTTTCAGGCCCGATACATCCATCAGGCCGGCGCGGGTGCGGATCGCTTCGTGGTGATCGGCCAGCGCGCTGCGGTAGGTCCAGGCGGTGCCCATGCCGTTCCAGTCTTCGAGGTTCGAGCCGAGCGCGCGGTGCCGCTCGGCCAATGCAGAAATACGCCAGGAGTGGGTCATGTGAGATTCCTTGCTGTGAAAAGGAGCACCGGGAAAAGGTTCAGGCGAGTGGATCGAACTGGCTCAGCCACTCGACCAGGGTCTGTCGATAGCGGGTCATGCCCTTGTAGTCGGCGATGGCATCGGGCAGGTCGCGCAGCACGCGGTGCAGGCGGCAGCCCCAGCCGGGGTGGCTGACCAGTTCGTCCAGGCTGATCAGGTAGGTGCGAATGCTGAACATCACTGCGTTGCTGCGCGGCAGGCGCGCCATCACTTGCAGTTCGACCCGCAGATGCACCTGTTGCCCGACGTTCTGCGCGGTGATCCGGCCGCGGTCGGCGCCCCATTGATGGAAGGTTTCCGGCGACGAATCCAGGCGCGGGTTGATGGTCAGGGTCCAGTTCAGGCGCCGGACCGGCTGGCCGGCCTGCAGGTTGAGCAGGTACTTCAGCGCGCGCTCGAACACGCCCATCTGGTGGGCCATGGGCACCGGTGCATGCCACTGCTTGAAACTCATCCCGGCATCGAACGCCAGTGACCAGTCGGCCGGGCTGGTGACCAGGCCGGCGTCCATGTACAGGTCGCCGTCGCGCTGGTCGAGCAGGGCGAAATCCCCTTGTACCTGGCGGCCGATGTATTCCAGCGGTGCGCAGGGCAGGCTGGCGGCATCGCCGAAGATGAACGGTTGATCGATCTGCAGCAGGTGGTTGCGCCAGTGCCAGCGGTCGCCGTCACGCACCAGGCTGAACCACTGCGGGTAGTCGACGGCGAGGTTTTCCATGAGCATTTGCAGCGCATCCCAGGCCGCCGCTTGCATGTGCGGCATCACCAGGTAGCGGCGCGGGTCGTTGTCCAGGATCAGGGCGCGTTCGGCCATTTCCGAGCGGTAGTGCTCGTCGATGTCGAAGGCGTGCTCGTAGACGGAACCCGGGTCGCGGGAGGTGGCCGGTTCGATGTTTACCGAGTACAGGTAGCTGTCCTCGATAAACGGAAACGGGAAGCGACGGATCGCCGCCGGGCTGTTGCGAAAGCTGAAATCGTCGCGATAGCTCAGCACAGGGCTCGATTGCAGGGGCATGGCACTCACTCCTATAGGTCCAGCGAAACGCAGGGGCCGCTGCCGCGTGAGACGCAGGGCATCAGAAATTCGGCCTGCTCGGCCGGGCTGAGGAAACTGTCGCGGTGTTCGATGGCACCGCCTTGATGGCGCGTGATGCACTGGCCGCAGACCCCGCCACGGCACAGGTTGGGCACTTGCAAGCCCGCGTGCTCCAAGGCTTCGAGCAGGCTCTGCTCGGCCTCCACGCGCAGGGTGCGGCCACTGCGCAGCAGTTTCAGGTCGAACGGCTGGCCCGGTTGCGCGCCTTTGAACGCCTCGGCATGCAGCCGATTGCGCGGCCAACCGAGGCGATCGGCGTGTTGCTCGACCGCCTCGATCAAGGGTTGCGGGCCACAGGTGTAGACGTGGCTGCCCAGCGGCCGGTTGGCGAGGATGCGGCTCAGGTCCGGGCGGCGGTCGTAGGCGTGCAGGCGCGGGCCGAGGCGCTGTTGCAATTCATCGAGGTAGGCGTCGCTGAGGCCTGGCCGGAACAGGTAATGCAGTTCGAAGTCGGCCTGCTGTTGTTCCATCGTGGCGATATAGGCCATGAACGGCGTGATACCGATGCCGGCGGCGATCAGGATGTGCCGGCGTGCGGTGCCATGGGGCGCGAACAGATTGGCCGGCGGCGAAATCCGCAAGGTGTCGCCGACCTGCACCTGGCGATGCAAGTACTGCGAACCGCCGCGAGACGCGTCCTGCAGGCGCACGGCGATGCGGTAGTGGCGCGTGTGCGCCGGGTCGCTGGTCAACGAGTAGGCGTTACGCACCGTGCCCTCGGCCAGCGGCAGATGCACCTGGACGTGGCTGCCGGGCGAGAAAGCGGGCAGGGCACCGTCGCAGGCAGTCAGGGTGAACTCGCGCACCACGGGGGTGAGCATTCTGGCCGCACTGACCTGAACTTTGAGGGCGGCACTCATGGCTGGAACCCCGCGTAGGGCTGGTCGGGGTTGATGCACACGCCGAGGTAAGCCCCCAGGCGCCGGGAAAAGTGTGCGCGCACTTCCAGCCCGACGTTGCAGCCGATGCAGTTCAACACCGGCTCTGGGCCTGCGGTCTGGGTCAGCCCGCAATGGGCGCAATACACCTGGCGCAGGCCGGGCATCGTGCAGGTCACGCTGATCTCGTCGTCTTCCAGGCCGGCGGCTCGGGCTTCGGTGTGAATGCGCCAGACAAAGGCCTCATCGCCCAACAGGTAGAGCCGACAACCCACGGTTGCGCTGGCCAATGCCTGTTGTAAACGCCGGCTGAAGTCAGGTTGTTCGCCGCTCAGCAGCAAAGGCTTGTGCAGGTCGGCGGCAACCGCCATGCCGGCGGTTGCCGATTGCATCACCACGATGGGGCGGTTGTGGGTGTGCGTCATGCGGGCTCTCCAAGGTGCGTTTTGTTTCCTGTTGGGAGAGATACTTTCCTATGAGGAAAATCTTCTCAATCTGGAAAAAGGGCTATGCCTTTGGAGATAAGCCTTGCCGCACTGGTGTTCGGGGCATGGAAGTTGCTGGTCTTGCACTAATGCTCAGCAACCGGACGGGGAGTTATCGAAGAGTGCGAACGCGACCGAAGAGCTGGCCGCTCTGGTTGGGGCCTGTGCGCCCCGAACAGGCGCGCAGCGTGCGCAGGCTGTTGGCCGGGTTGCCCCTGCACGCTGACGGTGCCTTGTCGGGTTTTCTGGACCGTTTCGACGCACTGCTGCCCGCCGCCAGGCTCAACCTGATCCTGGGCGGCGAAGACCTGGGCCCGACGCGACGTGGCTTGATCGAGGGCTGCCAGAACGTGGCGCGCTGCCCCTGGCGCGACGCGAGTGCGATGGACACGCCCCAGGCCTGCGGCCCTTGCCGGCAACGCGGGGTACACCGATTGGTGTGCGCCTTGCCCGAGGGTGAAAAAGGCGCGTTACTGCTCGACACCCCCCGACGGGCCGGTGCCAGTTGGCGCCAGTTGCTGGAGGAAGCAGCGCAAGCCGTGGCGGTCAGCGTGCGTCTGCGCAGCGACAACCGTGAGCAGCAGCGCAGGCAGGCAACGTCGCGCCACGGCGCGCTGGCCCGTGAGCTGCACGATTCGGTGGCGCAACAGTTGGGTTACCTGGCGTTCCAGGCCCACGGCTTGCAGTCACAGCTGGGCGCGCCTGCCCTGCAGGACCTGTGCGCCGGCCTCAGCCAGTTGCAACGCCAGGTGCGCGAGCTGATCACCAGCGCACGCCTGACCATGGACGGACGCTCGCTGCGCCAGGCCCTGGCCGACTCCGTCGCGGAGTTTTCGCGGCGTTGCATCATCGTGTTCGAGTTGGATAACCGCCTGGCCGACGACGCCCTGGGTCCGGAAACCGAATTGCAGATCCTGCAGATCGTTCGCGAGGCCCTGGCCAATGCGGTGCGCCATTCCCACGCGCGGCATGTGCGTATTGAACTGCGCCAGACCCAGGACGGCGATGCCTCGGTGTCGGTGGAGGACGATGGCATCGGCTTGAGCCCGGCTTGCGATGAGCATAACCATTTCGGCCTGGCGATTATCCGCGAGCGCGCCGCCAGCATCGGCGCGCGGCTGAGCATTGAAGCGATCCGCCCGCACGGCGTGCGCGTGCATCTTGGCCTGCGCCGCCACCACGACCTGCCACACGGGAGTCTCGATGGACTGCACGACCTTATTACTGATCGATGATCACCCACTGTTTCGCAAAGGCCTGGCGCAACTGTTCGATGCCAGCGACGACTTCGAAGTGGTGGGGCAGGCGGCCAGTGGCCGGGAGGGCATCAACCTGGCCGTGAGCCTGACGCCGCAGCAGGTGTTGCTGGACCTGCACATGCCTGGCCTCAGCGGCCTGCAGGTGCTGGACGAACTGCGCCAATTGCGCCTGGACTGCCAGGTGGTGGTGCTCACCGCTTCGATGGACCGCGCCGAACTGCTCAGCGCCCTGCGCCTGGGCGCCAGCGGTTATGTGCTCAAGGAAACCGAGCCCGAGGCGTTGCTGGCGTATATGCGCAACTGCCACAAGGGCGCGATCATGCTCGACTCAACCCTGATCGCCTTGCTCGCCGACCCGGCCGAGCCCAGGCCACACGGTGAGACGCCGGGCGGTGAAAACCTCACCGAACGCGAAGGCCAGACCCTGGCGCTGATCGCCGCCGGCATGAGCAATAAACAGATCGGCAGGGAGCTGGGGATCAGCGACGGCACGGTGAAAATCTATGTGCGCAGCCTGTTGCAGAAACTCAACCTGCATTCGCGCCTGGAGCTGGCGGCCCGGGTACACAGCGGCGCCTTGCTCAAACACGAGGAGCGTCACTAGATGAGGGAAAGCTCTGACGCTTGGGTGCAGACATCGCCCGCGCACCTGATGGATTGTTTTCCCGCCGCCTTGCTGCACCTGCGCGACAACGGCCAGATCGCTCACTTCAACCTGGCCTGGGTCGAGTTGATGGGCGCGCCGGGCGCGGAGCGCAACCTCGTCGACTACGTCCACCAGGAAGACCGCCCGCTGTGGCGCCAGGCCTTGCATGAGCTACGCCGGCGTCCCGAGACCTCGTTCAACCAACGCCTGCGCTTCGTGCATCCGTGCGGCGAGCTGCGCTGGTTCGAGGTCAGCCTCAAGCGCGGCCCGCAGGGCTTCTACCTGGTGGCCGGAGATATCACCGCGCACAAGCGCCGCGAAATCGCCCTGCAGGCCAGCCAACGCAGCAGCATGAGCTTGCTCGACAGCATGCCTGGGCTGATCTATCGCGGCCGTAACAACCGCGACTGGACCATGGAATTCGTCAGTGCCGGCTGCCTGCAATTGACCGGCTACCCCGCCGAGCGGTTGGTGGACAACCATGAGTTCACCTACAACAGCCTGATCCTCGCCGAGGATGCCGACTACGTATGGCGCGAGGTGCAATATGCGTTGTCGCGCCAGGAACCGTTCGAACTCAATTACCAGATTCGTTGCGCCGACCAGTCGATCAAGCACGTATGGGAGAAGGGCGTGGGGATCTATGCCGATACCTGCGAGGTGCTGGGCATCGAGGGCGCGATTTTCGAGCGCAGAGTTCTGTAGGAGCCGGCTTGCCGGCGATGGTCGTCAACGATGACGCGGGAAGCCTGGATGCCCGCGGCGGCTGTGGGTTTTTCGCTGGCAAGCCAGCTCCTACCATGGGGCATAACCCTGTAGGAGCCGGCTTGCCGGCGATGGTCGTCAACGATGACGGGGGAAGCCTGGATGCCCGCGGTGGTTGTGGGTTTTTCGCTGGCAAGCCAGCTCCTACCATGGGGCATAACCCTGTAGGAGCCGGCTTGCCGGCGATGGTCGTCAACGATGACGCGGGAAGCCTGGATGCCCGCGGTGGTTGTGGGTTTTTCGCTGGCAAGCCAGCTCCTACAGGGGATGGTTCAGCTTTTTGTTTGGCTTAATGGGCGCCGGCGGCTTTGTTCAGATCGCTTTCGGCCCATTCGGTGTACACGCAGGCATCCGCCGTGGCCCAGCGCACGCGCACCGGGTCGTCGGCCTTGAGCGGCATGCCGGCGGCGGACAATGCCTTGACCGTCATCGAGGTGCCGCCCAGGGTTTTCACGCTGCAGGTCTGGCTTTCACCGAGGAACAGCACTTCGCCGACGATGGCCGACACTTCGTTCCAGCCTGCGGTCAATGGTTGCCCGGCGGCCTGTTCGACGCTCAGCGCGAGGGCTTTTTCCGGGCGCACCATCAGCAGCACATCCTGCTCGCTGCGCAGGCCGCCGGTCAGGCGGATCGACAGGGATTGGCCTTCGAACGACGCCGCCGCGTTGCTCTGGGCCTTGAGCTTGAGGAAGTTGGAGTTGCCCAGGAATGAGGCGACAAACGCATTCGGCGGGTTCTGGTACAGGTCGAAACCGCTGCCCAGGCCGACGATCTTGCCGTGGCTGAAAATCGCGATGCGCTGGGACAAGCGCATGGCTTCTTCCTGGTCGTGGGTCACGTAGACAATGGTGATGCCCAGGCGCCGATGCAACTGGCGCAGCTCGTCCTGCAAGTCCTCACGCAGCTTCTTGTCGAGGGCGCCGAGCGGTTCGTCCATCAGCAGGATGCGCGGTTCGTACACCAGCGCCCGGGCGATGGCGACGCGCTGTTGCTGGCCGCCAGACAGTTGCGACGGGCGGCGATGGGCGAACTGTTCCAGTTGCACCAGCTTGAGCATGGCGTCGACGCGCTTCTCGCGCTCGGCACTGGCCAGTTTGCGGATCGCCAGGGGGAAGGCGATGTTGTCGCGTACCGACAGGTGCGGGAACAGCGAGTAGCGTTGGAACACCATGCCGATGTCGCGCTTGTGCGGCGGTACGTTGACCAGCGATTGGCCGCTCACCAGGATCTCGCCGCTGCTCGGCGTTTCAAAGCCGGCGAGCATCGACAGGGTGGTGCTTTTGCCCGAGCCGCTGGAGCCGAGGAAGGTGAGGAACTCGCCGTCCTTGATGTCCAGCGAGATGTTGTCCACGGCGGCGAATTCGCCATAGAACTTGTTCAGGTTGCGCAGGCTGACCAGAGGTTGGCCAGGGTTCTGCGCGGCATCTTGGATCACTGCACTCATGTTCTGCTCCTGGGCGCTCAAGCGCGGGTTTCTGTGCGCCGGCGAACGGCGGCGGCGATGACCATGACCAGCACCGAGAGGCCGATCAGCAGCGTCGAGGCGACGGCGATCACGGGTGTCAGGTCCTGACGCAGGGTGGTCCACATTTTCACGGGAAGGGTTTGCAGGGTCGGGCTGGCCATCATCACGCTGAGCACCACTTCGTCCCATGACACGAGAAAGGCGAACAGCGCACCGGCCACCATCCCCGGGCGAATCGCCGGGAAGGTCACCTTGAACACCGCCTGCAGGCGCGACGCACCGCAGATCACCGCGGCGTCTTCAATCGACTGATCGAACAGTTTCAGCGAGTTGATGATCGAGATGATGGTGAACGGCAACGCGACAATCACGTGGCTGACCACAAAGGCGAACATCGTGCCGGTGTAGCCGAGCTTGAGGAACAGCGCGTACACCGCCACGGCGATGATCACCAGTGGCACGATCATCGGCAGGGTGAACAGGCCGTAGAGCAGCTCGCGGCCGGGGAAGCGCCCGCGCACCAGGGCAAATGCGCTGGGCAGGCCCAGCGCCACGGCGAACACCGTGGTCAGCACGGCGACCTTGAGGCTGGCCAGCGCCGCGTTCATCCAGTCGGCGTTGGAGAAGAACTGGCCGTACCATTTCAGCGTCCAGCCCGGTGGCGGGAACACCAGCCATTGCGACGAGCCGAACGACAGCAGCACGATAAACACGATCGGCAGCAGCAGGAACAGCCCAATCAAACCGGTGGTGGTGTAGAGGCCCAGACGCATCCTGCGGCTCATGGCATTCGGAGTCAGCAGCATGACGGCTTACCTCGCATGGCTGGCGCCAACCGGGGACTCCGGCTGAAGCTTCAGGTAGAAGTAGAACAGCACCAGCGTGATGAAGATCAGCAACGCGGCACCGGCACTGGCCAGGCCCCAATTGAGGAACGATTGCACCTGCTGGATGATGAACTCGGGCAGCATCATGTTCTGCGCACCGCCGAGCAGCGCCGGGGTGACGTAGTAACCGAGGGACATCACGAACACCATCAAGCCGCCGGAAAACAACCCCGGCCGGCACAGCGGCAGGAACACCCGGAAGAAGTTGGTCCACGGGCTCGCGCCACAGATGGAGCCGGCCTGCAGGATCATCGGGTCGATGGCCTGCATGGTCGCCTGCAACGGCAGCACGATGAACGGGATCATGATGTAGCTCATGCCGATCACCACGCCGGTGAGGTTATGCACCATCTCCAGGGGCACATCGATGATGCCCATGGCCAGCAGCGCCTTGTTGATCACCCCCGAGGCTTGCAGCAACACCAGCCAGGAATAGGTGCGGGCCAGCAGGCTGGTCCACATCGACAGCAGCACGATATTCAGCATCCAGCGGCCCCAGCCGCGTGGCACCAGGGTAATCGCCCAGGCCAGCGGGAAGCCCAGCAACAGGCTGAACAGGGTCACCAGGCCCGCCACCGAAAAGGTGTTGAGCAGCACGCGGGCGTAGGCCGAGTTGGCGAACAGCTGTTCATAGTTGCCCAGGCCCGGCACGGGCTCCAGCACGCCGCGCAGCAACAGCCCGATCAGCGGTGCGAGGAAGAACAGGCCGAGGAACAGCAGGGCCGGGATCAGGTTGCCCGCCCCGCGCCAGCGCTGGGCCAGGGGCGGCGATACGGCTTTGCTGCAAACCGCGCCGGCAGCGCCGAGGGCGCTCCCGGTCGGTGTGGTTGCCGTCATTTTCATTTGACTAGCCATTCATTCCACCGTGTCGCAATGGCCGGACCGTTCTTGGCCCAGTAGGCGAAATCGAGGGTGATCTGGTCCTTGGCATACGCCGTCGGCAGGTTGGGCGCCAGGACTGAATCCAGGCGCTGCACGCTGTCGATATTCACCGGTGCATAAGCGGTCAGGTTGGAGAAATCGGCCTGGCCCTTGGCGCTGCTGGCACTGGCCAGGAACTTCATCGCGGCGGCTTTGTTTTTGGTGCCCTTGGGCACGACGAGGATGTCGGCCATGACCAGGTTCTGCTTCCAGCTGACGCCCACCGGTGCGCCATCTTCCTGCAGGGCGTGGATGCGACCGTTCCAGAACTGGCCCATGCTGACTTCGCCGGAGGCCAGCAGTTGCTGCGATTGCGCGCCGCCGCCCCACCAGATGATGTCTTTTTTGATGGTGTCGAGTTTCTTGAAGGCGCGGTCCAGGTCCAGGGGGTAGAGCTTGTCGGCGGGCACGCCGTCGGCGAGCAGGGCCAGTTCGAGCACGCCAGGGCTGGGCCATTTGTAGAGGGCGCGTTTGCCGGGGTAGGTCTTGGTGTCGAACAGCGCGGTCCAATCCTGGGGCTTGGCGGCGCCGAGTTTGCTTTCGTTGTAGCCGAGCACGAAGGAGAAGAAGAACGAACCGACGCCATGGTCGGAGACGAAGCGCGGGTCGATCTTGTCGCGCTGGATCACCGAGAAGTCCAGGGGTTCGAGCAGGCCTTCGGCGGCGGCGCGCAAGGCGAAGTCGGCCTCGACGTCTACCACGTCCCACTGCACGTTGCCGCTTTCGACCATGGCCTTGAGCTTGCCGTAGTCGGTCGGGCCGTCTTGCACCACGGTGATGCCGCTGGCCTTGCTGAAAGGGTCGGCCCACGCCTGCTTCTGCGCATCCTGGGTGCTACCGCCCCAGCTCACGAAATTCACGCTTTCGGCCGCCAGGGCCGCGTGAGTGACCGTAGCCAATAAACCCGCGAACAGCACTGCGGTTGTACGTTTGTTCAACACCATTTTCACGCCCTCATTTGTTGTGTTTTTGAGCGGGCTTGGTAATGCCCGCCTATCGGGAGCAGTAGGTCCATCGGAGCCTCTAATCGAGGCCCAAAAGGCGACCGTGCCAAGGGCTGTTATTGGTGCTGTCCCTGGCGGGCGCACTTGGCGAAAGCGTTCGGTCTATGGAATATCATATTATGGTATTCCAAACTTTGTGCAAGCATTTTGCCTTACCGGTTATCCGTCACTCGGTGAAGGGAATGCTCTCGACCACCTCCAGGTCGTAGCCAGTCAGCCCGGCGTATTTCAGGGGCGGGCCGAGGTGACGCAGCTTGCCGACGCCCAGGTCCTGCAATATCTGCGCCCCGGTGCCGACTTCCGAATAAATCCGCGACTGCGAACGGTTGAACTGGCGCGGCGTCTGGGTCAGTTGCGGTACGCGCTCCAGCAGCGCCTGGGACGATTCATGATTGGCCAGCACCACCACCACGCCACGACCTTCGGCCGCGACGCGTTGCAGGGCGGCCCACAGCGTCCAGTTGGACGGACCGCTGTAGTCGGCACCGACCAGGTCGCGCAGCGGGTCGATCACATGCACGCGCACCAGCGTAGGTTCATCGCGGCGCAACGGGCCCATCACCATGGCCATGTGTACGCCACCGTCGATGCGGTCTTCAAAGGTGATCAGGCGGAACGTGCCATGCACCGTGGGCAGGTCGCGTTCGCCAATGCGCGCCACGGTGCGTTCGGTGCTGAGGCGGTAGTGAATCAGGTCGGCGATAGTGCCGATCTTGATCCCGTGCTTGCGCGCGAAGATCTCCAGCTCAGGTCGGCGGGCCATGGTGCCATCGTCGTTCATCACTTCGACGATCACCGAGGCTGGCGTATGCCCGGCCAGGCGTGCCAGGTCACAGCCGGCTTCGGTGTGGCCGGCGCGGGTCAGCACGCCGCCGTCTTTGGCGCGCAACGGAAAGATGTGCCCGGGCTGCACGATATCGGCCGGCCCGGCATTCACGTCCACGGCTGCCGCCACCGTGCGTGCGCGGTCGGCGGCAGAGATACCGGTGGTCACACCGCTGGCCGCTTCGATGGACACGGTAAACGCGGTGCTGAACGCGCTGCCATTGCTCGGTACCATCTGCTCCAGGCCCAGGCGCTGGCAGTGTTCGTCGGTGAGGGTCAGGCAGATCAGACCACGGGCTTCACGGGCCATGAAACTGATAGCCTCGGCACTGCAGCACGCCGCAGGCAGCAGCAGGTCGCCTTCGTTTTCCCGGTCTTCGTCGTCTACCAGGAGCACCATCTTGCCTTGGCGGTAGTCTTCGATGATGTCTGCGATGCTGTTGAAGGACATGTTGGGTGCTCGATTTGTTGGTTGTATGTATTATGGTATACCACAAAAATCAAGCAAGAGGATGTCGCGATGAAGGCCTACTGGATTGCCCATGTAGATGTGTCCGATGCAGAGCAGTACACGCAGTACACCCAACGCGCGCCGGCGGCGTTTGCGCAGTTTGGCGGGCGGTTTCTGGCCAGGGGCGGGCGCAGCGAAGCGATGGAAGGCGGGCCGGCGCGGCAGCGTAATGTGGTGATTGAGTTCGATAGCTATGAGCAGGCGGTGGCGTGTTACGAATCCGCCGAGTATCAGGCGGCGAAGGCCCACCGCGAGGGCGTGGGACAGGCGCAGATCATCATCGTGGAAGGCCTGGCGCCTTAGGTATATCAGTCCAAGTATTGTTCCCAATGTGGGAGGAGGCTTGCCCCCGATGGCAGTGGTTCAGTCACCTCATTCAGTGGCTGACACACCGCTATCGGGGGCAAGCCCCCTCCCACATTGGGTTCGGTGGTGTGGAATAGGATGCGTTGCAGCGCCCTGGTTTCGACGATGAGCAGGGTTGATTCACGCGCTTCAAACTGTGGGAGGGGGCTTGCCCCCGATAGCGGTGTGTCAGCCAACGACGATGTTGAATATGCCACTGCCATCGGGAGCAAGCCCTCTCCCACATTTGAACCGAGTTCAGCTTGAAGATCAGCGGATGAAGTGGATCTTGCCGCTGTCGTCATTCCCGATGTAGATGCCATACACCCCGGCCTGGCGTTCCTCGATGTAGCGTTCGAGGATCTGCCGGATCGCCGGGTAGTAGATGCTGTCCCAGGGAATGTCCTCGGGCGCGAAGAATTGATAGTCGAGGGTTTCCGGCCCGAACTGGCCGGTGATCTCCAGCGCGATGGCGCGGAAGATGATGTACACCTCGCTGATCTTCGGCACGCTGAAGATCGAGTAGGGCGAGACGATCTCGGCGCGCACGCCGCTTTCTTCCCAGACTTCGCGCAACGCGGCCTGTTCGGTGGTCTCGCCGCCTTCCATGAAACCGGCCGGCAGGGTCCAGGTGCCGGGGCGCGGTGGGATCGCCCGTTGGCACAGCAGGTACTTGCCGTCCTGCTCGATGATGCAGCCGGCGATGATCTTGGGATTGATGTAGTGGATATAGCCGCAACCGCGGCACATCAGGCGCTCATGCGTATCGCCCGGAGGCAGCTGGTGACCGAGGTCACTGCCGCCGCATTTGGGGCAAAAGCTTGGCCTGAACACGGTCAGTGACCTATGCGCGGTTCTTTGAGGGCGATGGGCAGGGTGATCTCGGGGATCTTGCCGGTCTCTTCCTGTTTGCGCTTGAGGTAATCCAGGGCCACGGCCGCCGCGGCGCGCACGTGGTCGACGCAGGCCTGGTGGGCGGCGAGCGGGTCGCCGCTCTTGATCGCCTGGACCATGCGTTCCATTTCCTGATTGCTGGTGCCGCGACGGTTTTCCTGGGACACCGACGTGGCGCGCAGGTAGCTGATACGCGCCTGCAACTGACGCAACTGGGTGGCGGCCACATGGTTGCCGGAGCCTTCGAGCAACACGTCGTAGAACCCCTGTACCGAATCGATGACCTGTTGCAGTTCGCCGTCCTTGAGGGCCTTGCGGTTTTCCTCCAGGGCTTTTTCCAGGGCCTTGATGTCCTTGGCCTTGGCGCGCAGGGTGAACAGCTGCACGATCAAACCTTCGAGCACGCAACGCAGTTCATAGATGTCGACGGCATCGGCCAGGGTGATGATCGCCACCTGGGGCCCCTTGGCATCGGCGAATTCCACCAGGCCTTCGGACTCCAGGTGACGCAAGGCTTCGCGCACCGAGGTACGGCTGACGCCGAGGCGGTCGCACAGGTCGCGCTCCACCAGGCGATCACCCGGCAGCAGCTGGAAGTTCATGATGGCGCTGCGCAGTTTCTCCAGCACGATTTCGCGCAGGGTGACCGGGTTGTGATTGACCTTGAAGCTGTCGTCGAGGGGCAGGCGTTTCATGGGGGCTGCTCTGAATGGGGCGGTTAACGGGAGGCCTCGGCATCGGCTTCGGCGAAGGCTTCCCGGGCCAGCCGGAAGCTGTCCACGGCGGCGGGAACCCCGCAATAGATGCCGACCTGAAGCAGAATTTCGCGTATTTGTTCACGACTCAGGCCGTTACGCAAGGCGCCGCGCACATGCAGCTTGAGCTCGTGAGGCCGATTGAGGGCCGAAATCATTGCCAAGTTTATCATGCTGCGTTCTTTAAGCGACAAACCCTCCCGGCCCCACACATGGCCCCAGCAGTATTCGGTGACCATCTCTTGCAGGGGGCGGGTGAAGTCGTCGGCGTTCTCGATCGAGCGCTGCACATAGGCTTCGCCCAGCACCTGGGTGCGGATCTTCAGGCCTTGCTCATACTTTTCGTTGCTCATTGCACACAGCTCCTCAAGCCAGGGTGGGCAGCGGGCCCAGCTTGCCTTTGTGATAGATCATCGGCGTGACCGGTTGCTCGGGCAGGATCAGGTTCTTCACGGCGCCGACGATGATCGCGTGATCGCCGCCGTCGTATTCGCGCCACAGCTCGCACTCGATGATCGCCGTGGCCTTGGCCAGCAGCGGGTTGCCCAATTCGCTCAGGTGCCACTCGATGCCCTTGGCTTTTTCCTTGCCTTTGCTGGCGAAGGCATAGGCTTCGGCGGTCTGGTCGGCGGACAGCAAGTGGATCGCAAAGCGCTTGCTGTCACGCAGGATCGGGTACGTGTCCGACGCATAGTTGGGGCAGAACAGCACCAGGGCCGGGTCGATCGACAGCGCGCTGAACGCGCTGGCGGTGATGCCGACGATGCCGCCGTCCGGGTCGAGGGTGGTGACCACCGTGACCCCGGACGGGAACGAGCTCATGACGTCTTTGTAAATGCCGGGTTCGATCATGGTTGTGGACTCTTAACGCATCACAAAAGGATCAGGCATGGGCGCCTGGGAGAGGTTGATCCACACCGTCTTCAGCTCGGTGTAGGCCAGCACCGAATCGATGCCGCTTTCGCGTCCGTAGCCACTGTTCTTGAAGCCGCCGATGGGGGCCATGGCCGAGACCGCGCGGTAGGTGTTGACCCAGATGATCCCCGAGCGCACATCGCGCGCCAGGCGGTGGGCGCGCCCGAGGTCGCGGGTCCAGATACCGGCAGCGAGGCCGAACTGCGAGTCGTTGGCGATGGCCAGTGCTTCGGCTTCGTCCTTGAAACGGATGACCGAGGCCACAGGCCCGAATACTTCCTCTTGCATGATCTTCATCGAGTTGCGGTCGCACTCGAACAGCGTCGGCTCATAGAACCAGCCTTCGCCGAGGTTCTGCGGGCGCTTGCCGCCGGTGCGCAGGCGTGCCCCTTCGGCGATGGCGTCCGCCACCAGGCCTTCGACCACGGCCAGTTGCTGCGCGGTGGCCATGGGGCCCATTTCGCTGGCGTCGTCTTGCGGGTTGCCGATGCGGATGCGTTGGGCGCGCGCTACCAGGCGCTCGACGAATTCGTCGTAGATAGCGTCCTGCACCAGCAGGCGCGAACCGGAGACGCAACTCTGCCCGGACGCCGCGTAGATGCCGGCGATTGCACCATTGATGGCGCTGTCGAGGTCGGCGTCGGCAAAAATGATATTCGGCGACTTGCCGCCCAGTTCCAGGGAGAGTTTGGCGAAGTTCTCCGCGCTGCTGCGCACCACATGCCTTGCCGTGGCCGCGCCGCCGGTGAAGGCGATCTTGCGCACCAGCGGGTGGCGGGTGAGGGCGGCGCCGGTGCTGGGGCCAAAGCCTGTGACCACGTTGACCACGCCCGCTGGAATGCCGGCTTCGAGGGCCAGGCGCGCCAGTTCCAGGACGGTCGCCGAGGCATGTTCCGACGGCTTGATCACGATGGTATTGCCCGCCGCCAGGGCCGGCGCGAGTTTGATCGCGGTCAGGTACAGCGGGCTGTTCCACGGAATGATCGCAGCGACTACGCCCATGGCTTCATGCACGGTGTAGGCGAACAGGTCGGGCTTGTCCAACGGCAGGGTGCCGCCTTCGAGCTTGTCGGCCAGGCCGGCGGTATAGTGGAAAAACTCCGGCAGGTAGCTGACCTGGCCACGGGTTTCGCGGATCAGCTTGCCGTTGTCGCGGCTTTCCAACTGGGCCAGGTGTTCCTTGTTCGCGGCGATCAGGTCACCCAGGCGGCGCAGCAGTTTGCCCCGCGCGGTGGCGGTGAGGCCGCGCCAGGCCGGGCTGTCGAAGGCGCTTTGCGCGGCCTGCACGGCGCGCTCCACGTCGGCTTCGTCGGCGTCGGGCAATTGCGCCCAGGGTTCGGCCAGGGCCGGGTTGAGGCTGTCGAAGGTCTTGCCGGAGAGGGCATCGACCCATTCACCGCCGATGCACATCTGGAAGCGTGCGAGTGTCATGCAACGATCCCCTTGATTGGAGTGTTTTGGGCGTACACCGTGTCGAGGAACCCCAGCAGCAACTGGTTGACCAGGCGCGGCGATTCTACCGGCATCATATGCCGTTGCTCGGCCAGCACCGCAACGCTGGCGCCGGGAATGCGATCGGCCAGTTGCCGGGCCATTTCCGGGGTCGAGCCAGGGTCGAGTTCGCCGGTGGCGACCAGGGTCGGTGCGCGCAACCCCGGGAGGTCGTCGGCACGGTACATGTCCTGGGTCGCAAACAGTTCATAGGTGGTCAGGTAACCCTGGGGGTCGTTGCCCGCCAGGGTTTCACGCAGCGCGGCGATCTGCGCCGGGTTGGCCGCCTGGTATTCACGGCTGAACCAGCGCGACAGTGCGGCTTCGGCATTCGCGTCGGGGCCGTGTTCGGCGGCCTGGGCAGTACGTGCGATGACCCCGGCACGCTGTTCAGGGCTGCGGTTGAACACACTGTTGAGCACCACCAGGCCCTTCAGGCGCTCGGGGTAATGCAAGGCAAACGCCCGCGCGACCAGGCCGCCCATGGAAAACCCGATCACCGTGGCCTGGGGCAGTTGCAGGTGGTCGAGCAGTTCCAGCAACTGGTCGGCATAGCCGAGCAGCGGGGTGTCGGCGGCCGGGCGCGGGCTGGCGCCATGGCCGAGCATGTCATAGGTGATCACGCGGTAGTTCGTGGCCAGGCCAACGACTTGCCCGCCCCACATTTCTTTATTCAGGCCCACGCCGTGGATCAAAACCACAGGCTGGCCTTGGCCGGTCGCCAGATAACTGGTGCCAGCCGGGGTGCGTTCAGCGGTGAGCCGAATCATGGAGCGCTCCTGCATGCTTTTTGTTGGGGTGGCCGGTCTTGCTTACTGGGCTTTTTCAGCCGCCAGCTCTTCCAGGTCGATATAACGGTTGCCGATGCGCGGATGCAGGCGGCCGCCATCGGCGCAACCCAGGACCACGACGATTTCGTCGGCACGCGGCGCATCTTCGATCTGCATCTCCAGGGTGATGTAGTGCGAACGCAGGCCTTCGTCGTCCTTGTGCATCATCGGGATCTGGATCGACGTGCCCGGGCCGCCGCGCTTGTTGGTAAAACTCAGGTAGCTCTTGGCCTTGACCGCCTCACGGTAGTGGTTGCCGAAGCGCAGGGTGTGGATGATCGCGCTGGCATGTTCGATCTCGCCGTCGGCACCGACCACTGCCGCCTTGCCGTAGGCCTCGATTTTTTCCGCGCCGCCGATGATGCCCACCAGGCGCTCGACCATCAGCGCGCCGAGGTCGGAGCAATTGGCACGGATCTCAGGCTTGAGGTCTTCGACGAAACCGCGACCCAGCCAAGGGTTTTTCAGCACCACGGCCAGGCCGACCATGGTCACGGGAGTGTCCGCGGCTTTACCGCCTTCGATAAAGGTTTCTTCTACGTAGCTGACGATCTTGCGGATTTCGAAACTCATGGGCTGCTCCGTCTGATGTGAGAGGTCTGCGTATGATGGTATACCATAATACGAGAATCGCAATAGACGTCAGCACGTTCGAATGATCGGCGGTTGCACGCCAGCCTTATCCGCGGATGCGGACAGTGACGCCGAGGTCGGCGGGAGGTATTGGCGTGTGAATGCACCTCAAGGCGACCGGTTGCGCGGTCGGGCTCAAGGTAGAGGCTGGCGTGGGGTAAGCAGCAGAGGCGGTGAGTGGTTCACCGCCTTGCATTGGCGGGGGTTAGAACTTGAAGCGGCCGACCAGGCCTTTGAGCTGCCCGGAGATATCCGTCAAACGGCCAGAGCCGGTCTGCGCCGAGTGGGCAAAGTCTTCCACCAGTTGGGCATCGGCGTGGATTTGCGCGATGTGCTGGTTGATCTGTTCGGCGACCTGGTGCTGTTCCTCGGCGGCGGTGGCGATCTGGGTGTTCTGGTCGCGGATCGAGTCCACCGAGCCTTGGATCTTGTCGAAGCTGTCGCGGGCCTGCTGGATGCGTTCCACACTGGTTTGCGACACCTGCAGGCTGCCTTGCATCTGCAGGGTGACTTCCTGGGTGCGGCGTGCGAGGTTGCCGAGCAGGCTGTCGATCTCGCCGGTGGAGTCGGCGGTGCGGCGGGCCAGGGCGCGCACTTCGTCGGCGACCACCGCGAAGCCGCGGCCCTGGTCACCGGCGCGCGCGGCTTCAATCGCCGCGTTGAGCGCCAGCAGGTTGGTCTGCTCGGCAATCGAGCGGATCGTGTCGAGGATGGTGTTGATGTTTTTGCTGTCCTGCTCCAACTGCTGCATGGTCTGGGTCGACTTTTGCAGGTCTTCGCTCAGTTTGAGCACGCTGCCGGTGGCTTCGCCGATATGCTGCTGGCCGTCGTGTACATCGCGGTAGCCTGCGTCGGCGCTGGACGCGGCGGCGCTGCAGGAGCGGGCGACTTCGTTGGCGGTGGCCACCATTTCGTTGAATGCGGTACTCACCAGCTCCACGGCTTCACGTTGGCGACCGGCGGCCTGGTTCAGGTTGTTGGCCACTTCGCGGGTGTCGGCGGCGGCGCTTTGCAGGTCGGAGGATGCGCTGCCGATGCGCTGTACCAACTGGGCGATCATGCCCAGGAACTGGTTGAACCAGCCGGCCAGGCTGGCGGTTTCGTCCTTGCCTTGCACCTTGAGTTGGCGGGTGAGGTCGCCTTCACCTTCGGCGATTTCTTGCAGGCCGTCGGCGACCCCGCGAATCGGGCGCACGATCATGCTGGCGAAGCTCGCGCCGACAATCGCGAAGACCACGGCGAGTACCGCTGCGATGGCTGCGATCAGCCAGGTCAGGCGGGTGGCGTCGGCCATGACTTCGTCGCGCTTGATCAAGCCGATAAAGCGCCAGCCCAGGTCTTTGGAGCTGACCACGTTGGCCATGTAGGCCACACCATCAATATCCACTCGGGTCACGCCGTCGCCGCGCTTGGCCAGTTCGGCGTAGTTGGCGCCGAGTTCGGCCATCGGCTTGAAGTTGTGCTTGGCGTCGCTGGGGTCCACCAGCACGTTGCCGTTGGCTTCCACCAGCATCAGGTAGCCGCTGTCGCCCAGCTTGATGTTGCGTACCAGTTCGGTGAGCTGCTTGAGCGAGACGTCCAGGCCGACCACGCCGAGCAGGGTGCCGCTGGCGTCGACCACGGTGTGGACCGTGCCGATCAGCACCACATCGTCCGGCGCCCAGTAATAGGCCCCGGTCCGCACGGTGGTGCCCGGAGCAGCCACGGCGGCTTTGTACCAGGGGCGTACACGCGGGTCGTAGTTGTTCAGTTTGGTGTCGTCAGGCCAGCTCGCATAACCTCCGTCGCTCAGGCCCAGGGACAGGTAGGCGGTGCTTGGATGGCTTTTGGCGAACTGCTCGAATATCGCCAGTAGCTCTTTATTCGTTGGCGTCAGCGGGATTTGTGCGGCGTCGGCACCGGCGTAGTTCTTCAGCTCCTTGGCCGCGACAACGCGAGGGTCTTTGGCCACGTACTCGACGTTCTGGCTGATGCCGTCGAAGAACTGCTTCATGCCGTTATCGATCTGACGGATCTCGCGGCCGCTGCTGTCGAGGAAATTGGCCACAGCCGCCTCGCGCAGGTTCAGCACCACCAGCACCGCCACCAGGATAACCGGCACGCACGCGATGGCCGCAAACGCCCAGGTCAGCTTTTGCTTGATATTCATGACTTCTCCCGCGGGTATTTATAGTTTTGGCAAGGGGAAAACAGTAGCGTCGCATGTATTGTTATGAGGGGTGCGCCCATGCGTACCCCTTATATCGACCGTCGGGGCACGCACTTGAGGCCGTGGGGGCGTTCAGCCGATACGGTTGCCGCCCAGCGCATCGCGCTGCATCGACTGCAGGTTGTTCTCGATGGTTTCGCAGATGGTTTCCATCTGGATCTGATGTTCGCTGGAATGAAACGGGCTTTGCAGGTCGGTGCCGATGCGCTCGATGGCCAGCAGCATGAAGCCCACCACCGTGGAGGCCAGCGGGGTGAACCAGCCCAGGGATTCGACCAGGCCCACCGGCACGATCAGGCAGAACAACGAAATGAACAGGCGCGGGAAGTACACGTAAGGGTAGGGCAGCGGGGTATTGGCGATGCGTTCCATGCCGCCCTGGGCGTTGGACAAGTCCACCAGCGTCGACTCCAGCCGCGCCAGGCGGATGCTGTCCAGGTGCCCGGCCTTGTATTCCCTGGCCAACAGCGCCGCCGAGCCGGTGAGGATGTCATTGGCGAAATTGTTGGTGGCGCCGTTGCGCGCAAATTCCTCGGCCGGAATAAATGCCCGCACCTCGTCCGGGCACGGCCGGCCCTTGAGATGGGCGGCCAGGCAGTTCACATAGGCCACATGGCGGCGCAACAGGGTGGCCTTTACCGGGTTCACGTCGTTGCCGAGGTCATCCAATAGCGTCAGCACCTGCCGCGCGAAACTGCGCGAATTGTTGACCATCGCGCCCCATAAGGTGCGCGCTTCCCACCAGCGGTTGTAGGCGCTGCTGTTACGAAAACTGATCAGCACCACCAGCGCTGAACCGAGTAAGGTCAGGGGCATCAGCGGCAGGTTGATCTTGGTGGTGAGAAACAGCATGAAGTCCACGGTGACGGCGACGTCCCACAGCAACAGCCAGAACAGGGCCCAACCGACATAGCCCATGGTTTTGATGATCAGGCGGTATTTTTTGACGATGGCGGCTTTCAAACGGAGACCTCGCGGCGAGCGGTAAGCAACAGTGCCTAAGCTCGGACGTTGGTTTGCCGTGAAAGGTTCGCGGTCAAGGATTGCACAGGCTGAATCGTTTCTCAGTGCTGAGCCAGAACACTCGCCAGCAACCCGGGAAAACGCGCCTCAAGCACATCCGCGCGCAACGAATTCAGATGCGTGGTGCCGACGCTGCGGGTGTGGACCAGCCCGGCATCGCGCAGCACGCGGAAGTGGTGGGACATGCTGGATTTCGGCCGTCCGCCGTCCAGTTCGCCGCAGGTGGCCTCGGGCACGTCGGCCAGGTAGCGGATGATTTCCAGGCGCACCGGGTCGCTCAAGGCGTAGAGCACGCGTTCGAGTGTCAGGTCTTGCAGGGCGGGGTGTTTGAAGGCTCGCATAAAACAAATGATAACAGGGCTGGTGTTGAATACCATAGTTCGAATACCATCGAACTATCGAATCAATCACTCGCTCCTGGAGGTGCCTGATGGCTGCCTTGTTTGAACCCTACAAACTCAAAGACGTGACCTTGCGCAACCGCATCGCGATCCCGCCGATGTGCCAGTACATGGCCAACGACGGCATCGTCAACGACTGGCACCACGTTCACCTGGCCAGCATGGCCCGTGGCGGCGCTGGTTTGCTGGTGGTCGAAGCCACCGCGGTGTCCCCTGAAGGCCGTATCACTCCCGGTTGTGCGGGTATCTGGAGCGACGCCCACGCCCAGGCGTTCGTGCCGATGGTCAAGGCCATCAAGGCTGCTGGCGCGGTGCCAGGCATTCAGATCGCCCACGCCGGTCGCAAGGCCAGTGCCAACCGCCCATGGGAAGGCGACGACCATATCCCCGCTTCCGATGCGCGCAGCTGGGAAACCATTGCGCCTTCGGCCATTGCGTTCGGCGCCAACCTGCCTAACGTGCCGCGCGCCATGACCCTGGACGACATCGCCCGCGTGCGCCAGGACTTCGTCGACGCCGCCCGCCGTGCCCGCGACGCCGGTTTTGAATGGATCGAACTGCACTTCGCCCACGGTTACCTGGGCCAGAGCTTTTTCTCCGAACATTCCAACCAGCGCACCGACGCCTACGGCGGCAGCTTCGACAATCGCAGCCGTTTCCTCCTGGAAACCCTGGCCGCCGTGCGCGAAGTCTGGCCGGAAAACCTGCCGTTGACCGCGCGTTTCGGCGTGATCGAATACGACGGCCGTGACGAGCAGACGCTGACCGAATCCATCGAACTGGCCCGTCGCTTCAAGGTCGGTGGCCTCGACCTGCTGAGCGTCAGCGTCGGCTTCACCATTGCTGACACCCAGATCCCGTGGGGCCCGGCGTTCCTGGGGCCGATCGCTGAGCGCGTGCGTCGCGAAGCCGGTATCCCGGTCACTTCGGCCTGGGGGTTTGGCACGCCGCAACTCGCTGAAGGTGCGTTGCAGGCCGGGCAGGTGGATTTGGTCTCGGTGGGGCGCGCGCATCTGGCTGATCCGCATTGGGCGTACTTTGCCGCCAAGGAACTGGGGGTAGAGAACGCCTCCTGGACCTTGCCTGCGCCGTATGCCTATTGGTTGGAACGCTATCGCTGAGGCGGCCGCTCAGCCCGACCTGTGGGAGATGTCACACCGATGCCGGCAGGCCCGCCGCCATCGAAGCCTCGCTGGGGCTCGACATCTCCCACATTTGATCTCCAGGGCTGACAGAAAGTGTTCTTGCGCCCCTACCTTGCGGGTGCCGTCGAGCCTCACGGTTGTCGAGCGAGGGTGGGGCTTATAACGGCGTCAGCACATTCATCACCGTATCCAGCGCCACCCGCGTGTCGTCCAGTTGCACCAGCGAGGCATGCCGGGCGCCGAGGGCATCGCGGTTCTGGATCGCGGTGAGGATCGCCTTGTGCCGGGGCAGGCTCAGGCCCTGGATATCCGGGCGGCGGTTGGTGATGTTGATCGACTCGCGCAGCGGCAGCGACAGCATGTTGCACATATACGCCAGCAGGTCGTTGCGTGTGGCGTCGGCAATCGCACGGTGGAAGTCCAGGTCGGCCTGTAGCAGCGCGTCGTGGGTCTGCGCGGTTTCCATGCCGAGGTAGGCTTTTTCGATGGTGGCGATGTCTTCAGCGGTCGCGGTGGTCGCGGCCATGGCGGCGATTTCCGGTTCGAGGATGCGCCGCACGCCGGCCAGGGTGTTGAAGAACTCGCTATGGGGGGTGGACTGCATCAACCAGGACAGTACGTCCGGGTCGAGCAGGTGCCACTTCACCCGCGGCCGCACCACCGCGCCCACCCGTGGCTTGGAATACACCAGGCCCTTGGCGCTGAGCACCCGGGTCGCCTCGCGCAATACCGAGCGGCTGACCTTGTACTCCTCACACAGCGTGGCCTCCATGGGCAGTCGTTCTTCTGGTTTGAAGCGACCGGAAACGATGTGCATGCCCAAGTCCTGGACGATCTGGGCATGCATGCTCTTGCGCGGCTTGGACGGCTGGTGATCCATAACGACAGGGATGCTCTGGCTAAATAGGCGGCATCATAGCATCCCAATTAGTGGGAATGACGTGGGACTTCGGCCCCGCGGCAACCCACCAGGAAATCGAAGTCGCAGCCCTGGTCCGCCTGCAGCACATGGTCGATGTACAGCTGGCGGTAGCCGCCGACGATCAGCTTCTGCGGTGGTTTCAGGTCCGCCATGCGCGCCGCCAGCTCGGCGTCGGGGATGTCCAGGTGCAAGCGCCCGTTGGCGCAGTCGAGTTCGATCCAGTCGCCTTCGCGCACCGCGGCCAACGGCCCGCCGGCAGCGGCTTCCGGTGCGACGTGCAAGACCACCGTGCCATACGCCGTGCCGCTCATGCGCGCATCGGAAATCCGCACCATGTCGGTCACGCCCTGGGCCAGCAGCTTGGCGGGCAGGCCCATGTTGCCGACTTCGGCCATGCCCGGATAACCCTTGGGCCCACAGTTTTTCATGACCAGGATCGAGTGGGCGTCCACCTCCAGTTCCGGGTCGTTGATGCGCGCCTTGTACATGTCGAAATCCTCGAACACCACAGCGCGGCCACGGTGCTGCATCAGCTCCGCGCTGGCGGCCGACGGCTTGAGCACCGCGCCCAGCGGGGCCAGGTTGCCGCGCAGCACACAGATGCCGCCGTCGGCGCGGATCGGGTTGTCGAGGGTGCGGATCACTTCGTCCTGGCCGTAGATCGGCGAGTCCTTGGTGTTCTCGCCCAGCGACTTGCCGTTGACGGTCAAGGCGTTCGGGTGCGGGATCAGGTTGGCTTCACCGAGCCGGCGCAGCACTGCCGGCAGGCCACCGGCGTAGTAGAACTCTTCCATCAAGAAACGCCCGGACGGTTGCAGGTCGACGATGGTCGGCATGCCGCGCCCGATGCGCGTCCAGTCGTCCAGGTCCAGCTCCACGCCGATGCGCCCGGCGATGGCTTTGAGGTGGATCACCGCATTGGTCGAACCGCCGATGGCCGCGTTCACGCGGATCGCGTTTTCGAAGGCTTCCTTGGTGAGGATCTTCGACAGCTTCAAGTCTTCGCGCACCATCTCCACCGCACGCATGCCGGACATATGCGCCAGCACATAACGCCGTGCATCCACCGCGGGGATCGCCGCGTTGTGGGGCAGGGAGGTGCCGAGTGCCTCGGCCATGCAGGCCATGGTCGACGCGGTGCCCATGGTGTTGCAGGTGCCCGCCGAACGCGACATGCCGCCCTCGGCCGCGAGGAAGTCATCCAGGCTGATGGTGCCGGCCTTGACCTGTTCGCTGAGCTGCCACACCACCGTGCCTGAGCCGATGTCCTGGCCCTTGTGCTTGCCGTTGAGCATCGGCCCGCCGGTGACCACGATGGCCGGCACGTCGCAACTGGCCGCGCCCATCAGCAGCGCCGGGGTGGTTTTGTCGCAGCCGGTCAGCAACACCACGCCGTCGATGGGGTTGCCGCGAATCGCTTCTTCCACGTCCATGCTCGCCAGGTTGCGCGTGAGCATGGCGGTAGGGCGCAGGTTCGATTCGCCATTGGAGAACACCGGGAATTCCACGGGGAAGCCGCCGGCCTCGATCACGCCGCGTTTGACGTGCTCGGCGATCTGGCGGAAATGCGCGTTGCACGGCGTCAATTCCGACCAGGTGTTGCAGATACCGATGATCGGTTTGCCATGGAACTGATGGTCGGCGATGCCCTGGTTCTTCATCCAGCTGCGGTACATGAAGCCGTTCTTGTCGGCGGTACCGAACCACTGGGCGGAGCGTAGGCCGGGCTTTTTATCAGGCATGATGGTTTCTCTTATTGTATGACTATATGTTCTATGCGTGCTTAAACATAAGCGCAAAATCGAAGCTTTGGAAGAGTTGTTTTGCAAATAGTCCTACTATATAGTCTGGCTTAACTGAGGTATGGCCCTGGCGGATTTTCGCGAGAGGCGTCCCCCGAGCTTCTATAAAAACAACAATCGGAGATCGACCCCCATGAGCCAGGAACTGCGGCTTATACGGCGCATCACGCTGAAACTGATTCCCTTCCTCATCCTGCTGTACCTGATCGCCTACGTGGACCGCTCCGCCGTGGGTTTCGCCAAGCTGCACATGGGCGCCGACGTCGGCATCGGTGATGCGGCCTACGGTTTGGGCGCGGGTCTGTTCTTCATTGGCTATTTCCTGTTCGAGATCCCCAGCAACCTGATGCTCGATCGCTTCGGCGCGCGGCGCTGGTTCGCGCGCATCATGCTCACCTGGGGCGCCATCACCATCGGCATGGCGTTCGTGCAGGGGCCACACAGCTTCTATGTGATGCGCTTTCTGCTCGGCGCAGCGGAGGCGGGGTTCTTTCCCGGCGTTCTGTACTACATCACCCAGTGGTTCCCGGTGCGCCATCGCGGCAAGATCCTCGGGCTGTTCATCCTCTCCCAGCCGATCGCGATGATGATCACCGGCCCCGTGTCCGGCGGCCTGCTGGGCATGGACGGCGTCCTCGGCCTGCACGGCTGGCAATGGCTGTTCATCGTCATCGGCACCCCGGCGCTCCTGCTCACCTGGCCGGTGCTGCGCTACCTGCCGGACGGCCCCAAGCAGGTCAACTGGATGAGCGAGGACGAAAAAACCTGGCTCACCGGCGAACTGGCCAAGGACCTGCAAGCCTACGGCCAGACCCGCCACGGCAATCCACTGCACGCCCTCAAGGACAAGCGCGTGTTGCTGCTGGCGCTGTTCTATCTGCCGGTGACCCTGAGCATCTACGGCCTGGGCCTGTGGTTGCCGACCCTGATCAAGCAGTTCGGCGGCACGGACCTGGTTACCGGCTTTGTGTCGGCGGTGCCGTATATCTTCGGCATCGTCGGGCTGTTGATCATCCCGCGCAGTTCCGACCGTTTGAACGACCGCTACGGCCACCTGGCGGTGCTCTATGTACTGGGTGCCATCGGCCTGTTCTGCAGTGCCTGGCTGAGTGTGCCGGTGCTGCAAATGGCCGCGCTGTGCCTGGCGGCGTTCGCACTGTTTTCCTGCACGGCGGTGTTCTGGACCCTGCCGGGGCGGTTTTTCGCCGGCGCCAGTGCGGCAGCGGGCATTGCGTTGATCAACTCGGTGGGCAACCTCGGCGGCTACATCGGCCCGTTCGTGATCGGCGCGCTCAAGGAATACACCGGCAACCTGGCTTCGGGCTTGTACTTTTTGTCCCTGGTGATGGTGTTCGGGCTGGTCTTGACCGGCGTGGTCTACCGCGTGCTGGAGCGCAAGCATGTGCTGCCTGCCGAGCAATTCGCCGCCAGTGCCCGTGGCGCCACACGTACTTAATCGAGGAGAAGTTTCATGCGTTTAGTTCAGTTCGAGGTGTCCAACGGCGAGCGCCGGGTCGGTGTGGTGGAGGGCAGCCAGGTGCGCGAAGTGCTCAGCGCCCACAGTGTGCGCGAGTTGGCGCTGGCCGCGATCGAAGCCGGCGTGGGCCTGGTGCAGCAGGTGCAGAGCCTCGGCCTGGGTGACAGTCATCATTACGCCGAGCTGCTGGCCGCCCTGAAGATCCTGCCACCGCTGGACCACCCGGACCCGGCCCATATGCTGATCAGCGGCACCGGCCTGACCCACCTGGGCAGCGCGTCGGCGCGGGACAAGATGCACCAGCAGGCCGGTGACGACAGCGCGTTGACCGACACCATGCGTATCTTCAAGTGGGGCGTGGAAGGCGGCAAACCGGCGGCCGGCCAGGCGGGCGTGCAGCCGGAGTGGTTCTACAAGGGCGACGGCAGCATCGTGGTGCGCCCCGGCGCGGCATTCCCGGTGCCGCCCTTTGCCGAAGACGCCGGCGAAGAGCCGGAGATCGGCGGGCTGTATGTGATCGGCCACGACCGCAAGCCCTATCGCCTGGGTTTCGCGGTGGGCAACGAGTTCTCCGACCATGTGATGGAACGCAAGAACTACCTGTACCTGGCCCATTCCAAACTGCGCAGTTGCAGCTACGGCCCGGAGTTGCGCGTGGGCGAGTTGCCCCGGCATCTTGCGGGCACCAGCCGCATCCTGCGTAACGGCGAGGCGATCTGGCAGAACGAGTTCCTCAGTGGCGAGGCCAATATGTGCCACAGTCTGGAAAACCTTGAGTACCACCACTTCAAGTACAGCCAGTTCCTCAAACCCGGCGATGTACACATTCATTTCTTCGGCACCGCCACCCTGTCATTCGCCGACGGTATACGTACCCAACCGGGCGATGTGTTCGAGATCAGCCAGGCCGAGTTCGGTGCTCCGCTGGTCAATCGTGTCGGCAGTGCCGACGCCGTCTTCGAACCCGGCGACGTCATCACCCTTTAAAGGAGAGCCACATGCCCCAGTTCCTTGGTCACAACTACATCGGCGGCCAGCGCAGCGCCAACGGCAGCGTCAAGCTCCAGAGCATGGATGCTGCGACCGGCGAAGCCTTGCCCCAGGATTTTTACCAGGCGACCCCGCAAGAAGTCGACGCCGCCGCCCAGGCTGCCGCGGCGGCTTACCCGGCCTACCGCGTCTTGAGTGCCGCGCGGCGTGCGCAGTTCCTCGACGCGATCGCCGACGAGCTGGATGCCCTGAGCGATAACTTCATCGACCTGGTGTGCCGCGAAACCGCGCTGCCCGCCGCGCGAATCAAGGGCGAACGCGGGCGCACCAGTGGGCAGATGCGTCTGTTCGCCAACGTCTTGCGTCGCGGCGATTTCTACGGTGCGCGCATCGACAAGGCCCTGCCGGATCGCCAGCCCCTGCCACGCCCGGACCTGCGCCAGTACCGCATCGGCCTGGGCCCGGTTGCGGTGTTTGGCGCGAGCAACTTCCCCCTGGCGTTTTCCACGGCGGGCGGGGATACCGCCGCCGCGCTGGCGGCCGGCTGCCCGGTGGTGTTCAAGGCCCACAGCGGGCATATGGCCACGGCCGAGCGTGTCGCCGATGCGATCATTCGTGCGGCCGAGACCACCGAGATGCCGGCGGGCGTGTTCAACATGATCTTTGGTGGCGGCGTCGGTGAAGCGCTGGTCAAGCACCCGGCGATCCAGGCGGTCGGCTTTACCGGCTCGCTCAAAGGCGGGCGCGCCCTGTGCGACATGGCGGCGGCGCGTCCGCAGCCGATCCCGGTATTCGCCGAGATGTCGAGCATCAACCCGGTCATCGTGTTGCCCCAGGCCCTGCAGGCGCGGGCCGAAACCGTGGCACGCGAGCTGACTGCCTCGGTGGTGCAAGGCTGCGGCCAGTTCTGTACCAACCCCGGTCTGGTGATCGGCCTCGCGTCGCCGGCCTTCAGTGCGTTCACCCAACAGGTCGCGCAACTGATCGGCGATCAGCCGGCGCAGACCATGCTCAATGCCGGCACCTTGAGCAGCTATGACAAGGGCCTGCAAAAACTGCTGGCGCACCCCGGCATCCAACACCTGGCCGGTCAGGCTCAAGCCGGGCATCAGGCGCGGCCGCAGTTGTTCAAGGCCGATGTCAGCCTGCTGATCGACGGCGATGAAGTGCTGCAAGAGGAAGTGTTCGGCCCCACCACGGTGTTCGTCGAAGTCGCCGACCAGGCTCAGCTCAGCGCCGCCTTGCATGGCCTGCACGGACAGCTCACGGCGACGATCATCGGCGAGCCGGCCGACCTGCAACAGTTCGCCGAACTCACGCCGCTGCTGGAGCAGAAAGTCGGGCGTATCCTGCTCAACGGTTACCCGACCGGCGTGGAAGTCTGCGATGCGATGGTGCATGGCGGGCCGTACCCGGCGACGTCGGATGCGCGTGGCACCTCGGTCGGCAGCCTGGCCATCGACCGCTTCCTGCGCCCGGTGTGTTTCCAGAACTACCCGGACAGCCTGCTGCCCGACGCGTTGAAAAACGCCAACCCGTTGCGTATCCAGCGCCTGGTGGATGGCACTCCGTCACGCGACTCGCTGTAACGCGCACCTGAGAACAATAACAATCCAGGAGGCAACATGTCGTTTCACGCCGTCAGCGCACACCGTGCGCAACTGGGGGAGGGCCCGTTCTGGGACGTGCCCACCCAGGCCCTGTATTGGGTCGACATCGCTGGCAAACAGGCGCTGCGCCTGCTGGACGGGCAGTTGCAGGCCTGGCGGTTGCCGGAGCATGTGTCCGCGTTTATCCCATGTGAACGCGGCGATGCGCTGGTGACCTTGAGCAGCGGCGTCTACCGACTGGACCTGGCGAGCGCCGCGTTGAGCCTGTTCTGCGTGGCCGACCTGCACGCGGGCAACCGTGGCAATGAAGCGCGCTGCGACGCCCAGGGCCGCCTGTGGCTGGGCACCATGCAGAACAACATCGGCGAGCGCGGCGAAGACCTGCCCGTTACACGACGTTCCGGCGGGCTGTTTCGTGTGGATGCCGATGCGCGGGTCACGCCGTTGCTGCACGGCCTGGGCATTCCCAACACCTTGCTGTGGAGCGACGACGGCCGCCAGGTGCATTTCGGCGACAGCCTCGACGGCACGCTGTATCGGCATGCGATCCAAGCGAACGGCCAACTCGACCCCGCCCAGCCCTGGTTCGGCCCGCATGGGCGCGGCGGGCCGGACGGGTCGGCGATGGACAGTCAGGGCTACATCTGGAACGCGCGCTGGAACGGCAGTTGCCTACTGCGCCTGACGCCGGACGGTGAAGTCGATCGCATCGTCGAACTGCCCGTCAGCCGCCCCACCAGTTGCGTGTTCGGCGGGCCCGACCTCACCACCCTGTACATCACCAGCGCCGCCAGCCCTCTCGAACACCCCCTGGATGGCGCGGTGCTTGCCATCGAGGTCGATGTGCCCGGTAAACCCTGTCACCGCTTTGCCGGCTGAACGCTATACCGCTTCACCCCTGTAGGAGCGAGCTTGCTCGCGAAAAACGTTAACGATGACGCGCGCATCCTGAATGCACGCGGCGTTCTCAGGCTTTTCGCGAGCAAGCTCGCTCCTACAAAAAAAAGAAAACAACAATAAGGAGTCAACCGTATGAATCGTCGTCGTGCTATCCGTTCCTTGTGCTGCGCCGCTGTGGCGGTCTCGGCCATCAGCTTGAGTGGGCTGTCGCTGGCCGCTGAAGCAGTAAAAATCGGCTTCCTGGTCAAACAAGCCGAAGAACCCTGGTTCCAGACCGAATGGGCCTTCGCCGAAAAAGCCGGCAAGGAACATGGTTTCACTGTGATCAAGATCGCCGTGCCCGACGGTGAGAAGACCCTCTCGGCCATCGACAGCCTGGCCGCCAACGGCGCCAAGGGCTTTGTGATCTGCCCGCCGGACGTGTCCCTCGGCCCGGCCATTGTCGCCAAGGCCAAGGTCAACGGCTTGAAAGTCATGGCCGTGGATGATCGTTTCGTCGACGCCAAGGGCAATTTCATGGAAGACGTGCCGTACCTGGGCATGGCCGCGTTCGAAGTCGGTCAGAAGCAAGGCGCGGCGATGGCCGCCGAGGCGAAGAAGCGCGGTTGGGACTGGAAGGATACCTACGCGGTGATCAACACCTTCAACGAGCTCGACACCGGTAAAAAACGCACCGACGGTTCGATCAAATCCCTCGAAGAAGCCGGCATCCCCAAAGACCATATCCTCACCGCCGCGCTCAAGACCCTCGACGTGCCCGGCAGCATGGACGCCACCAACTCGGCGCTGGTCAAGCTGCCCAGCGGCGCGAAGAACCTGATCATCGGCGGCATGAACGACAACACCGTGCTCGGCGGCGTGCGCGCCACCGAAAGCGCCGGCTTCAAAGCCGCCAACGTGATCGGCATCGGCATCAACGGCACCGACGCCATCGGCGAGTTGAAGAAAGCCAACAGCGGCTTCTTCGGTTCGATGCTGCCCAGCCCGCACATCGAGGGCTACAACACCGCGCTGATGATGTACGAGTGGGTCACCACCGGTAAGGAACCGCCGAAGTACACCGCGATGGACGAAGTGACGCTGATCACCCGCGCCAACTTCCAGGAAGAACTGACCAAGATCGGGCTGTGGAAATGACCGCAGCGGCACTGCGCTTTGACGGCATCGGCAAAACCTTCCCCGGGGTCAAGGCGCTGGACAGCATCAGTTTCACCGCCCACCCGGGGCAGGTCCACGCGTTGATGGGTGAGAACGGCGCGGGCAAGTCGACGCTGCTGAAGATCCTCGGCGGCGCCTACATCCCGAGCAGCGGCAGCGTGCAGATCGGCGCGCAGACCATGGCCTTCAAATGCGCGGCCGACAGCATTGCCAGCGGCGTCGCGGTGATCCACCAGGAGCTGCATCTGGTGCCGGAAATGAGCGTCGCCGAGAACCTGTTCCTCGGGCATTTGCCGGCGCGTTTCGGCGTGGTCAACCGCAGCCAACTGCGCCAGCGGGCGCTGGCGTGCCTCAAGGGCCTGGCCGATGAAATCGACCCGCAGGAAAAGCTCGGGCGCCTGTCCCTGGGCCAGCGCCAACTGGTGGAAATCGCCAAGGCGCTGTCGCGGGGCGCGCATGTGATTGCCTTCGATGAACCGACCAGCAGCCTGTCGGCCCGCGAGATCGACCGGCTGATGGCGATCATCACGCGCCTGCGCGACGAGGGCAAAGTGGTGCTGTACGTGTCCCATCGCATGGAAGAAGTGTTCCGCATCTGCGACGCGGTCACGGTGTTCAAGGACGGCCGTTACGTGCGTACCTTCGACGACATGCGTGCGCTGAGTCACGACCAGTTGGTCACCTGCATGGTCGGTCGCGATATTCAGGACATTTACGACTATCGGCCGCGCGAGCACGGCGAGGTGGCGCTCAAGGTCGACGGTTTGCTCGGCCCGGGCTTGCGCGAACCGGTCAGCTTTGAGGTGCGCAAGGGCGAGATCCTCGGCCTGTTCGGCTTGGTCGGCGCCGGGCGCACCGAGCTGTTTCGCCTGCTCAGCGGCTTGCAGCGCGCCACGGCAGGGCAGTTGGAACTGTGCGGGCAAGCGCTGCAATTGCGCTCGCCGCGCGACGCCATCGCCGCCGGCGTGCTGCTGTGCCCGGAGGACCGCAAGAAGGAGGGCATCATCCCGCTGGGCAGCGTGGCCGAGAACATCAACATCAGCGCACGCGGCGCCCATTCCCGGTTCGGCTGGCTGCTGCGCGAGGGCTGGGAGCAGGGCAACGCCGAGCAGCAAATCCGCGGGATGAAGGTCAAGACGCCGAGCGCCGCGCAGAAAATCATGTACCTGTCCGGCGGCAATCAGCAGAAGGCCATTCTCGGCCGCTGGCTGTCGATGCCGATGAAGGTGCTGCTGCTGGACGAGCCGACGCGGGGCATCGACATCGGCGCCAAGTCGGAGATCTACCAGATCATCCATGACCTGGCGGCGAGCGGTATCGCGGTGATTGTGGTGTCCAGCGACTTGATGGAGGTGATGGGGGTTTCCGATCGCATTCTGGTGCTGTGTGAAGGCGCTTTGCGCGGCGAACAACGGCGCGAACACGCCACTGAATCCAACTTGCTGCAACTGGCCTTGCCGCGTGGCCTGGCGAACTGAGAGACGACTATGACGACCCAACACAACGCGTTGCTGACGGCACGCAAACCTGTGGACCTGCGCGCGCTGCTCGACAACTGGGCGATGCTGCTCGCGGCGCTGGCGATTTTCCTGCTGTGTGCCTTGCTGATCGACAACTTCCTCTCGCCGCTGAACATGCGCGGGCTGGGCCTGGCGATTTCCACCGTGGGCATCGCCGCCTGCACCATGCTGTTCTGCCTGGCGTCGGGGCACTTCGACTTGTCGGTGGGTTCGGTGATCGCCTGCGCCGGGGTGGTGGCCGCGATTGTGATGCGCGACACCGACAGCGTCATGCTGGGCATCGGCGCGGCGCTGCTGATGGGCCTGATTGTCGGGCTGATCAACGGCATCGTCATCGCCAAGCTGCGGGTCAATGCGCTGATCACCACCTTGGCGACCATGCAGATCGTGCGCGGCCTGGCCTATATCTTTGCCGACGGCAAGGCGGTAGGAGTGTCCCAGGATCAGTTCTTCGTGTTCGGCAACGGCCAGTTATTGGGCGTGCCGGTGCCGATCCTGATCACCATCGTCTGCTTTGTGTTCTTCGGCTGGCTGCTCAATTACACCACCTACGGGCGCAACACCATGGCCATCGGCGGCAACCCGGAAGCGGCGCTGTTGGCCGGGGTCAACGTGGACCGCACGAAGATCCTGATCTTTGCCGTGCATGGCCTGATCGGTGCGTTGGCCGGGGTGATCCTCGCGTCACGCATGACCTCGGGCCAGCCGATGATCGGCCAGGGCTTCGAGCTGACGGTGATTTCCGCTTGCGTGCTGGGCGGGGTGTCGCTCAGCGGCGGCATCGGCATGATCCGCCATGTGATCGCCGGGGTGCTGATCCTGGCGATCATCGAGAACGCAATGAACCTGAAGAACATCGACACCTTCTACCAGTACGTGATCCGCGGCTCGATCCTGCTGCTGGCGGTGGTGATCGACCGCATGAAGCAACGCTGAGCTCCTTCCTTTGCATTAGCGGAAGAACTCGCCGGGAGTGGCGTCGAATTGCTGGCGAAACGCGTTGATAAACGCCGACGTGGATTCATACCCGCACGCCAACGCCACATCCGTCACCCGCTGGCCTTGCTCCAGGGCGGGCAGGGCGCCGAGCAGGCGCAAGCGCTGGCGCCAGGCGCGGAAGGTCAGCCCGGTGTCACGCAAAAACAGGCGGCTGAGGGTCTTCTCGCTGACCGCCAGCTTGCGGCTCCAATCCCCCAGCGTGGTGGGTTGCTCCGGGTGCAGCTCCAAACTGCGATAGATCTGCCGCAAGCGCGGGTCGAGGGGCAACGGCAGCATCAAATCCACCTGGGGCGCCGCCGCCAGTTGGTCCAGCACCACCTGGGCCAGCCTGCCGTCCGGGCCCTCTTCGGCATATTCCACCGGCAGTTCGCTGAAGCGGCGGATCAACTCGCGCAACAAACTGCTCACCTCCAACACCTGGCAACGTTCGTCCGCCCAGGCGGTGACGCTGCAATCCAGGTACAGGCTGCGCATCTCCGTGTGCGGCGAGCTGTAGACCCGGTGCGGCATGCCCGCCGGAATCCACACCGCGCGCTGCGGCGGCGCGACGAAGCGGCCGACGCTGGTCTGGATCTCCAGCACCCCGGAAATCGCGTAGGACAACTGCACCCACGGATGGCTGTGCCGACGGGTCAAGGCGCGGTTGGGCAAGGATTCGGTGCGTCCGTACACCGGGCGTGGCAGGCTGGAAAGCCCGGGCACGCTGCGGCGGACGGTCTTGTCATGTCCTTTTGGCGGCATTTACTGGCTCATTGGCGTTAGTCGGTAATAAAGCGTTACGTTAGAGTCGCGATGACGTTCTTGGCAACCCCGGAAGATCCTGCTTATGACTCGCCCGCGTTTTCTGCCCGACAATTTCACCCTGACCCTGATTGCCACCGTGCTCCTTGCGTCCTTGCTGCCCGCCAGCGGCCAGACCGCCGTGGCTTTCGGCTGGGTGACCAACCTGGCCATCGCGCTGTTGTTTTTCCTGCACGGCGCCAAGCTGTCACGCCAGGCCATCGTCGCCGGGGCCGGGCACTGGCGCTTGCACCTGCTGGTGTTCAGCCTGACTTTTGTGCTGTTCCCCTTGTTGGGCCTGGCGCTCAAACCGCTGTTGTCGCCGCTGATCGGCAAAGACCTGTACATGGGCATGCTCTATCTGTGCGCGTTGCCGGCCACGGTGCAGTCGGCGATTGCCTTTACGTCCCTGGCGCGCGGCAATATCCCGGCGGCGATCTGCAGCGCGGCGGCGTCGAGCCTGTTCGGGATCTTCCTCACGCCGTTGCTGGTGACGCTGTTGCTGAATGTCCACGGCGAGAGCGGTTCGACCGTCGACGCCATCCTGAAAATCAGCGTGCAACTGCTGTTGCCGTTCATCGCCGGCCAGATCGCCCGCCGCTGGATCGGCGAGTGGGTCGGCCGCAACAAGGCCTGGCTGAAGTTCGTCGACCAGGGCTCGATCCTGTTGGTGGTCTACGGCGCGTTCAGCGAAGCGGTCATCCAAGGCATCTGGCAGCAGATTCCGCTGTGGGAGCTGGGCGGCCTGGTGGTGGCCTGCTGCGTGTTGCTCGCCCTGGTATTGCTGGCGTCCACGCTGCTGGGCAAAGCTTTCGGCTTTAATCAGGAGGACCGCATCACCATCCTGTTCTGCGGTTCGAAGAAAAGCCTGGCGACCGGAGTGCCGATGGCCCAGGTGCTGTTCGCCGGGGCGACCATGGGTGTGTTGATCCTGCCGTTGATGCTGTTTCACCAGATCCAGTTGATGGTGTGTGCGGCCTTGGCGCAACGTTATGCGCAGCGCCCGGAAAGCATTCCGGAACTGATGGGGCAGGTGGATCCGTGATCGGTCTATCAGACATTTCTTAAAGCGACGAAAGGCCTAAAGCCTGCGTCAAAACGGACGACTCACTTCTTGTCAACCCAAGAAGGAGCGTCGACATGAACGTTATACGTTTGTCACTGGTTACAGGCTTCCTCGCTGTATGGACGGGGACGTGCATGGCGGCGCCGCAGGGTGGCGTCGTCCGATTCTACGGCAGTATCGTCGAGCCGGGCTGCACCACGGCGGCGGCGAGCGGCTCGATAATGGACTTGAAAGGCTGCCCGCAGGCCAGTCGCGGCAACCAGCTCGCGGTGCAGCCGGTCCGCAGCGTCAAGGCGGTGGGCGCGCCCAACGCCCATGTGCGGTTGATGGCCGACACCCCCAACGGACGTTATTACGACCAGCGGTATGTCCTGGTGGACGCCTTCGATAAGCCCATTCAGACGGGTAGCTACTTGATCACCCTGACCTCGCCCTGATCGATCCGCAGGCGATTTGCTCCGGATGAGCGTCAACAGCCGCCCGAGAAACCTATAGAATGCTCGGCGGCGGCGCTTGTCCTGGGTGGCCGTTTGATCATCGTCAGAGTGCCGCGCCCTTCAATGAGCCTTTCAACCGCAACGCCCCGTGCCAACTGGCAACCGGTCATCGCCCTCGCGCTGGCCGCCTTTGTGTTCAATACCACCGAATTTGTGCCCGTCGGCCTGCTCAGCGCCATCGGCGCCAGCTTCGACATGCCCATTGCCAGCGTCGGCCTGATGCTCACCATCTATGCCTGGATCGTGTCGCTGACCTCGCTGCCGGTGATGCTGCTGACGCGCAACATCGAACGGCGCAAGCTGCTGATCGTGTTGTTCGGCCTGTTCATCGCCAGTCATATCCTCTCCAGCGTCGCCACCAGCTTCGGCCTGCTGATGGTCAGCCGGATCGGCATCGCCTTGTCCCATGCGCTGTTCTGGTCGATTACCGCGTCCCTCGCGGTACGCCTGGCGCCGGCCGGCAAACAGGTGCAAGCCCTCGGCCTGTTGGCCACCGGCACGTCGCTGGCGATGGTGTTGGGCATTCCCCTGGGCCGCCTGCTGGGCGAAGCGATGGGCTGGCGCACCACGTTCCTGGTGATTGCGGCCTTCGCCGCCGGCCTGGTGTTCTGGCTGGCGCGCACCTTGCCGCTGTTGCCAAGCCAGAACTCGGGCTCCCTGCGCAGCCTGCCGCTGCTGTTCAAGCGCCCGGCGCTGGTGGCGCTGTACGTGCTCACCGCCATGGTGGTCACCGCGCAATTCACCGCCTACAGCTATATCGAACCGTTTGTCGAACGTGTCGCTGGCCTGAGCGGTAACGTCGTGACCCTGTTCCTGCTGGTGTTCGGCGGCGCGGGCATCATCGGCTCGCTGTTGTTCAGCCTGGTACACCGCTTCAACCCGCATCTGTTCGTGGTCGGCGCGGTGTTCCTGCTGGGCGCGTGCCTGGCACTGATGCTGCCGTTGAGTGGGGCCGAATCCTACCTCGTCGGCCTGAGCGTGTTCTGGGGCATGGCGATCATGGGCTTCGGCCTGGCCATGCAGTCCAAGGTCCTGGTCCTCGCCCCGGACGCCACCGACGTGGCCATGGCGATGTTCTCCGGCATCTACAACATCGGCATCGGCGGCGGCGCGTTGCTGGGCAGTTGGGTCGGCAGCCACTTCGGCTTCGCCTGGATCGGCGCGGCGGGCGGGTTGTTGGCGGCTCTGGCGTTGATCGGTTATTGCCTGGCGATCCGACGGTTCGGCCAGGGTGTCGCGCGCGACTGAAATCAGACAAGTCTTACAGGGCACTTTGATGCCTGTTGCTACCGTCTCCCAGGACCTCCCACATCCTGTGGTGACGGCGATCACCACGCCCTTCGATCAGGGCCGTGGTGTTTGAAAAGCAATGGAGTCGATTGTGCAAAAGCGTTTGACCGCAGAGTTTGCAGGTACCTTCTGGTTGACGTTCGGCGGGTGTGGCAGTGCCATCCTGGCGGCGGCATTCCCGACGCTGGGGATCGGGTTTCTGGGGGTGTCCCTGGCGTTCGGGCTCACCGTGCTGACCATGGCCTACGCGGTGGGCGGTGTCTCAGGCGGGCATTTCAACCCGGCGGTGACCATCGGCCTATGGGCCGGGCGCCGCGTTCCCGGTGCCGATGTGCTGCCTTACATCGCCGCCCAGGTCGCAGGAGCGATTGTCGCCTCTGCCGCCCTGTACGTGATTGCCAACGGGCAGTCGGGTTTTGAGCCGGGTGGTTTTGCCGCCAACGGCTATGGCCCGCTGAGCCCCGGCCAGTTCGACATGAAGGCGGCGTTGCTGGCCGAACTGATCGCTACGTTCTTCTTTGTCCTGATCATCATGCGCGTGACCGCACCGGGCGCGGTTGCCGGCTTTGCGCCGATTGCCATCGGCCTGGCGCTGACCTTGATTCACCTGATCCTGATCCCCGTGACCAACACCTCGGTCAACCCGGCGCGCAGCACTGGGCCGGCGTTGTTCGCCGGGGTCGAGTACCTCGCGCAACTCTGGGCGTTCTGGCTGGCGCCGATTGCCGGCGGGGTGTTGGGGGCGTTGGCGGCGCGCGGGTGGGAGGCGCGCAGCCCGGCTTGAATCGAAAAAGGGGGGAATCAAGCGCATTCCCCCTGCATCACTTCCAGGTCTGCACGTCCTGTGCATCCACCGCCTTGAAGAACGCATCCGCGATCTTCTGCTGCTCAGCCAATTGATCGATCGTCCCCGGTTACAGGTGCGGTTTCACCCATTTCCCGGCCTGTACCCACTGCGCGTACACCCCCGATAAATACTGTTCCGATCTGAGCTTAGGGCGCTTTTTGTGCGTTTCGAGGCATCGGGCATAACCATAGAATTATATGGTTCTTTCATAATTGTCGTTGATTAATATAATCAAATTGTAGTTTTGCCGCAGGTGCCCTGCATGACGCAAGGCGCGCAATCTACCTAGCGAACACAATCATGGGAGTTTTTGCATGGCCGCTTTCGATCCTTTAACCCGCCGCCGCCTCCTGGGCATGGCCGGTATTACCCTGGCCAGCCCCTTGCTGCTGTCGCTGCCCCGCCTGGGCTTCGCCGCCGACGAGCACGCCGCGCACCACACGCCCCAGGAGCCCGCCGGCACCGGTGAGTTCATCCGCCTGGATGCGCCTCGCGCGCTGAAACTGGCGGTCAACCTGAATGCCGTGTGCCTGGCCCCGGTGGTGATCGCCCACGGTCAAGGTTTCTTCAAACAGCACAACCTGGATGTGGAACTGGTCAACTTCGGCAATTCCACCGAGGTGCTGCTGGAAGCCATCGCCACCGGCAAGGCCGATGCCGGTGTGGGCATGGCGCTACGTTGGCTCAAGGCCCTGGAGCAGGGCTTCGATGTCAAGCTGACCGCCGGCACCCATGGCGGCTGCCTGCGTTTGCTCAGTGCGGCGAACGGCGGCGTAAGCACACTCGAAGCCCTCAAGGGCAAGACGATCGGCGTGACGGACATGGCCAGCCCGGACCGCAATTTCTTCTCGATCCTGCTCAAGAAGCACGGCATCGACCCGGTGCGCGACGTCGAATGGCGCCTGTACCCGGCCGACTTGCTCGGCACCGCCCTGGAGCGCGGCGAGGTGCAGGCGGTCAGCGGCAGCGACCCGTTCATGTATCGCCTGATCAAATCCGGCGTGGCGCGGGAACTGTCCACCAACCTGGTGGAGGCCTACGCCAACCTCAGCTGCTGCGTGGTCGGTGTCACCGGCAAGCTGGTGCGCGAAGACAAGCGCGTGGTCGCGGCGCTGACCCAGGCGATCCTCGAAGCCCACGACTATTCCGTGCAACACCCCGAGGTCGTCGCCAAGGGTTTCCAGGCCTATGCGTTGAACACCTCCACCGAAGAAGTCCAGGCGATCCTCCACGACCACACCCACGGCCACCATGCGGTCGGCGTCGCGCTGACCGCGGAAATCACCACCTACGTCACCGACCTGAAAACCGTGGAAGTGATCAGCCAGGGCACCGACCCGCTGGCGTTCGCCAAGGAGATCACCGCCGATGTCTTCAGTTGACGCGACCACCCTCAACCCACCCGTGGCGTTCAAGGTCTGGTGGTCGGGCCTGGCGGTGGTCGGCGCCTGGTTGGCCGTGGCGCTGCTGATCAGCTACTGGCCCAATGCGACGCGCGACTGGCCGATGACCCAAGGCTTGGCCCATCTCTGCGTGGGCGTGGCGGCGGTGTTCGGGGTGTCGAGTGTGGCCGGGCGCCGGTTCGCCAGGCTCGGCCTGCGCCTGCGCGGAGCCGCGTCATGGCTGATCGCTTTACCGCTGCTGTTGGGCATTTGGGAGCTGCTCACGGCGAAACTCGCGCTGCTGCCGGTGCCGTTCTTCGCGCCGCCCCAGGCCCTGCTCGCGGTGTATGTCGAAGACTACGCGCGCCTGGCCGACAGCCTGCTGCATTCGGCGTTGCTGCTCGGTGCGGGCGTGGCGTTGGGCGCGGCGACCGGGTTTATCGCCGGCGTGGCCATCGGTTGGTCGACGCGTATCGGCTATTGGCTGCATCCGGTGCTGCGCATCCTCGGCCCGGTGCCGTCGACGGCGCTGTTGCCGTTGTGCTTTTTCCTGTTCCCCAGCAGTTGGAGCGCCAGCGTCTTCCTGATCGCCCTGGCCACTTGGTTTCCGGTCACGGTGCTGACCTGGTCCGGCGTGGCCAGTGTCGATAAAGCCTATTACGACGTGGCGCGCACCCTTGGTGCAAAACAGCCTTTTCTGATCTTCAAGGTGGCGATTCCCGCCGCCTTGCCCCATGTGTTCGTTGGCCTGTTCATGGGCCTCGGCGCCTCGTTTTCGACCCTGGTGGTGGCGGAAATGATGGGCGTGAAATCCGGCATCGGCTGGTACCTGCAATGGGCCCAGGGGTGGGCGGCCTACGCGAATATGTATGCAGCGTTGTTAATCATGGCGCTGGCCTGCTCGGGGTTGATCAGCGGCTTGTTCCGGCTGCGCGACCACTTGCTGGCCTGGCAGAAAGGAGCGATGAAATGGTAGCCCTGGCAACCGCAGTAGAAGCCGCGGCGGGATTGACGCTGCGCATCGAAAACCTGAGCCACGGGTTTGCCTTGGACGGTGAGCATCTGCCGGTGCTGCAGCGGGTTTCGCTGGACGTGGCAGCGGGGGAGTTCGTTGCCTTGCTCGGGCCTTCGGGGTGCGGCAAGTCCACCTTGCTGCGTCTGGTCGCTGGGTTGGAACCGGCGGATTCCGGGCGCTTGCTCGCCGATGGTGAGCCGATCAGCGGCCCGGACCCGAGCCGCGTGGTGGTGTTCCAGGACCCGACCTTGTATCCGTGGCGCCGCGTGTGGGACAACGTCGCCCTCGGCCTCGAAGCCCAGGGCCTGCTCAAGACCCATGCCGCCAAAGTCGATGAAGCCTTGGAAAAAGTCGGCCTCAGCCAATTCGCCCGTGCCTTCCCTCGGCAACTGTCCGGCGGCATGGCGCAGCGGGTTGCGCTGGCCCGTGCGCTGGTGAACCAGCCGCGCCTGCTGATCCTCGACGAGCCCTTGGGCAAACTCGATTCCCTGACCCGCATCACCATGCAAAAGGAACTGATCGACCTGTGGCAACGCCAGGGCTACACGGCGTTGCTGGTGACCCACGATGTGGAAGAAGCCTTGCTCCTGGCCAACCGCGTGATCGTGTTCAGCGACCGCCCGGCGACCCTGCAGGCGCAATTGACCATCGAGCGGCCATACCCCCGGCACCGCGACGATCCTTATCTGGTGGACCTGCGCCGGCAGATACTTGGCTTGCTGGGGTTGGGGGAGAACTGGTAGGTATGACTTGATCAGTCTGAGCAGCGCCTGGCGACTCAATCTATAAAGCTGTCGATGACAAGGGCCGGTATCTGCATTGGGACGAGTTTCGTCGATATCCAGCGCCGGGTGTCAAGAAAGAGGCCGCATGGGCAGCTATCAAGATGTCCCGGGCTTGCGCGAGTAAGACCCTGGAGCTTCGCAGCGAGTGCGGCAGTGCGTTTTTTTTGTGCATCACTGACTTTTGTGAGGCGGTTGTTCACGGCGTCGAGTCGTTGACGTCCAGCTTCGGCGGGGCAGTGGCGTCTTCTCCCCAATACCGCGATAACACTCGGTATCTGGTGGACTCCTTGATGAAGAGGCTATATCCAGCGCGCAGTTGGAAGGCGCCGCGACGACTCGTAAAATCGCCAAGGACATGTTGGCCAAGGCGCGCATGCCTCAAGACGATGATGAGCGGATGATCCTCAATCCTGTTCCTCACCTCGCAACTGCACGCTCATCGCCTCGCAACTCTGCGCCCAGTCGCTCAGCCACTGCGGCAGGGGCGGCGATGTTTCGGCCAGCCCCAGCTCCCGCAGGAAATCCGCCGGGGGCAGGGTGCCCTTGGCTGAGCGGAACAGCCCGCGCATCACCACCACGCCGACCACCCGACCCTTGCTGACGAAACGGTGCTCCATCAGGCTCCACTTGTGGTCCCAGCCGAGTATGCGGGTGTGTACCTCGAACACTTCGAACACCTTGAGTTCGCGGCGGAACTTGCCCCAGGTATCGCCCACGATCGGCAGCGCCTTGTTGCGCAGGGCCACGCGAAAAGCGCCGGTGCGCAAGACAAAATCCATCCGGGCAACGTCCGCCAGGGTGAAGTAGCGGCCATTGGTGACATGCCGGTTGAGATCCAGGTCCAGCGGCCATACCCGCATGCGTACCACGGTGGTGGCCAGGCCATGGGCAGGCTTGCGCCAGGGGCGACGGCAGAGCATGTAGAGCAATCGAAACCAGAGATTCATAGAGACGCCACAGAGTTGAACAGTGGCAGCACTGTAAGGGCGCCAAATCGGCTAAGGTAGGTGCGCAAATGACTTATTTAATGCGAAAAGCGCAAAAAGGTCCGTGAATGCACATTACCTTGCTCCTGGCCGATCACTGCTCCGCCGCCAGCGCCACCCTGGCCCTGGAAATGCTCAGCGCCGCCAACCTGTTTGCCGACCATCCGCCCTTCGAGATCGTGGTCGCGTCCCTCGACGGCCAGGCCGTGAATGCCTGGGGCGGGCAGCGTCTGCAAGTGGCCTGTTCGACCGCGCAGATCGCACAGACCGACCTGGTGTTGATCCCCGGCTTTCTCTTCACCTTGAAAGAGGCTTTGCCGACGTTTGCCGCCTTCGGCCCCTGGCTGCGCGAACAGCATGGGCGCGGCGCCGTACTGGCGTCGATGTGTACCGCCGCCTTTCTGTTGGCTGAAACCGGTGTACTGCAAGGCTTGCGCGCCACCACCCACTGGGCGTTTGCCGAGCTTTTCCGGCGACGCTACGCAGACGTAAGCCTCGATGACGCGCAGATGCTCTGCGAAGAAAACCGCGTGATCACCTGCGGTGGCGCCAGTGCGGCGATGGACTTGATGCTCCACCTGATCCGCCGCTTCGGCTCGCCGGAACTGGCTCACACCTGTGGCAAATACCTGCTGATCGACACGGTGCGGACGGTGCAGTCGGTGTACGCGATGTGGTCGTTGCCCAAGAGCCACGGCGACGCGCAGATACTGCGCGTGCAGCATTGGCTGGAGCAGCACTGCGCCGAGGCGCTGGTGATTGACGAGGTGGCCCGGCACTTTGGTTTTGGGGGGCGCAATTTCAAGCGACGTTTCAAGGAAGCCACCGGCTATACGCCGATCGCTTATGTGCAGACCCTGCGCCTGGAGCGCGCCAAGCAGATGCTGGAGTCGACGCGCATGACCCTCGAAAGCATCACCTATGCGGTGGGCTACGAAGACAGCAACTCGTTCCGGCGCCTGTTCCAGCAGCGGGTGGGGATGCTGCCGGCAGCGTATCGCAAGCGGTTTCAGGCCAGTACCCGATAAGCAGGCGAAAAAAAACCGGCTGATCAGGCCGGTTTGGGGTGCCGCGCACACAGCGCGGGGTCAAGCGTTGTTGCCCTGCAGGCGATCCGCACCGCCTTCAGCCAGGCCACGTTCCTGCAGGCGATCTGCACCGCCTTCAGCCAGGCCACGTTCCTGCAGGCGATCTGCACCGCCTTCAGCCAGGCCACGTTCCTGCAGACGATCCGCACCGCCTTCAGCCAGACCACGTTCCTGCAGACGATCTGCACCGCCTTCAGCCAGGCCACGTTCCTGCAAGCGATCTGCACCGCCTTCAGCGACGCGACGTTCCAGCAGGCGTTCAGCACCGCCTTCGGCGACACGGTTGCCTTGCAGACGCTCGGCACCGCCTTCGGCGACGCGGTTTTCGTTGAGGCGATCAGCGCCGCCTTCAGCGACGACTGGGTGGGCAAAAGCGTTTGCAGCAAGTACCGAGAAAGCGAGGCTAAGCAAGAGTTGGCGTTTCATGAGAGTGTGCTCCGAGTGTTTGATTAGGGTGTTGCCTAGTGTGGGTTTGATGTTACGCGTTGGCATTTTTAAGAGAACTTCATTGGGCTGATGGTGACTATCGACGCCAGCGATAGCCCGCGTCGGCGGGCTATCGTGCAGCCGTCATGGCATCTGCGGCAGTTCCAGAGGGCGCAGGTCAAATACCAGCACCTCGGCATCGTCACCGTGGCTCAGGCGGATCTGGCGCTCATCGCGCACGCGGGCCCCGTCGCCTTCCTGTAGGCGTTGGCCGTTGATCTCGACGCTGCCGCGGGCCACATGGATGTACACGTGGCGGTCCGGCGCCAGGTCCAGGCTTGCGCTTTCGTCAGCGTTGAACAGCCCGGCATAGACCCGTGCATCCTGGCGCACGTGAAGGGAGCCTTCGGCGCCATCCGGCGAGATGATCAACTGCAAGCGTCCACGTTTCTGCGCTGCGCTGAAGTGCTCCTGCTGATAGCGTGGCTCGGCGCCGGAGACATTCGGTACGATCCAGATCTGCAGGAAATGCACGCCACGGCTCTGGCTATGGTTGAACTCGCTGTGGGCCACGCCGCTGCCGGCGCTCATCAGTTGCACATCGCCGGGGCGGATCACCGAACCGGTGCCCAGGGTGTCCTTGTGTTCCAGGGCGCCTTCGAGCACATAGGAGAAAATCTCCATGTCGCGGTGCGGGTGCTGACCGAAGCCACGGCCTGCGGCGACGCGGTCATCGTTGATCACCAGCAGGTCGGAAAAACCCTGTTCGGCGGGGTTCCAGTAGTTGGCGAACGAGAAGGTGTGGAACGACTTCAACCAACCGTGATTGGCGGCGCCGCGGTCGGAGGCTTTGCGAAGGGTCAGCATGGTGGTGTCCTCAAGTCAGAGCGGGCTGCGAAATGCAGGGCGCTTGCGTTGAGAAGAAGGTTACTGGTTACTGGAATATTCATTAAGAAGCTGATATCTGAATAACTGTCGCATTGAGGTTGACAGTTGCGGACGTGGCATAATACCCGCTGCCTTCCTTCCTGATGGACGTCTCTCTATGAACACCGTGGCCATGGCGCTGTTTCCGGACTTCCTCCTGCTCGACATGGCCGGGCCGCTTGAAGTGTTTTCGATTGCCAACCGCTACCTGCCAGCGGCGCAGCACTATCGGATCCTGATCGTCGGCACCGAGCCCGGCCCGCTGCGTGCGTCCAATGGTGTGGTCGTGCAGCCCGACCTGCTGCTGGCCCAGGCGCACGATGCCTATGACCTGCTGCTGGTGCCCGGTGGTCCCGGTGCCTATAACGAATGCCACCCCGACCTGTTGCCCTGGCTCCAGGCCGCTGCTCCACGCGCGCGGCGCTTCGGCTCGATCTGCACCGGTGCCTTTGTGCTGGGGTATGCCGGGTTGCTCGACGGCCACCGCGTGACCACCCACTGGCATTACACCGAGCGGCTGATCAAGGCCTTCCCCCAGGCCGTTGTCGAAACCGACCGTATCTACCTGCAGGACGGCCGCCTGATCACGTCCGGCGGGGTGACGGCGGGTATCGACCTGGCGCTGTCGGTTGTCGCCCAGGACCACGGCAAGCAGGTCGCGGTGGACGTGGCCAAAGTGCTGCTGGTGGTGATGAAGCGCCAGGGCGGGCAGGCCCAGTTCAGCCCGATGACCGCCGCCGTGGCGCCCCAGGAAACCGCGATCACGCGGGTGCAGAGCCATGTGCTGGCGCATCTGGACCAGCCGTTCACCATCGAATCCATGGCGGCACTCGCCGGCATGAGTGCGCGGCACTTTGCGCGGTTGTTCGCCAAAGAGGTGCAGATGACGCCGATGGCCTTCCTGCAGGGCGCGCGCATCGACCGCGCCCGGCACCTGCTGGAAACCACCGACCTGCCGCTCAAAACCGTGGCCTTTCACGCAGGCTTTGGCAGCGTGCGGCATATGCGCTTTCTGTTCAGTGAAAAACTCGGCCTCAACCCCACCCAATACCGGCAGCAGTTCAGTTAACGACAGGATGTCCGTCTCGCGCACCCGATTGTCCGTATCGCTCCCCGTGCCAGCATTGTCCTGTTACAACGAGCTGGCAAGATAACGGCAGGCCCATGGAAGAAGGATGCGCGGAAGCCCAAGCTCGGGTGTTTCAGCGCTTTTACGCAGATGAACAACGACCATGCGATGCGCTTTGGCCCTTACACCTTTCATCGTCAGCAGCGCCTGGTCAACAAGGCAGGCATGCCCGTGCCGTTGGGCGGGCGTGCGCTGGACATCCTGGCGGTGCTGCTCGAAACGCCCGGGCAATTTGTCAGCAAGGACACCCTGATCGCCCGCGTCTGGCCGTGCAGCGTGGTGGAAGAGAACAACCTGCGGGTGCATATCGCCGCCCTGCGCCGTGCGTTGGACGGTCGTCGCTACATTCTCAATGAACCCCAACGCGGCTATTGCCTGGTTGCGCCGCTGCAGGAGGCCGCTGGGAACGCGGCACCGCGGCACAACCTGGCGACCCGGCTCAGCCCGCTGATCGGTCGCGACGAACTGGTGGGGACGTTGGTCCGACGCCTGTCGGGGCAACGCCTGATGACCCTCACCGGAGGTGCTGGCGTCGGCAAGAGCAGCCTGGCGCTGGCGTTGGCCGAGCGTGTGTTGCCGCGTTATCGCGACGGCGTGTGGTGGCTGGATCTGGCCGGTGTCGATACGCCCACGGCAATGCTGCGCCAGTTGGCCGAGACCCTCGGGCTCGACGCGGCTGACAGTGGCGCGGCGCTCTTCCGTCAATTGGCCTCGCGCCAGTTATTGCTGGTGCTCGATGGCGCCGACGTGTTGCTCGGCGCCTGCCGTCATCTGGTGCGCGCGCTGCAGGCCAGCGCGCCTGGGGTGACGCTGTTGTTGAGCAGCCGCGAAGCCTTGCGGGTGCCCGGCGAGTGGGTGCAGCGCGTGCCTCGCCTGGCGCTGCCGATGCCATCCGCCTGGGGCAGCGTCGAGCAGGCGATGGCCTACTCGGCGGTGCAGGTGTTCGTCGCGCGCGTGCGCGCCAGTCAGCAAGGGTTTGCCCTGCGGCCCCAGGACTTGCCGGCGCTGCGCGATATCTGCCGCCGGCTCGACGGTATTCCGTTGGCCCTCGAACTGGCGGCGGCCCAGGTCGATGCTCTCGGCGTGCAGGGCTTGCAGGTGCAATTGCGCAGCGGCCTGCAAGTGCTGGCGCGCGGTCGGCGCACGGCGCTGGAACGCCACCGATCCCTGGCGGCGGCCCTGGACTGGTCATACGAGCGCCTGAGCCTGCCGGAGCGTTGGCTGTTCCTGCAACTGGGCCTGTTCAAGATGGCGGTGAGCTTGCCCGTCCTGGGGCAGTTGATCGCCGGCACCGAGCTGGCTCACGCCGACCTGCCATACCTGCTGCGGCGACTGGTCGACATCTCGCTGCTGAGCGTGGAGCCCGGCCTCGGTCCCGAGCGTTACCGCTTGCTCAACAGCGTGCGCAGCTACGCCCTGGCGCAACTGCGCGACCCGCTGCAAGTGGCGCGTCTGCAGCAAGGGTATGGGCATTATCTGGGGGCGTTTTCAGGCCGGCCGTTTGTCCTGCAACTCGTCGAGCAGGCGGCGCACGCCGATTAGGTCCTGGGTGGCGAACCCTTCGCTGAATCGCCCGTAGACCGAGTCCAGCAGCTCGCGTGCCGCTTGCCGGCGGTCTTGGCGCTGCCACAGCCGCGCCAGCGCGGTCGCACTGCGTAACTCCCAGGCCAGGGCGCCTTGCTGGTGCGCCAGGCCGAGTGCCTCGAGCAACAGCGCTTCTGCCGGGATGTCGTCACTGTGCTCGGCGCGCACCCGCAGGATCTCTGCCGTACACCAGCCGGCCGCGCCGCTTTTGGCGCGTTCGAACATCGCCGCGTCCACCGCGCCCGCGTTAAAGGTCACCAGGGTATCCGCGATCAGGCCGAGCCCGGGCATGGCTTGCGTCGGCGCTGCGCCCGCGTAGTGTCGGGCCCAGGTATGAAACAGCTGCACCGAGTGCTTTTGCGCTTGTTGCAACAACAGTTCCTGCAGCGAATGGGCCGCGGCCGCGTCGCCGTTGTAGCGGGCGATGACCACCCCGGCCAGGGCCAGGGTGTAGCAGATCGAGGTGCCGTGGTTGATCTGCAGCGCCAGTTCCAGGGCCTGGTTCGCGGTGCGCCAGGCCCGCTCCGGGAACCCCCGCAGCCACAGGATGCGAGCGAGGATCGTCAGCGAGGCCACGCCCTGGTCGTACTGCACGCCGAAGCCATGGGTGAACCGGTTCAGATGGCCGCTGTGGGCCATGCGCTGGATCACCTGTTCGGCATTGCGCAGGGCCAATGCCTGGTGACCGGCAAAGTGCTGGGCCAGTACCCGCAGGCGCTGGGCGCTGAGGTCGAGCAAGGGGTCGGCCTGGGGGCCGAGTTGATCGAAGTGCAGGCTTTGCGCAAGTGCCTGGCGATAATTGCCGCAGCACAGGTTGACCGCCATATGGCCCGACACCGCACGCAACTGGCCGCTCAAGTCGTTGTTCGCTTCGGCCAGGCGCCGCGCGTAGGCAAAGGCGTCAATGGTCTGCGGCGTACCGCCCTGGGTGTGATACGAAAAACTGCCCAGCGCCAGTTGCAACGCCATGTGCAAGTGCGGGTTCGGCGCGGGCGATTGCGCCAGCCGTGCGAGCGCCTTGCCCACGTACAGCCCGTGTTCCCCCAGCAATGACAGCTCCTGCCACAACGGCATCGCGCTGACCGTCAGGCGAATACCCAACAGGTGCGTGCCCTGGTCGCCCAGGCCCCAATCCAGTGCGGCGCGGATGTCTTCGCGCAGGGGCGCGTAGCGGTCGATCCAGGGCTGCGTCGAGGTCAGTTCCCAATCGTCCCGGGCCTGTTCCATCAAGGCCAGGCAGCGTGCGGCGTGGCGCTCGCGGGTGGTGTCGAGTTCAGCGGCCACGCTGAGCTTTTCCAGGGCGTAGGTGCGGGTGATGTCCAGCAGGCGGTAGACCATCTCGTCATCGCCGGGCTCGACATTGAGCAACGACTTGGCCACCAGTTGGGTGATCGAACCCAGCACCTCGGCCGGCGCGATCTGTTCCCCGGCGATCACCGCCGCCGCGCTGGCCAGGCTGAAGCCGCCGCGAAACACCGCCAGGCGGCGCAGGCAGATCTGTTCGCAGGGCGCGAGCAGGTCGAAACTCCAGTCCAGCGTGGCGCGCAGCGTCTGTTGACGGGGCAGGGCACTGCGGCGGCCACGGGTCAGCAGGCGAAAGTTGTCTTCCATCTGCACCAGCAGGCCTTGCAGGCCGAAACGTTCGATCTGCGCCGCCACCAGTTCAATGGCCAGCGGGATACCGTCGAGGCGCTGGCAGATATCAATCGCCAATGGCAGTTCGGCTTCGCTGAGGGCGAAGCTGTCCTGATGGGACATGGCGCGTTCGATCAACAGTTGCAGGGCCGGATAGCCCAGCGCCTGGGCACGGTTGCCGGTGGCGGGCGGGCAGGCCAGCGGCTCCAGGCGCTGCACGTATTCACCCTCGGCGCGCAGTGCTTCACGGCTGGTGGCGAGGATGTGAACGTTGGGGGCGTGGCGCAGCAGGGTCTCGCTGATCAGGGCGATGTCATCGAGCAGGTGTTCGCAGTTGTCGATCACCAACAGCAACTGGCGCGTGTGGAGACTGCGCGCGAGGGTCAACAGCGGCGCGTGTTCGTCGGGGGTGAGGTCGAGCAGGGCGGCGAGGTTGGGCAGGATCATCGACGGTGCGCTGAGGGGGGCGAGGTCGAGCAGGCGAATGCCGTCGCGGTAATGCCCGATCAACAACTCGGCGACACGCAGCGCAACCGTGGTCTTACCGATGCCTCCCGCGCCGGCCAGGGTGATAAAGCGTTGTTGCGGCAATTGCTGCACCAGCGCATCGATCAGCGCCTGGCGGCCGATCATCCGCGTGCTGCGCAGCGGCAGGTTGTGGGCCTGGCTTTGCGCACTGCCGTCGGTTGGAAGGGTCATCGGTTCGATGCTCAGTGGCGCAACAAAACTGTAGCCGCGCTGGGCCACGGTGACGATATAGCGCTGCCCGGCCTGGCCATCGCCCAGGGCCTTGCGCAACGCCGCCATATGCACGCGCAGGTTGCCGTCTTCGACCACGCTTTTGGGCCAGACCCGCGCGATCAGTTCCTGCTTGCTCACCACATTGCCGGCCTGTTCCAGCAGGATCAGCAGGATGTCCACTGCCCGCCGTCCCAGGCGCAACGGCCGGCCAGCCTCCAGCACCAGGCGTTGGCGCGGGTGTATCCGATACGGGCCGAAGTGTACGGCCTGTTCGCTGAGATCGTTCATGCCAGCGCGAGCTCTGAAAAAAGGGTTCGCCCAGCATATTCCACGCTTGCGCTGACCACTAGGCGGCAATCGCCTGCTTGCGACGCAATTGGTGATTACGCCAGGTCATCGGGTTGACGCCTTCGCTGCGCGTGAACATATGGCAGAAGTGCGCCTGGTCGCAGAAGCCACATTCAAGGCTGATTTGCGTCAGGCTCAAGGACGTGCCGGTGATCAACTCCTTGGCGCGCTGGATGCGCTGTTGGCGAATCCATTCCTGCGGCGACAGCCCGGTGGTGCATTTGAAGGCGCGGGAGAAATGGCTGCGCGACAGTGCGCAGGCCTGGGCCAGGTCGGCAATCGCCAGGCTTTCGCCGAGGTTGGCGAGGATCAGTTGCTTGGCGATACGCTCGCGCCGGGGGCAGAGGCCGCCGGTCGCGCAGAAGCTTGGAGCACCGTGCTCAAGTCGGGCCATGACGAAATATCCGCAGTCGATGGGAGCGTTCCCGGTGAATGGATGCAGTGTAGACGGCCTCATTCTTGGTGCCGTGCCGTCCGACTGACGAGTTAATCGTTGTTAATTTCGCCAGTTGTTGGCGTGGAAAAGACAGCACAGGTGTGCAATCGCGCTCGCCGCGCCGCGTGCTTAGCTGGTGCTCTGTCAACTGTTTGGGGACCGCCATGAACCGCAACGACCTGCGCCGCGTCGACATGAACCTGCTGGTGATTTTCGAAGCGCTGATGTTCGAGAAGAACCTGACCCGGGTCGCCGAAAAACTGTTTATGGGCCAACCGGCGGTGAGCGCGGCCTTGGGCCGTTTACGCGATTTGTTCGACGACCCGTTGCTGCTGCGCAATGGGCGCGGCATGGAGCCCACACCACGCGCAATGGCAATACTCAAGGAGCTGCAACCGGCCATGGACACCATCTCGAGCGCGGTCAGCCGCGCCAAGGATTTCGACCCTTCCACCAGCTGTGCGGTGTTCCGCATCGGCCTGTCCGATGACGCCGAATTCGGCCTGTTCCCGCCGTTGCTCAGCCAACTGCGCGACGAGGCACCGGGGATCGTGGTGGTGGTGCGCCGCGCCAATTACCTGTTGATGTCGTCGCTGCTGGCCAGTGGCGAGATCACCGTGGGAGTCAGCTACACCACGGATCTGCCGGCCAATGCCAAGCGCAAGAAACTGCGCGACATTCCGTGCAAGGTGCTGCGCGGCGATGGCGGCACCGCACCGCTGAGCCTGGACGAATACTGTGAACGGCCGCATGCCATGGTGTCGTTCTCGGGGGACTTGAGCGGCAATATCGACCTCGACCTGGCGCGCATCGGCCGGGCGCGCCGGGTGGTGCTGGCGGTGCCGCAATTCAGTGGCTTGCGGGCGTTACTGGCGGGCACGCAGATCATCGCGACCGTGCCGGACTACGCCGCGTGCGCCTTGACCGAAGGCACCACGTTGCGCGCGCAGGACCCACCGTTTGCGATCGACGCCGCAGAGCTGTCGATGGTGTGGAGCGGGGTGCATGACAACGACCCGGCGGAGCGCTGGTTGAGGAGCCGGATCAGCGCGCACATGTCCAGCTTCCCCGCGTAGGCGGCCCGGCAAGTCACCGCGCCAAACAGCACAAACATCCAATTCCGAATCGCCCGTCGCCGCCAAACTCGCCTCATCGCTCAGCTCTCCAGGGGGGAAGAACACACCATGGACCCAACACCTGAAACCGGTTCCGACGAAGTCGTCACCCTGATCGTCAAACACCGGATCAAATCCGGCAGCGAGGCCAACTACGAAGCGTGGCTACGCCGCATAGTACGCATCGCCGGCGAACGCCCGGGCCACCTCGGCGTCGACGTCGTGCGCGGTAAACACGACGGCCTGTCGCTGTTCACCTGCGTGTTGCGCTACCGCTCCACCGACGACCTGCAACGCTGGCTCGACTCCCCCGAGCGCAAAACCCTGATCGAAGAAGCCGCGCCGCTGCTGGCCGACGGCGACCACACCGAAATCGGTGCGGTCAACGAGTTCTGGTTCACCCCCCAAACCGACAGCGTCGCCAAACCGCCGCGCTGGAAACAGGCTGTGGTCACCCTGTGCGTGATCCTGCCGCTGACCCTGCTGGTACCGATCGTGTGGGGCCCGATATTGGGCCTGCACCCGTTCCTGTCCAACTACGTGGTCGCCACCTTCCTGATCACCCTGACCATCGTGTTGCTGGTGGTGTACCTGCTGATGCCGGCGGCTACCCGCCTGTTCGCTCCCTGGCTTGAAGCCTCTGTAAAGGAAACCCTATGAACGCCGATCTGATTTTGTTCAATGGCCAGTTCCACACCGTGGACCGTGAAAACCCACGCGCTACCGCCGTCGCCATTCGCCAGGGGCGCTTCGTGGCCGTGGGCACCGATGGCGAGGCCATGGCCCTGCGCGGCAGCGGCACCCAGGTCATCGACCTCAAGGGCCGCACGGTGATCCCCGGCCTCAACGACTCGCACCTGCACCTGATCCGTGGCGGCTTGAACTACAACCTCGAACTGCGCTGGGAAGGCGTGCCGTCCCTGGCCGACGCCCTGCGCATGCTCAAGGACCAGGCCGATCGCACCCCGACGCCGCAATGGGTGCGCGTGGTCGGCGGCTGGAACGAATTCCAGTTCGCCGAAAAGCGCATGCCGACCCTGGACGAACTCAACCAGGCGGCGCCGGACACGCCGGTGTTCGTGCTGCACCTGTACGACCGCGCCTTGCTCAACCGCGCCGCCCTGCGCGTGGCCGGCTACACCAAGGACACGCCCAACCCGCCGGGCGGCGAGATCGTGCGTGACAGCAACGGCAACCCCACCGGCATGCTGGTGGCGCGGCCCAACGCGATGATCCTGTATGCGACCCTGGCCAAAGGGCCAAAACTGCCGCTGGAATATCAGGTCAACTCGACCCGCCAGTTCATGCGCGAACTCAATCGCCTCGGCCTGACCAGTGCGATCGACGCCGGCGGCGGTTTCCAGAACTACCCCGATGACTACGCGGTGATCGAGCAACTGGCCAAGGATGAACAACTGACGGTACGTATCGCCTACAACCTGTTCACGCAGAAGCCCAAGGAAGAACTCAGCGACTTCAAGCACTGGACCGGCAGCGTCACCCTGCATCAGGGCGACGACTACCTGCGCCACAACGGCGCCGGCGAGATGCTGGTGTTCTCCGCCGCCGACTTCGAAGACTTCCTCGAACCGCGCCCGGACCTGCCGCTGAGCATGGAGCAGGAACTGGAGCCGGTGGTGCGCCACCTGGTCGAGCAGCGCTGGCCGTTCCGCCTGCACGCCACCTATAACGAATCGATCTCGCGCATGCTCGATGTGTTCGAGAAGGTCAACCGCGACATCCCGTTCAATGGCCTGCCGTGGTTCTTCGACCACGCCGAAACCATCACCCCGCACAACATCGAGCGTGTGCGCGCCCTCGGCGGCGGGATTGCGATCCAGGACCGCATGGCGTTCCAGGGTGAGTACTTTGTCGAGCGCTACGGCGCCAAGGCCGCCGAAGCCACGCCGCCGATCAAACGCATGCTCGCCGAAGGCGTACCGGTCGGCGCGGGCACCGACGCCACGCGGGTGTCGAGCTACAACCCGTGGACCTCGCTGTACTGGATGGTCAGCGGCCGCACCGTGGGTGGCCTGGAGCTGCACGCCGAAGGACTGCCGCGCCTGACCGCGCTGGAACTGTTCACCCATGGCAGCGCCTGGTTCTCGTCCGAGCAGGGCAAGAAGGGTCAGATCAAGGTCGGCCAGTTGGCGGACGTCGCCGCGCTGTCGGCGGATTTTTTCAGCGTCGATGAAGAGGCCATCAAGTGGATCGAGTCGGTGCTGACCGTGGTCGGCGGCAAGGTGGTGTATGGCGCCGGCGACTTCGAAGATTTCGCACCGCCGCGCGTGCCGGTGCTGCCGGACTGGTCGCCGGTGGTCAAGGTGCCGGGGCACTGGCGTCCCGCTTCGCCGCTGCAGGCGCAGGCTCACCACTGCAGTGGCCCGTGTGGCGTGCATGCTCATGGCCATGAGAAAGCGCGTCTTTCCAACGTGCCGGTCAGCGACTTCCAGGGCTTCTGGGGTGCGTTTGGCTGCTCGTGCTTTGCGTTCTGATACCTAAACCCACAAAGGAGTTAACCCATGACTTACAAGCGCTTGAACAAAGATGACGCCGTGGTGCTGTTGGTGGATCACCAGACCGGCCTGATCTCCCTGGTGCAGGATTTCTCCCCCAACGAATTCAAGAACAACGTGCTGGCCCTGGCCGACGTGGCGAAGTTCTTCAACCTGCCGACCATCCTCACCACCAGCTTTGAAAGCGGCCCCAACGGCCCGCTGGTGCCCGAGCTCAAAGAACTGTTCCCGGACGCGCCGTACATCCCGCGCCCTGGCCAGATCAACGCCTGGGACAACGAAGACTTCGTCAAGGCGGTGAAGGCCACCGGCCGCAAGCAGATCATCATTGCCGGTGTGGTGACGGATGTGTGCGTAGCGTTCCCGACCCTGTGCGCTCTTTCCGAAGGCTTTGAGGTGTTCGTGGTCACGGACGCTTCCGGTACCTTCAACGAAACCGTGCAACAGGCGGCCTGGGCCCGTATGACCGCAGCCGGCGCGCAACTGGTGAACTGGTTCTCCGTGGCCTGCGAGCTGCAGGTTGACTGGCGCAACGACATGGAAGGCCTGGCCAACCTGCTGTCGCCGCGCATTCCCAACTACCGCAACCTGATGAACAGCTACTCGGCGTTCACCACCAAGTAACCCGACCTCGGGAATCTCAGTAATCCCCTGTGGGAGGGGGCAAGCCCCCTCCCACTTTTGATTGTGTTGGCACATTAGGTTTGTGGTGCAGCACCTGACAGGCTATAAATCAGCAAAATGTCCACCGAGACGCGACAATGAATCCCTTCGAAGACATGCGCCTGTTTTGCCAGGTCATGGAGTCCGGCAGTTTCACCGCCGCCGCCGAGCAATTGGGGCTGTCCAAGCAATTCGTCAGCCGCCGCCTGATCCAACTCGAAGACCGCCTCGGCGTGCGCCTGCTCAACCGCTCGACCCGCCGCCTGGATGTCACACCCCTGGGGCAGAGTTACTACGAATCGGCCTTGCGCCTGCTCAGCGAAGTCGAGCAAGTGGAGCAGGGCATCGCCGGGCAGAACAGCGAACCGCGCGGCACCATTCGCCTGAGTGCGCCGTTGTCGTTTGCCATGGCCCATCTGGGTTGCCTGCTGCCGCTGTTTTTGCAGCGCTATCGGCAGGTGTCGGTGGAAGTCGATCTGAGCGACCGCCCGGTGGACTTGATCGGCGAAGGCTACGATCTGGTGTTGCGCATCGGCATCCTCGAAGACTCCACCCTGATCGCCCGGCGTATCGCCAGCGTGCAGCGTGTGTACTGCGCCAGCCCCGAGTACCTTGCATTGCGTGGCACACCGCAGAAACCCGACGACCTGACCGACCACGATTGCCTGCCCTACGGCCACGGCCGCCAGGTGCAATGGCGGTTCCAGAGCAAAGGCAAGCCGCAGTCGCTGAACGTCAGCGGGCGCATGCGCGTCAATAATGGCGAGTTGCTGCGCGACGCCGCCATCGCCGGGCTGGGCGTCACCTACCTGCCGACCTTTATCGTCGCCGATGCCTTGGCGGACGGGCGCCTGGTGACGCTGTTACAAGACTTCGCCCCCGAGGCCCTGACGCTGTCGGCGGTGTACCCGCAGCACCGGCAGAGTTCGAGGCCGGTGCAGGCGCTGGTGGAGTTCCTGCGCGAGCGCCTGGCTAACGGCTGTTGAACAGCTGACGGATCAGGTTCGGCGTGGTGCCTGTCCAGCGCTTGAACGAACGCCGGAAGTTCGCCGCATCGTTGAAGTTCAGGTACGCGGCCACTTCATCGTTGCTGAACCCCTTGACCTGATACAGGTGCAACGCGACGTGCTTGCGCACCCGATCCACCTGCTGCTGAAAGCCGGTGTCGTGCTTGTGCAGTTTGCGCTTGAGGGTCGCCGGGCTCATGGCGAACGCCTGGGCCGCCTGTTCCAGGCTGGGCGGCTGGCGCACCTGTTCGCGCAGGTAGTCGTAGAGGCAATCGAGAAAACTGTCGGCAAAACCGAGCTGTTCGATCTGCTCGCGGGCCTGCTGGCGCGCGACTTGGCCGGCGGTGGCCGACGCGCCGGGCCAGGCCATGACCAGGTATTCGCGCGGGATGCACATCATGTCCAGCGGGCGCGCGAAGCGCGTGTGTTCGCCCAGGTGAACCCAGTATTGTTCGACATAATGCGGCTCGCCATGGCTGAAGCTGCATTGCCACGGCAGGCGCTGGCCGCTGAGCCAGCGGCTCATGGCGACCAGCGAGGTCATGCTGGCTTCCAGCAGGAACCGCCAGTGTTCGCCGGCGCCGCAGCTGTCCCGCCAGTACAGGTAGGCATGGTGTTCATCCCGCTCCAATTGCAGCGTCACCAGCGGGCTGAGCAGCACCTGTTGCTGGATCAGGATCTCCAGCGCCTGATCCAGGTTCTGCGCGTGGCCCAGGGCATGGCTGGCGGCGCCGTAATAGCCGGGCAGCAGGCGTTGGCCAAACAGGAAGCTGCTCTCATCGGCAGCGAGCAGGCGCCGGCTGTTGCCGATCAATCCGAGAAACTGCTGCGGGCTCAGTTGTGCTGTACCGGCGAGGATGTCCTCGTGGAACAGCCCGGTGCCGCGCAACAGGCGATGGCTGTCGATGTCGCGGGACAAGGCCAGGTCGATCAACGTGGCGGGTTGGTAATGCCCTGGGATGAAGCGGCTGTCGGCCTCATACCAACGGGTTTTCACGGCCATCTCAGGCGCTTTTCGCAAGCGGTTGTTTGGCCCGGGCGAGCGTCAGGTTCAAGCGCTTGAGCAAGTCCTGGGGCGGCTCGTCCAGGGCCATCACCACGGCCGTGCTCGCCGCCAGTTGCAGGCGCTCGCCGTGTTGTCGCGTCTTGTGCGCCAGGCTGCGCACCGCTTGCTCCAACTCCAGCGCCAACGCCTGGGCCTGGCGCTCGCCGGTGTTGGGCAACACCACCACAAAGCGGTCGCCGGCCAGGCGGCAGAGTAAGTCCTGGCGGCGCAGATTGAGCAGTAGCACATGGCTGAGGGCCTGCAATACCGCATCGCCCTCGGCGTGGCCGTAGGCCTGGTTGATCGCAGTGAAATTGTCCAGGTCCAGGGCCAGCAGCGACAGCGGTTGTTGCTGGTCGCGGCTGTCTTGCAGGCTGTCGGCCAGTTGGCGCTTGAGGTAATCGGCGCCGCCCAGGGGCGTGAGTGTGTCGAACAGCCGGTGCTCGCGAAACAGCCGCTCGCGCTTCTCCATTTGTGCGCTGATCGCCAGTTGTTCGCGGTGCCAGTGGTAGATGCCCAGGGTCAGCAGGATCATGCCCACCGGCATCGGCCCGGACTCCAGCCAGTGATCCCAGGTGATGCTGGCGGGCAGGCGAATGAATTCGTCAAGGCTGTCGATCCACCAGGAGAAAAAGATGCACGACAGGCCCAGTGCCAGGTAATTGGTGACGCGCCCGGCGGGGCGGCTTTTCAGCACCAGGCCCAGCCATACCAGGGCGAGCAGGGCGGAGCCGCCTTCGCCGATGATATCCAGCCATACCCACTCGCTGACGTTTTTGAGCTCGCCGCAGGCCAGGTGCAGGATCAGCCCCAGATTGGCCGCGAGCAGCAGCAGGGCGAGTTTCCAGCGGTGGGGTTTGAGCACGCAAAACATGGCCGCGAGTCCTCTGGCGAATGAGCGATGGGCGCCAGCACAGCAGATGGATGTGACGATTGGATGACGCTGGGGGAGGGTCGAATCAGCTCACCCCACACGCGATGAAAACCAACGGTGGGAGGGGGCTTGCCCCCGATTGCGGTGTGCCAGATGGCTTATCTATTGACTGACCCACCACTATCGGGGGCAAGCCCCCTCCCACCGTTGACCTCCAGAGGTCATTTCGGCTCATTCCACGTTGAGAACCAGGCAAAACTCCCGGTTTACGGGCCTTGCGACCAACCCCTGTCACAGAACCGTCATCCCCCGGCCCTAGCGTGCCCTCCCAGTTGCCGGGCCTCTTGCCTGGCGCCAACGGACTCTTGGGGAGGACTTCATGTACAAGCGCACCGGGCTCGTCAGCTTTACGCTCACCGCCTTGGCCCTGGCGATGGCCAGCGAGCGGCTCCAGGCCGCCGACGCCACCCACACCGAGCACGTCGACGTGGTCGGCCAGGCGGCCGCCATCGACCAGGCGCTCAAGGAACAGCGCTCCTCCGACAGCATCAAGAGCGTGGTGCATGCCGACGGCGTGGCGCAGTTGCCGGACGAAAACGTTGCCGAAGCCGCGCAGCGCCTGCCCGGCATCAGCGTCGAGCGCGACCAGGGCGAAGGGCGGTTCGTCAGCGTGCGCGGCCTCGGCCCGGACCTCAACAGCGTGACCATCAACGGCACCCTGGTGCCGTCGCCCGAAAGCGAACGTCGCGCCGTGGCCCTCGATGTGCTGCCCTCCGAGCTGGTGCAGTCGCTGTCGGTGATCAAGACCCTGACCCCGGACATGGACGCCAACTCCCTCGGCGGCACCGTCGATGTGAAGAGCCTGTCGGCGTTCGATCACAAAGGCCTGTTCTACACTGGCAGCACCGAGGCCAGCTACGACAAGAACACACGCCAGACCAGCCCGAAATTCTCCGGCGCGGCGAGCAACCGCTTCAGCCTCGGTGATGGTATCGACAACTTCGGTGTCGCCGCGGCCCTGAGCTGGCAGAAGCGCGACTTCGGCTCGGACAACGTCGAAACCGGCGGCGCCTGGGACTTCAGCCAGGGGGCCAAACTCAACAAGTTCGAACAGCGCGACTACGACATCAGCCGCGAACGCGCCGGCGGTGGCCTGAACTTCGACTACAAGCCCGATGACCTCAGCAGCTACTACCTGCGCACCCTCTACAGCCGCTACACCGACACCGAGACTCGCAACGCCGCCAGCCTCGAGTTTGCCGACCCCCAGGCCCCTGGTGAGCTGGGTGTGGCCGAGGGCAAGCGCAAGTTGAAGAACCGTGAGGAAACCCAGGAAATCCAGTCCTACGTGTTCGGCGGCGAACGCATGCTCGGCCTGTGGACCCTCAGCGGCCAGGCCGGCTACAGCCAATCCAGCGAAGACAGCCCGGCGCATATTGCCGGCGCCACCTTCGATGGCGGCGACTTTGCCGACAGCGGCTTCTACGACAAAGACAAACCGCGCCCGATCGTCGGCGCCGGCTTCTACGACGCGAGCAACTTCACCCTGGACAAGGTCGACTGGGAAAAACAGAACACCCAAGACACCGAGAAAAACCTGCGCCTGGACCTGGCCCGCGACTACGACCTGAGCGGCTACGCGTCCCAGATCAAGTTCGGCGGCAAGGTCAGCCGTCGGCACAAGGACAACGACCTGGAAGCCTGGGTCTACAAGAACTTCGACGACCTGGGCTTCACCGACGAACAACTCAACCTCACCCGGTTCCAGAAGGGCAGCGTCGACTACCGTCTCGGCAATTACGGCCCGGGTATCAGCGCGGGGAGTATCAAGCAGCTGATCGGCAGCCTCAACCGTGATGACTTCTATGACGAGACCGAATCCCGGGTCAACGACTTCACCATCCGCGAGGACATCAACGCCGGCTACCTGATGAACACCATCGACATCGACGACTGGCGTTTCATCGCGGGCATGCGCTACGAAGGCACCGAGTTCGAAGCCAAAGGCACCGGCGCCACCGACGGCCAGTTCAGCGCCACCGAGACCAAACGGCGTTATCACCATTGGTTGCCGGGCCTGCATGCGCGTTACCAGATCGACAAGAACACCCAGGTGCGCGCGGCCTGGACCAAGTCCGTGGTGCGCCCGACCTTTGGCCAACTGGCGCCGGGGTTCGTGATCGACGATGACGAAGCCACCTTCGGCAACCCGGACCTCAAGCCCCTGGAGTCGAGCAACCTCGACCTGGGCATCGAGCACTTCATGGGCCGCGCAGGCACCGTGTCGGCGTTCGTGTTCTACAAAGACATCAAGCACTTTGTCTACAACACCGACGTGGCCGGCACCGGCGCCTGGACCAACTTCGCCGAGGCCCACACCTACGCCAACGGCGACAGCGCCAAGCTCTACGGCCTGGAACTGGCCTACTCACAAAAGTTCGACTGGCTGCCCGCGCCGTGGAACGGCCTGTTGGTCGGTGCCAACACCACGTTCAGCCGCTCCAGCGCCGATATCGAAGGCTTCGACGCGGCCAGCGGCGGCAACCGTACACGCAACATCAGCTTGCCCAACCAGTCGGACACTGTCGGCAACCTGATGCTCGGCTGGGAAAACGACAAGCTCAGCCTGCGCGTGTCGGCTAACTACAAATCGGCCTACCTGTATGAGTTGGCCTCGATCAACGACAAGGCCCACGACCTGCACGTCGACGCACAGACTTTTGTCGACTTCAGCGCACGCTACTCGCTGACCAAGAACCTGCAAGTCAGCTTCGAGGCGCAGAACCTCACCGACGAGTCGTACTTCGTCTACACCGGCCACCGCAGCTACAACGGCCAGTACGAAGAGTACGGCCCGACCTACAAGCTCGGCCTGACCTTCACCCATTTCTAACCACCACCTCGACCCGAGTGTGGGAGGGGGGTTGCTCCCGATAGCGGTGTGTCAGTCGCCGGATTTATCAGCCGAACCACTGCCATCGGGAGCAAACCCCCTCCCACATGGGTTGTTCATCGTTTTCGAAGGATTTGCCTGTTCATGAGATTTTCCAAGCTATACCTGCTGATGGCCCTGGCCACCTGCGGCCATGCGCTGGCCGCCGACCTGGCCCTGACGCGTTGGGCGCCGAACCTGAACGCCGAGGCGCTGGCCTTCCTGCCCAACGGCCCCGAACGCCTGGCCGCCAGCACCCGCGACGGCCTGTTGCTGCTCGACGAAAAAGGCGCCGAACTGGCGCGTTTCAAGGGCAACTTCAGCAGCCTCGACAGCCGTGCCGCCGGTGCCCAGGTGCTGGTGGCGACCCTGGATAACCAACGCCAGCAGGCCATGCTGATCAGCCTGGATAGCGCCGGCAAACGCTGGGGCACGCCGCTGTACCTGCCGACCCGCGACTATCCGGTCAACGGCGTGTGCTTGTATCGCGACTCGGCGGCCAACCTGTTTGTGTTCCTGGTGGGCGAAGAGGGCAAGGGCGAGCAATGGCTGGTGGGCAATGGCCCGACGTTGCTGGCCCGACCCCAGCGTGTGCGCGGCTTGCCGCTGCCGCCGTCGGCGCAGTTCTGCCAGGTGGACGATGCGACCCATCAACTGGTGGTGAACGAAGAAAACGTCGGCTGGTGGGCCTACCCGGCGCACCCGGAAGCCGAGGTGAAACGCGCGCCGGTGGCGCTGTTCGACAATCCCGGGCGCGCCGCCGGGGCCATGGCGCTGGTGCCGGGTGGGCTGGTCGCGCTTGATCCGAAGACCGCGCAACTGCAGCTGTTCCAGCAGGACGGCGAGCGCTGGGTGGCCCAGCCGAGCCTGCACCTGCCGGGTGTGAAGGAGGCGGAAAACCTGGCAATCAAAGGCCGGCAACTGTTGCTGCGCGACGACGACAGCGGCAACCTCTATCAGGCCGAGTTGACGTGGCAGGCTACGCCCGTCGCGCCGCTGCCGGTGCTGCCGGAAGTCGCCGCCCAGCGCCAGACCGACCCGGTCGGGCGCCAAGGCGATGCGGCGGACGACCCGGCGATCTGGATTCACCCGCAACGACCGGCGCAGAGCCGCGTGCTCGGCACCAACAAAAAACAAGGCCTGCTGGCCTACGACCTCGACGGCAAGCTGTTGCAGGAGCTGGCGGTGGGGCGCCTGAACAACGTCGATGTCCGCCCCAACTTCAAGCTCGGCCAACAGACCGTCGACCTCGCCGTGGCGAGCAATCGCGATCACAACAGCCTGAGCCTGTTCAGCATCGACCGTCAGAGCGGCGAGTTGCGCGAAGCCGGCGAAGTGCCGACGCCGCTCAAGGAAATCTACGGCATCTGTCTGTTCCAGCCGGCCAGCGGTGAACTGTACGCGATCGCCAACGGCAAGGACGGCACCTTCCTGCAATACCGTTTGAGCGCGCCGGCTGGCCGCGTGCAGGGCGAGTTGGTGCGCCAGTTCAAGGTCGACAGCCAACCCGAAGGCTGCGTCGCCGATGACCAGCGTCAGCGCCTGTTCATCGGTGAAGAAGATGTCGGCGTCTGGGCGGTGGACGCCCGAGCCGATCAGCCGGCGACGTTGACCAGCGTGATCAAGGTCGGCGCGCAACTGCACGCGGATGTCGAGGGCCTGGCGCTGTACCAGAGCGGCGCGCGCGATTACCTGGTGATCTCCAGCCAAGGCAATGACAGCTACCTAGTGGTGGATGCCGAACCGCCGTTCGCCGCCCACGGCGCCTTTCGCGTCGGTTTGAACGCTGAGGCCGGGATCGATGGGGCGTCGGAAACCGATGGCCTCGAAGTCACCGCCGTCAACCTCGGCGGGCCGTGGAGCCAAGGCATGCTGGTGGTGCAGGACGGGCGCAAGCGCATGCCCGAGCAAACCCAGAACTTCAAGTTCGTGCCCTGGCGCGATGTGACCCGCGCGCTGAAGTTGCCGTAAGCCGTCATCACCCGGTCATCACTTTTTAATCGAATAGGAGTTCACCACCATGCACGCGACGATGGAACATATGACGATCTGGGGGTTGATCAGCGACGCCAGCCTGTTGGTCAAGGCGGTGATGGTCACGCTGCTGTTGGCGTCCTTGCTCAGTTGGTACTTGATTCTCCAGCGCGGCAGTGTGCTGCGGCGCCTGGAGCGCCAGTTGAACGGGTTTTTGCCGCGCTTTCGCGCGGCTCCAGACCTGCAGGCGCTGTACCGCGACACCGTGCAGGCGGGCGAGGGCGGCGTGGCGCCGATCTTTATCGCCGGGGTCGAGGAATACCAGCACCTGCACAGCCACGATCCGGCGGTGCTCGAAGGGGTGGAGCGCGCCTTGCAGGTGGCGATCACCGCGCAGGAAATCGAGTTGGAAAAGGGCCTGCAGTTTCTCGCCACTGTGGGTTCGGTCAGCCCGTACATCGGCCTGTTCGGCACGGTGTGGGGCATCATGAATTCCTTTCTCGGCTTGTCCCAGGTGCAACAAGCCACGCTGTCCACGGTGGCGCCGGGCATCGCCGAAGCCTTGATCGCCACGGCCATCGGCCTGTTTGCCGCCATCCCGGCGGTGATCGCCTACAACCGCTTTTCGGCGCGCAGCCAGACGCTGCTCACCCGCTACTACGCCTTCGGCAATGAACTGCAAGTGCGCCTGCATCGCAGCCTGAGCGGTATGCCGACCCACCTGGCCACGGCCGCCTGAACAGGAGCAAGCCCATGTTAACCAGGCCGCAACGCAAGCACGGGCCCAAGGCCGAGATGAACGTGGTGCCGTATATCGATGTGATGCTGGTGCTGTTGGTGATCTTTATGGTCACCGCACCGATGCTGACCCAGGGCGTGAAGATCGACCTGCCCAAGGTCGCCGCCGAGGCGCTGGCCACCGACACCCGCCAGCAGATCCTCACGCTGTCGGTAAAGGCCGACGGCAGTTACTACTGGAACCTCGGCGACGAGCTGGACACGCAGCACCAGACCGACAGCGCCGTGAGCCTGGAGGACATGGGCGCCAAGGTCATGCAGGTGGTGGCGGCGCGCAGTGACACCCAGGTCTATATCCGCGCTGACGAAGACGCCGGGTATGGGCGCGTGGTCGCGGCGATGGCGGTGTTGCAAAAGGGCGGCGTCAGCCACCTGGGGCTGGTGACCGAGGCCCCGCAATGACGGCGATGATCATGCACAGTCCGAGCCTGGTGATGGCGCCTCGGGATTGCAGCGGGTGGTGGCGCAAAGGCTTGGCGGCGAGCCTGGCCGTTGCGCTGCATGTGGGTGTGGTGGCCGGGCTGATGTTGGGCTGGTCACCGCAGAAGCCGATGGTGCAAGCGCCGCAGGTGATGCATACGCAACTGGTGATGCTGCCGCCGGCCGCGGCCCCCGTGCCTGAACCGCTGCCTGAAGCGCTGGCGGTGGCGCCGCCACCGCCGGAGCCCGTGGCGGTGCCGACGCCGGTGAAACCCACCCTCGACCCGCAGATCCAGGCGCAAAAACTGGAGAAAGCGGCCCTGGCGCGTAAGCGCGTCGAGCAAAAGCGCCTTGAACAGCAACAGGAACGTCAGGCCACCGAACAGCACAACCGCGAGCAGGAGCAACAACGGCTGAACCAGGCGCGGCTGGCCGCTGAAACCGCGCGGGTTGCCACACCTGCTCCAGCCCCGGCGTTCGACAGTCGCCAATACTTGCCGCTGAGCAAAGAAGCACCGCAGTACCCCGAACGCGCCCTGGACAAAAACATCGAAGGCGATTGCTCGGTGGAGTACACCGTCAACTCCCTGGGCCGCGTGGAAAACCCCAAGGTGCTGGACGGCTGTCATCCGCTGTTTATCCGGCCTTCATTGGCGGCGGCGAATACCTTCCGCTACCAGCCGAGGATCGTTGACGGCAAGGCGGTAGCGGTGCCCGCGGTGCGCAATACCTTTCACTATCGCATCAAATGAGATTGGCCAGCCGACACAAGGCCCCAGCCACATTTTTTAACCGAGTCAGGCGTTGGGCGATCGCGCCTCAGACGAGGATGCTCAGGGTGGTGCCCTTGCTCATGTGCGTTCCTTCTGCCGTTGGGCGAAGGCCGCCTTGCCGACGCCTTGCAGCACGGCATCGTTCTGCGGGGTGTGGACGCGGCTGCACAACACGTCGCGGTAGTGGCGCTGCAGCGGGCTGTGGCGGGACAGGCCGGGGTTGCCCGAGGCTTCGATCGCCAGCTCCACGGCGCGGATCGCGTTGCCGGTCACCAGGTACTTCAACTGCGCCGCATTGCCGGCCGGGGTATGCCCTTCGGCGGCGGCGTCGAGCAGGCTGCGGTTGGCAAACAGCAGGGTGTCGATGTGCCCGACGGTTTCCTGGAAACGCGGCAATGTCGCCAGTGCGGCGCCGAGGTTGGACGGCTGGCGCGTTTGCAGCCAGTTCACCAGCCAATCGCGCGCGGCCTGGGCCACGGCGTCATACACCGACGACAGCAGCACTGACATCCACAGCAACCCCTCGGCATCCAGCTCCGGCTGCGGTGCGCTCCAGGGGCTGACGCTGACGGCGTGGTCGAGCGGCACCAGCACGTTGTCGAACACCACGTCATGGCTACAGGTAGCGCGCATGCCCAGGTGGTCCCAGCTGTCGATGATGCTTATGCCGGGGCTGTTTTTGGGGACCAGCCAGGCGCCTACCAGCGGGTCGGCATCGTCACTGCGCGCCCACACGCTGAACCAGCTCAGGCCGTGGCTGCCGGTGGAGTAGAGCTTGCGCCCGCTGATGCGCCAGCCTTCAGGGCAGCGCACTGCGGTGGTCGCCGGCAGGCCGCCGCGGGCGGGGGTGCCGAGGTCCGGCTCGACGCGCAGCGCGTTGATCAACGCACCGTGGCGTACCGCGTCTTCGGCGACTTTTACACGCAGGTGCGCGGGCCAGGTTTTGCTGTCTTGCAGGCGCGTGTGTTGCAGGTACTGCATCACCAGGATCAGCGCGGTAGAGGGTTCGCCCTTGGCAATCGCGCTGATGGCTTTGCGTGCCTGGGCCAGGCTGGCGCCGCCGCCACCGAGGGCCTTGGGCACGGTGAGGGCGAGCAGGCCGTGTTCATGCAGCCGTTTGAAGTTGGCGTGGGGGAAGGCGCCGCTCTCGTCGAAAAGCTGAGCGCTGCCGGCCAGTTCGGCGCTGAGACGGTCGAGCAGGGCGTCGAAGTTGGCGACTTCCACGGCGCGCAAGGACGGTGGCGAGGATGACGTCATGATGCATGGACTCGGTCAGAAATCGGGGCGCGGGCTGGTTCCCCGATGTGGAAGGATTCGCTCATGCCAATGCCTCCTGCTGTGCTTCGACCTCGGCGGCGACGCTGTAGCGGTTGGCCGGTACGTCCAGGCCGAGGTTGTCGCGCAGGGTCTGGCCGCTGTATTCGCTGCGGAACAGGCCGCGCTGTTGCAGCAATGGCACCACCCGTTCGGTGAAGTATTGCAAGCCATCGGGCAGCACCGAATTGACGATGAAACCATCGCTGGCGCCGGTCTCGAACCAGGTCTGGATCGTATCGGCGACGTGCTCCGGGGTGCCGACAAAATCACGCTTGGGCCGCGAGAAATGCAAGGCCACTTCGCGCAGGGTCAGGCCTTTGTCCCGGGCCAGTTGCTTGATGTGGTCGGAGCCGCCTTTCTGGCTGTTGGAACCCAGCTCGCCCAGCTCGGGGAACGGTTCGTCCAACGGGTACTGGCTGAAGTCGTGGTCGTTGAACGGGCGACCGAGGGCGACAATCGCATCTTCCACGGTCACCAGGTCCACTGCCTGCTGATAGCGGCGTTCCACTTCGGCGGCGTCGCGGCCGACAATCGGGCGGATACCCGGCAGGATCGACAGGCTGTCGGCGTCGCGGCCGAAGCCTGTGGCGCGGCGTTTGAGGTCTTGGGTGTAGGCCAGGCCGTCTTCGATGCTGTCGACATGCACAAAGATCGCATCAGCATGCTCGGCGGCGAAGTTGCGCCCGTCCTCCGAGGTGCCCGCCTGGAAAATCGCCGGCTGGCCCTGGCGCGAACGGGCGATGTTGAGCGGGCCTTTCACCGAGAAAAACTCGCCCTGGTGATTCAGCGTGTGCAGCTTGTGCGGGGTGAAGAACTCACCGCTTTGCTTGTTGTAGGCAAAGGCGTCGTCTTCCCAGGAGTCCCACAACCCCTTGACCACATTCAGGTGTTCCCTGGCGATGCGATAGCGCACCGCATGCGGCGGGTGCTCGGCCTTGCCGAAGTTATCGGCGGTGCCGCTCAGCCATGAGGTGACCACGTTCCAGCCGGCGCGGCCGCCGCTGATGTGGTCCAGCGAGGCGAACTGGCGTGCGACCTGGTAGGGCTCGGTGTAGCTGACGGTGACGGTGGCGACCAGGCCGATATGCGTGGTCAACGCGGCCAGGGCCGAGAGGATGGTCAGCGGTTCGAACCGGTTGAGGTAATGCGGGCTGGATTTGGCATGGATGTGCAGGCTGTCGGCGATGAACACGAAGTCGAACTTGGCGGTTTCGGCCAGTTCAGTCTGCTGCTTGTAGAACGCAAAATTCGTACTGGCATTCGGTTGCGCCTGTGGGTGGCGCCATTCGCCCCAGCCGTGGCCGACACCGTGGACCATGGCGCCGAGTTTCAATTGACGTGGCTTGCTCATGTTCTGCTCCTGTTAACGCGATGCTTGGTTTTGGGGGGCACGCTTGGCGTTAAAGCTCTTGTCGAAACCCAGCGACACGTCGATGTGCCGGGGCAGCAGGCCTTCTTGTTGGTAGGTGTCGGCGGTCGCTTGCAGGCCGCTGATCACGGCGTCGTCAATCAGCACCGGGGTCAGGTGGGTTTCTTTGGCCACGGCCACATGCACAGCCAGCGGCAGCCCGGTGATTTTGCTCTGGGCGGCGGCGTACTCGTTGGGGTGCGTATTGGCCCAGGCGTAGGCGCGGTCGACGCGTGCGACAAAGTCGTCGAGCTGCGCGCGTTTTTCGCTGATGGCCTGGCTGGTTGCCGCGAGGTACAGGTGGTTACTCAACAGCGTGTTGCCGCTGGCCACGATCCGCGCCTGGCTTTGTGAGGTGACCACGGTGGTGTAGGGGTCCCAGGTCGACCAGGCATCGGCGCTGCCATTGTCCAGCACCAGGCGCGATTCGCTGGGCAGCAGGAAAATGAACTGCACGTCCTGGGTGGTCAGGCCGGCGCTGGCCAGGGCCTTGATCGCCAGGTAATGCCCGATGGAGCCACGGCCTGTCACGATGCGCTTGCCTTTGAGGTCCGCCACGGTCTTGATGGGTGAGTCCTTCGGCACCAGCAGGGCGGTGGTGCTACGCCCGTCGGCGTGAATGATGCTGACCACCTTGAGCGCCGCACCGGCACCGAGGGCGAACACATACGGTGCATCGCCCAACGCACCGATATCCACGGCGCCGGCATTCAAGGCTTCACCCAGCGGCGAGGCGGACGGGAATTCCGCCCACTGGATTTCATAGGGCACATTCTTGGCTTCGCCGGAGACTTCCAGCAGCGCCTTGATCGTCGATTTCTGATTGGCCACCCGCAGCGGTTGCAGGTCGGCGGCATGGGCGCCGGTGCTCAGGCCGAAGGCCAGTGCGGTGCCCAGGAGCAGGCGTTTGAACGGGGAGGCAAAGACCATGGGATGCAGGCTCCAGGCAGATCAAGAAAGGGTTCGGCTACCTCCGCCTGGAGAAGGGGTCGGTGAGGGGTTAACGTTATCCCCATAAAAACCTGCTGTGAAGTTCTTTTTGGTTATATGGTAATTATTAAAATAACTGATTATCTGGTTTATTATTATTCCTTTTATGCATTTAGTTTGGCTGCTGATTCGGAGTATTCCTACGAGCGCATCGGAAAGTCTCACCTGAGCAAGGCAACCACCGCGTGATTTGATCCCGGTCCTTTCGGACACGGATCGTTGCGCATGACTGACACGCCTTGGGCTGCCCGCGAGGGCGATGTGCTTCTGCACAGTTCCATGCTGGCCGACGTGTTAGGCGGCGTCCTGGAAATTGCGGCCAGCGTGGCCGTGACCGCATTGGCGACAGCGGCGGTGGTTGCGGCGGCGGGTGTCACCGTGGCGACTGGCGGCCTCGGCTGCGTTGTACTCGGCGCCGTGGTGGGTGCGGTGGTCGGCGTCGGCATGAGCAAAACCGGCGCGGATAAAGGCCTTTCACGATTATGTGAGTATTTTGCCAATGCCCTGTTTCCTCCCGTCATCGACGCCTTCATCAGCAGCGGTTCGCCCAACGTATTCATCAACGGCAAACCCGCGGCGCGGGCGGCTGGCAAGATCTCGGATGTAATCGCGGCGCCAGAGGGTGAGCCTACTTATCTGGATATCGCTGAAGGCTTTTTCTCTCAGCTATGGCGCCCGACAGTCGCTACGCCAGCCTTGGGCGCCGTGCCTTGTCCTGGCGATAAAGTCGACTGCGATAAACACCCGCCGATGCCAGAGCAGTACATGGCCGAGGGTTCCAGTCGCGTATTTATCAACGGCCAGCCCGCCGTGCGCAGTGGGGATCGCAGCACCTGCGAGGCCAAGGTTGGGACGGCACAGGTTTCGCCGAATGTGATCATCGGCGGCGCCCCGGTCGTCGTCCGCGAAATCCGCAGCGGCAAGACGCCCGGTGTCGGGCTGGCGGTGACGGCGCTGCTGACCTTGCGCGGCGGTGGCGCGAAGTTTTTCAGCAAGCTGCCGTGCATGGTCGTGGGCGGGCTGGTGTCGTGGGGCAGCAGCCAGGTGAGCAATGCCATTACCTCGGCGGTCGCCGGTTCGCCCAACCCGGTACACAGCGCCACGGGGGCGAAAATTCTCGACGGTGAGGACGACTTGGACTTCACCCTGCCTGGCCTGTTGCCGATCGAGTGGCAGCGCTACTACAGCAGTCGGGACGAACGCCGCGATGGCCTGTTCGGCGCCGGTTGGAGTGTGATCTACGAGGTTTTCGTCGAAATGCAGGGGCTTGCTGAGTGCGGCGAGCGCCTGATCTACACCGACGAGCAGGCCCGGCAGATTGACATGGGCGTCATCCCCCTGGGCGGTGCGGTGTTCAGCGCGGGCGAAGGCCTGAGCGTGCGGCGCCATGCCAACGGGCAGGTGCTGATTGAAAGCGTCGACGGTATTTATCGGCTGTTCGAACCAACGCCAGGCAACCCGTCGCACCTGCGCCTGGGCCAGCTGGGGGACCGCAATGACAACCGCATCCTCCTCGACTACGACGCCCAAGGTCGCCTGAGTCAGTTACACGATTCCTTCAATGATGTACGAATTGAACTGGGCTACAGCCGTCAATGGACCGGGCGCGTGGAACAGATCGAACGGCTGTTCCCGGATCAAAGCCGCGAAGTGTTAGCCAGCTATCACTACGATGCCGCTGGCGACCTGGCCGAAGTTCGCGATGCAATTGGGCATGTGCAGCGCCGCTTTGCCTACGACAGCGGCCAGCGCATGGTCGAGCACCAACGGCCCACCGGACTGCGTTGCTATTACCAGTGGGCCTGTGTGGAAGACGCCGAATGGCGCGTGGTCCGACACTGGACCGACGAAGGCGATGACTACCAGTTCGACTATGACCTACACGCTGGGATCACGCAGATTACCGATGGTTTGCAACGGGTCAGCACACGCCAATGGAATCCGCAGTACCAGATCACCGAGTACACCGACAACCTCGGCCAAACCTGGCAATTCGACTGGAATGACGAGCGCCAGTTGCTCGGCGCCACCGATCCTCAGGGCGGTCAGTGGACGTTCGGTTATGACGAGTCCGGCAACCTGTGCGAGACGCAAGATCCGTTGGGGCGGATCGAATCCACCGTGTGGCTGCAGCATTGGTCGCTGCCGTTGGTGGAGACCGATGCAGCCGGACAGGTTTGGCAATACCGGTACGACCCGCGTGGCAACTGCGTCAGCGAAATCGATCCCCTTGGTCAGACCACGCGCTATCGATACGACCGCTTTGGCCAAGCAGTGGAAATCATCGATGCTACCGGCAAAAGTAAAAAGCTGCGCTGGAACCCGTTCGGGCAACTGGTCGAGCATGTCGATTGCTCAGGCTACCCCACGCGCTTTCGCTACGACGAGCGCGGCTATTTGCAGGTCATCACCGACGCCCTCGGCGAGCGCACTCAATTCAGCTACAACGCTCAAGGACGCTTGCTCAGCAGCCAACTGCCGGACGGGCGCACCGAGCAATACCAGCGTGATACCAGCGGTCAGTTGGTGGGCTATACCGACCCCGCCGGTCACACCACGCTCTACCAGCACAACCGTCGCGGCCAGGTACGCCAGCGCACCGACGCCCATGGACGACAGGTGCAATTCAGCTATGACAGCTATGGGCGGCTGCAAGCGCTGGTCAACGAGAACGGCGAAAGCTATCGGTTCGCGTGGGATGCCGGGGATCGGCTGACCCAACAACAAGACCTCGACGGCAGCGCCAAGCGCTACACCTATGACCTGCTGGATAACATCACGGCGGTGACCGCCGTTGCGGCGACTTATGGCAATGACTTGGCGATAGTTCCCGAGGAGCCACCGGCCCCCATCATTCATCGGCTGCAGCGCGATGCGGTTGGCCGGTTGATTGCCAAGACCACCGACGATGGCCGCACCGACTACAGCTACGATGCGGTGGACCAGCTAACCGCCGTCACCTTCACCGACTTGCAGGGCAATACCCAGGCTCTTGGTTTCGCTTACGACGTCCTTGGCCAGTTGCTTGCCGAACAGAGTTCAGCGGGCAATCTGCACCACCACTACGACGAACTCGGCAACCTGATCCAGACGCAACTACCGGACGGCCGCTGGCTCAATCGCCTGTACTACGGCAGCGGCCACCTGCACCAGATCAACCTCGACGGCCAGGTCATCAGCGACTTCGAGCGCGACCGCCTGCACCGCGAAGTGCTGCGCACCCAAGGCCAACTCAGCACCCGCAGCGAATACGACCGCAGCGGCCGCCTGCGCGCTCGCCAGCGCCGCCACGCCAGCCAGCCCTCGTTGATGCCAGCGGCCACACAAAAACACTTCGAGTACGACCCCGCTGACAACCTGATCGGCAAACTCGACCAGCAACCCGTAGCGCAACATCGCCAACTGCTGCACTACGACGCCACCGGCCGCATCATCGCCAGCCAGGACAACCTGCGCGGCCAGCGCGAAACCTTCGCCTACGACGCCGCCGCCAACCTGCTCGACGGCCCGCAAACCTCTGGCGGCTTGGTGCGCCATAACCGATTGCTGACCTATCAGGACAAGCGTTACCGCTACGACGGCTTTGGCCGAATGATCGAAAAGCGCAGCGCTGCGCGAGGTGTGCAGCATTTCGCCTACGACGCCGAAAGTCGGCTGATAGAAGTACGCAGCCAGAGAAACGGGCGAGAAACGGTCGTGAACATGACCTACGACCCGCTCGGTCGACGCATCACCAAAACCGAACACGACAGCCGGGGTTATGCGCTGGGAGAAACCCGATTCACCTGGGATGGCCTGCGTCTGTTGCAGGAGCATAAACACAGCCAGACCAGCCTTTACGTCTACGCAGACGAAGGCTACGAACCCTTAGCGCGAGTCGACGGCATCGGCCCGCTGCAGAAAATCCGCTATTACCACAACGACCTCAACGGCTTGCCGGAACAATTGACCGAAGCCGACGGGCACAACGTCTGGCGCGCGACTTATCGGGTGTGGGGCAATACGCTGGAGGAGGTGCGTGAGCCTTATTACATCGAAGAACAGAACCTGCGGTTTCAGGGGCAGTATCTGGATCGGGAGACGGGGCTGCATTTCAATACGTTCAGGTTTTATGATCCGGATGTGGGGCGATTTACGACGCCTGATCCGATTGGGTTGGCGGGTGGATTCAATTTGTACGCGTTCGTTTTGAACCCATTCACCTGGCTGGACCCTCTAGGCCTTGCCGGCTGTACGCTGAGCAAAACCCGGTCAAAACAGTACGACTACAAGCTGAGATTGAAGCGTTCGGAGTACCCGCAGACATTCGGTCATATTGATGGTGCAATTAAGAAAGGCCACCCCTACATTGTGACCATTCAACGCGACGCCGCTAAGCTCAACCGCAAACTCAGCTTGAAAGATATAAAAACCAAGACAGACAAGGATCGAGATGAATGGCCGATGGCAATGTTCAAAGAAGGTGGTAGTGGCGCCAGCGTCAAGTACATCGATCCTAGCGATAATCGGGGTGCTGGCTCGAGCATTGGCAATGCCCTATCCGACCTACCCAATGGGACCAGAGTTAAACTCGAGGTTTACTGATGACAAATAAAGATCAATCTGTGGATCTACTAATATCCCACAGCCAAGTTCAATTTCGCTCACGCCCCTTTGACGAGGCTTCAAGCCAATGGGGTAAGGTTAATCTGGAGCAAGGTGCCGTTGTTCATAACGATTATGTTGTGTTTGACCCTATTCCCGAAGACGCATTCGGTGCGAACATACATCTAAAACTGGCAAGCGATTTCGATCTTGATAAAACCGCCCAGCGGTGCATTGTCGTACCGTTTCATGTGACAGATCCCAATCATGTGGAAATTTCATCCGCCGCTGAGAAATTCAAAGTCGAGCTTGATCTAGAAAAACGCGACTATGCGTTGTATTTCGAGGTCTGCGAAGGCGACGAGATTTTTTACAAGATCACGCTGATTCCATCCGGGGGAAAAGTTCCAGCCAAGTATCTACTGGATGACCCTTGGGGTGGGGAGAAAGACCAGATACTAGTGGAAGGACTTCGTTAAAGGTTTGTGTTGAGATCCAGCCTCATCCCGAAAGCGGCGAGACTATTGTCTACACCGACGAACAGGGTCGCCCCATCGACATAGGCTCTATTGCATTAGGCAGCGCGGTGTTCAGTGCGAGGTAAGGCGTCACTCGCATCGAGCGTTTTTATACCGATCAACGCCGTGAAGTACTCGTGGGCTATGGCTACAACGCCGAAAGCCGACTGATTGAAGTCCGCAATGAAAACGGCAGCGTGGTCAGGATGACCTATAACCCGCTGGGCCGACGCGTTAAAAAAACCGAGCATGGCCGCGACGGCTATCCGCCGGGCGAGACGCGGTTCATGTGGGATGGCCTGCGGTTGTTGCAGGAACATAAACACAGTCAAACAAGCCTGTACGTCTACGCAGACGAAGGCTACGAACCCTTAGCGCGAGTCGACGGCGTCGGCCCGCTGCAGAAAATCCGCTATTACCACAACGACCTCAACGGCTTGCCGGAACAGTTGACTGAAACCGACGGGCACAACGTCTGGCGCGCGACTTATCGGGTGTGGGGCAACGCGCTGGAGGAGGTGCGCGAAGCGTATTTTATTGAAGAGCAGAACCTGCGATTTCAGGGGCAGTATCTGGATCGGGAGACGGGGCTGCACTACAACACGTTCAGGTTTTATGACCCGGATGTGGGGCGGTTTACGACGCCGGATCCGATTGGGTTGATGGGTGGGGTTAACTTATACGTATATGCACCAAACCCTTTTGGATATGTCGACCCTATAGGATTAAACTGTGGCTCATCGAAGGGTTTTTCCAGGAAATCTACGATAGCCAAACGCTGGATTGATAAGTTGACAGGCAAGAAATCTGTTGACCTTGACGGCTATCTAAGCACTCGTGGCTGGACTAAAAGTTATCCTCAAGCTGGCAGACCTGATGCCATTCAGCACGTTCAATTTTCTCGAACTACAAAATCCGGGTCCATATATAAGCTGGATTATCACCCGGGTGGAAATAAAAGCCAAAAAAATATTCACGGTAACGACTACTGGAAGATTTATAAAGTAAATAAATCGGGGGAAGATGTGGTTTTTGGCCGAATCGGTCACGGGGGATTTAAAAATTACGATTTAATCAAAGATTCTCCAGTCTATGTCGATGGCGCACTAATGAACGGGAGTTTATAAATGATTGACTTCAATGCTGAAATAAAATCCGGGGAGTCTCTCGCAAACATTGTACTCGATAGCAATGTTTCTATTTACCTTAAAGAGCTGTATGAGTACCATGAGGTCGTAGTTAAAAACTATACTTTGCCTGATAGCGAAATCAGGACGGCTTATTGGGTGGATAATACAATAACTATTACTACCAAGGCTGACGGTGCTATATGTTCGCTGGGTTGCAATAAGAACTACAAGGGTACGTACCGGAAAACATTCAGGACTGGCATGTTTTTTTATGAAATAGCTGAGCTATCAAAAAGACAACGCATTTTCAATGGCTCCCTCATCCTAGAGGACGACTTCGGTATTTCATACGTAATACCTTCACCTTTCGATGAAATTGCCGACAGTATTCAAGATATCCCCGCAAATCTAAAATTAGATGAAATCTATATTTCTGATTTTTCCTCATGGGTAAAATAGTGTGTACGATCTGCCAGGTAAATTATTGACTTCTAGGGGGCGGTTTACGACGCCGGA
>NZ_JBWKXO010000018.1:0-135813 GCF_059423025.1 Pseudomonas sp. GW704-F2 | reverse complement strand
AAGAAAAATGCCCGTATCTTGCGATACGGGCATTTTCTTAAACCGAGCGGCAAATTGCTAGGTTTTCACACAGCCTGACATGGTCGCCTTTTTTCGTTTCAAGAGGTCTCGACCTAGAAGTCGTCGACAACCTTGCCGTCCTTGACCTTGAACTCGCGGTTCTGCAGGTAGGCGTTGCGGATGAAGGTGTACTTGTCGCCGGTGATCAACTTCTCGCTGTCGAGCAGGCTGGCACGGGTGTCGACGATGTTCAGGCCGAAGGTGCTGTTGCGCCAGCCGATGTCGTTCATGTAGCGGTACGGTTGGGTGTAGCTGTCCACGTATTTGGACGGCGCGTCGCGCAGGGTGCTTGGGCCCAGCAGCGGCAGCATCACGTAAGGACCGCTGCCGACACCCCAGTAACCGAGGGTTTGGCCGAAGTCTTCATCGCTGCGTTGCAGCCCCATTTTGGTGCCGACGTCGATAAAGCCCAGCACGCCGAAGGTGGTGTTCATCAACAGGCGGGCAGTGTCCACGCCGGCCGCGTGTGGCTTGAGTTGCAACACGTTGTTGGCCAGGTTGCCGACATCGCCGATATTGCGGAAGAAGTTGTGCACGCCGTCCTGCACGAATTGCGGGGTCACAAACTGATAGCCTTGGGCCAATGGTTTGAGGGCGTAGGTATCAACGGTGTCGTTGAAGGTGAAGATCGGGCGGTTGATGCTTTCCCATGGATCATCTTCCGACGCGGCCTGTGCGGCGAAAGGGGCCATCAGGATAACGGCACACACCGAAAACTGAGCGAAGTAGTGGCTCCAGCGCATAGCTTTTGCTCCTTGAATAGTCTGTCATGGGCGCTATGCCCTGAATAAGGCGCCAGTATATGACGGAAGTGTCCTTTTTGGGCAGATGCTAAGAAACGACATACAGAGAATGTACAAAAACCCTACAAAGTGTCATGGGCTTGTCACGCCACTCCGATAGCGTCACAGCTATTTCAAGGATGTCGAAATGCCTCACGCCGAGATTGCCGTCGCCACTGCCCCCACCTTGACCGCCGTGTTGTTCGGCCTGAGTGGCTGCCTGGTCGATTTCGGTTCCCAGGCGCGTACCGATTCACCCTCCCCGCACGCCGAAGCCACGCCAGGTGCGTTGAAGGTCCTGCGCAGCCTCCAGGAACAAGGCGTGCCCTGCGCCTGGCTGGATGAACTGCCGCCCTCGGTGACGACCCCGCTGGCCGCTGCGCTGCCCGATTGGCTCAAGGCCGCATCGCCCTCTTCCATCCGCTGGCCTGCCCCTCATGCATGCTGGCAAGCCTTGATGGAATTGAACATCGAACGCCTGGAAGGCTGCGTGCTGGTCAGCGGTGAGCCGCGCCTGCTGCAATCGGGCCTGAATGCCGGGCTGTGGACTATCGGCCTGGCGTCCTGCGGTTCGCTGTGCGGCCTGGCGCCCGAGCAATGGCAGGCACTGACCGACCAACAACGCGAATACAAACGCGGCAAGGCCACCGTGGCGTTGTATGGGCTGGGGGTGCATTCGGTAATCGATCACCTCGGCGAGCTCGGCACCTGCCTGGCAGACATCAGCCTGCGCCAGCTCAAAGGCGAAAAGCCCTGATTGAGATCATGCACAGACGGCGCCGGTAGATTAATCTACAGCTCCTCTCGTAGACCTTTCTCGGCGTGCCGTGGTCTATGCCAGTGCCTATCGATAAAAGGAACAACACCATGCCTGCCCGCGAAAAACTGCAAGAACAGGTCAATATCCTGCGCGAGCAACTGAATCAGGAACCACCGCTGCCACCCGAAAAACGTGAAGCGCTGGAAGCCTTGCTGGCCAAGTTTGAAGTACAACTTGAACTGGAACCGGCCACCCAGCCGCCCAGCATCGTAGACGATGTGAACCGGGCGGTAGAAGGTTTCGAGTTAGACCATCCGGGCATTGCCGGGACGCTGCGCAATATCGTGATCACCCTGGGCAACATCGGCATTTAACCCGCGCCCAAACCAAGCACAGAACCCAATGTGGGAGGGGGCTTGCCCCCGATTGCAGTGGGTCAGGCACAGAGACTGTGACTGACACTCCGCTATCGGGGGCAAGCCCCCTCCCACATTTTGGTTTGTGTAAAGGTTACTGGCGCGCCAGGCGCAGGTTCTGGAACGGCACCGCCTCAGTACTGCGATACGGGTTGATATCCAACCCACCCCGCCGCACATACCGCGCATATACCGTCAACTTCTCCGGCTTCAGCAGGCGCTGCAAGTCCAGGAAGATCCGCTCCACGCACTGCTCATGGAAGTCCGAGTGCTGGCGAAAGCTCACCAGATACTCCAACAGGCTGGCGTGATCCAGCTGTGCGCCGCGGTATTGCACGGCCACGCTGCCCCAGTCGGGCTGGCTGGTGACCGGGCAGTTGGATTTGAGCAGGTGGCTGTACACGCTCTCCTCGACAATGCGCGAGTCATCGCAACGCAGCAGTTCCGGACGCGGATGTTCGTAGTTGCTGACGCTGATATCCAGGTCATCGATGCACACTCCCGGCAACGCCACCACGCCTTCGGCTTCAACCTCGGCCAGGCTGCGCACGCGCACGCCCACCGGCTTGCCGGCAGCAGCGCTGAGGTCGGTGCGCAACGTCGCCTCCAGACTTTGCGTATCGGCAAACACAGTCTGGTTCAGCGAGTTGAGGTACAGCTTGAAGGACTTGGACTCGATGATATTCGGCGAGTCGGCCGCAATGCTGAATTCACCGATGGCCACCACCGGCTTGCCCGACGGCAGCAGCCAGGACAGTTCGAAGCAGTTCCAGAAATCCACGCCCGTGTACGGCAGGGTCTCGGCGCTCAGGCCCAGCTCGGCCCATTTCGCGGCGCGCGGAATCGGGAACAGCAACGAAGGGGTGTAGGTGGAGATGTATTCACTGGACTTGCCCAGCGGCGAATGTTCGGCTGCGGGATGCATGGCGGAAACCTGGCTAAATTAACCCCACCAGTCTACCAGCCTTTGCCCCCGCCTCTAACAACCGCCGCATCGACACCGTCAGTTGCCGCAGCGGCTCAATCGACGTTGATCTTGCCGACCATGCCCGCCTGGTAGTGCCCGGGAATATTGCAGGCAAACTCCAACCCGGTGGCTTTGCTGAAGGTCCAGGTCAACTCAGCGGTTTTACCCGGTCCGACCAGAACACTGTTGGGGTCATCGTGCTTCATCCCGCCCATATTGCCCATATCGCCGTGCTCCATGGCGCCGTGGTCCATCTTGCCCATGCCGGTGGCGTTCAGCATGCCGCTGGCCTGCATCTGCATCATTTGCTTCTGATGCTCCGCATGCATGGCCGCATCGCCCAGGTTGAACTCATGGAGCAACTGGCCTTTGTTGACCAGCACAAAGCGCACAGTCTCACCGGCCTTTACGTCCAGGGACTTGGGCGAAAAGGACATATCCTGCAGCACCACTTCCACGGTGCGCGTGGCCTTATCAGCAGATGCCGGCTGGCCGAACGCATAGGTGTGGGCCGTGCCGGCCATTGCTCCGACACTCAACGCCAACAGGCAGCCCGCCAACAACAAGGGGGTACGCAATGCCATCTCAATTCTCCAAAGGTGTGGGATCAGTCTGAGGACCACTCTAAGATTGCAGCGCTGCCAGCCAGCTGACTGCTAGATTACAACTTTGTCAGGTTGCGCCCCTCCCCTGGCCACCACGGTATAAAGCCTGACGTGACCCGCCGCCAAGAGCTGCCCATGAAACTGCTGATCGTCGAAGACCAACCCAAAACCGGCCATTACCTGCGCCAAGGCCTGACCGAAGCCGGTTTTACCACCGAGCTGGTGGCCGACGGCACCAGCGGCCAGCACTTGGCGCTGACCGGCGATTACGACCTGCTGATCCTCGATGTGATGCTGCCCGGTCGCAATGGTTGGCAGATCCTACAGGCCGTGCGCAGCGCCGGCCTCGACATCCCGGTGCTGTTTCTCACCGCCCGCGACGCTGTGGAAGACCGCGTACACGGCCTGGAACTGGGCGCCGACGATTATCTGGTCAAGCCGTTCGCCTTCTCCGAACTGCTTGCGCGGGTGCGCAGCCTGTTGCGCCGTGGCAGCAGCGCACCGCAGGAAACCACCCTGCAACTGGCCGACCTGCGCCTGGACCTGATCCGCCGCCGCGTCGAGCGCGACGGCCAGCGCATCGACCTCACCGCCAAGGAGTTCGCCCTGCTCGAACTGCTGCTGCGGCGCCAGGGCGAAGTACTGCCCAAGTCGCTGATCGCGTCCCAGGTGTGGGACATGAACTTTGACAGCGACACCAACATCATCGAAGTGGCGATCCGCCGCCTGCGCCTGAAAGTCGACGACAACTTCCCCAATAAACTCATCCACACCGTGCGCGGCATGGGTTATGTGCTGGAGGAGCGATGCAGTTGATCAATCGCCTGTCCCTGACCAGTCGCCTGGCCCTGCTGTTTGCAGCTTGCACCGCGGTGGTCTCGTTGCTCGCCGGCGTGCTGTTCAACCGGGCCAGCGAGGCGCATTTTGTCGAGCTGGACCAGCAACTGCTCGAAAGCAAACTGGTGGCGCTGCGCAGCACCTTGCAGGGCGTCGACTCACCGCAGCTATTCGCCCAGCGCGAAGCGCAACTGCGTGCCGAGCTCAATCGCCAGCCCGACCTCACAGTACGCATCACCGCCGCCGGCCAGCGCTGGTTTGACGGCGCGCCGGCCATTGCCCTGCCCGAGTCACCCGGCCTGCACAGCCTGCAGAACGCCGGCACCGACTACCGCGTGTACAACGCGCCGCTAAGGCCGGGCCAACCCGACTCGCCGCAACTGAGCCTGATGCTCGACATCACCCACCATCAGCACTTCCTGCAGCGCATGCAGCATTTGATCTGGCTCACAGTCAGCCTCTCGGCCCTGGCCACCGCGCTGCTCGGCGCCTGGGCGGCGCGCAGCGGGCTGCGACCGTTGCGGCGCATGGGCGAAGTGGCCGCCAGCGTGTCGGCCCACTCCCTGACCCAGCGTTTGCCCGAGCAGGGCATGCCGGTGGAACTGGCGGAACTGGCCCAGGCCTTCAACGCCATGCTGGGCCGACTGGACGACGCGTTCCAGCGCCTCTCGGCGTTCTCCGCCGATATCGCCCACGAACTGCGCACGCCTCTGTCGAACCTGTTGACCCACACCCAAGTCATCCTCACCCAGCCGCGCCCGCTGGAGGATTACCGCGAGGCGCTGCACAGCAACCTGGAAGAGTTGCAGTGGATGGCGCAACTGGTGAACGACATGTTGTACCTGGCCAAGGCCGATCACGGGCTGTTGGCGCCCACGCGCGAACCGTTGAAGCTCGCGGATGAAGTGGACGCACTGCTGGAGTTCTTCGTCTTGCTGGCGGAAGACGCACACGTCAGCCTGGTGCGCGAGGGTATGGCTCACACAACCGGCGATCGCGGCATGTTGCGTCGGGCATTGTCGAACCTGCTGGATAACGCGCTGCGCTTTACGCCCGCGGGCGGCGAAGTGCGGGTGCATCTGGCGCAGGGCGCACAAGGCGTGACACTGACAGTGGAGAACAGCGGCGAAGGCATTCCGGCGGAGGTGTTACCGCGGTTGTTCGACCGCTTCTACCGGGCCGACCCGGCGCGGCATGAAGGCAGCAGTGAACACGCAGGGCTGGGGCTGGCGATTACCCAGTCGATTGTGCGGGCGCATGGCGGGCGGATTTATTGCGAGTCTGAGCCGGGGTGGACGCGGTTTGTGATCGAGTTGCCAGGGGGGGTTGATGCAAGCTGTGCCGGCGCTATCGGGAGCAAGCTCCCTCCCACATTTTGAATGTATTCACAGATCAAAATGTGGGAGGGGCTTGCTCCCGATAGCGGTCTTAAATCCTACGAATACCTGAGGGCATGCGCCGGCTCGATCTTCGCCGCCCGATACGCCGGGTAAACCGTGGCCAAAAAGCTCAACACAAACCCGGCCGAGCAGATCAGCAGCACATCCCCACCCTGCAATTGCGAGGGCAGGTTGCTGACGAAGTACACGTCCGAACTGAAGATATGCTGCCCGGTCACGCGCTCCAGCCAACCCACCAGTTCACTGACGTTCAGCGCCGCAATCACGCCCAGCACACCGCCGATCAGGGTGCCGACGATACCGATCACCGTGCCCTGCACCATGAAGATCGCCATGATCTGCCGTGGCGTGGCGCCGATGGTCCGCAGGATCGCGATGTCCGCGCCCTTGTCGTTCACCACCATGATCAACGTGGCGATGATGTTGAACGCCGCCACCGCGACGATCATCAGCAACAGCAGGCCGATCATGGTTTTTTCCATCTTCATCGCGCTGAACAGGCTGCCCTGGGTGTGGGTCCAGTCATCCGCCTTGTAGGCCGCACCGAGGCTGGCGGCGATGTCCGCCGAGACCTTGGGCGCCGCGTACAAGTCCTTCACCGCCAGGCGCACGCTCTGCACCTGGTTCGGCTGCCAATGCTGAATTTCTGCCGCGTCGGCCATATGGATCAACGCCATCGAACCGTCCAGCTCGGCGCCGACCTTGAAGATACCGACCACGTTCAATCGCTGCATGCGCGGGGTGATGCCACCCGGCGCACTGCTGATTTCCGGGACGATCAGGGTCAGCTTGTCGCCCACGTTCAGGCGAAAGCGCCGCGCAGTGATTTCACCGACCACCACGCCGAACTCGCCGGGTTTCAAGTCTTCCAGTTTGCCCTGGACGATATGCTGGGCCACGATCGACACCTTGCCTTCCTGGGCCGGGTCGACGCCGCTGATCTCGATCGGCTGCATCGCGCCCTTGTAGGAGAACATACCGTCCATCTGCGTGAACGGTACTGCGGCGGTCACTTCGGGATTCTTCATCGCCGCCGCGGCCACCGGCTGCCAGTTGTCGATCGGGTTCACGCCGACGATGGTGGCGTGAGGCACCATGCCGAGGATGCGCGAGCTCATTTCGCGTTGAAAGCCATTCATCACCGACAACACCACGATCATCGCCAGCACGCCCAGGGCGAGGCCGATCATCGAGGTCATCGAGATAAACGAAACAAAACGGTTGCGGCGCTTGGCGCGGGTATAGCGCGTGCCGATGAAAATCGATAACGGTCTGAACATTCGCTTGCACCGCCTGAAAAAATGAAAAAACCCGGCGTCATGCACCGGGCTTGAAACAGGTCAGATGGCGACCAGATGACCTTCCTGCAGGTGCAGCACGCGGTCCATCTGCCGGGCCATGCTCATGTCATGGGTCACCACCAGGAACGCGGTACGCATCTGGGTGCTCAGTTCGAGCATCAAGTCCTTGATGCCCTGGGCGGTGTGGGAATCGAGGTTGCCGGTCGGCTCGTCGAGCATCACCAGGCCCGGGTTGTTCACCAGGGCGCGGGCAATCGCCACACGCTGGCGCTCACCGCCGGACAATTCGGCCGGTTTGTGCTCCAGGCGATGGCCGAGGCCAACGCGCTCCAGCAAAGCCTTGGCACGCTGGCGCGCCTCTGGGATCGCGGTCTTGCCGATCAGCAGCGGCATGCACACGTTTTCCAGGGCGGTGAACTCCGGCAACAGGTGGTGGAACTGGTACACGAAACCCAACGAACGGTTGCGCAGTTGGCCGCGGGCCTTTTCGCCGAGGGCCGAGAGTTCTTCGCCGGCCAGCCACACGCTGCCCTGGGACGGCGTATCGAGGCCGCCCAACAGGTTGAGCAAGGTACTTTTGCCGGAACCGGAACTGCCGACGATCGCCACGCGCTCGCCGGGGTGCAGCTCAAGTTGCAGGTTGGACAACACCACCACCGATTCCGGACCTTCCTCGTAGGACTTGCCCAGGTTGCGGCAGCTCAGGATTGCTTTTTCACTCATGCCCGATTCACTCATAACGTAAGGCCTGTGCTGGCTGGGTACGTGCCGCGCGCCAGGCTGGATACAGGGTGGCAAGGAAACTCAGGACCAACGCAGCGCCGCCCACCATCAGCACGTCCTGGGCCTGAACCTGGGACGGCAAGTAATCGATAAAGTAGACGTCGGCATTGAGAAACTTGTGGCCGATCAGGGTTTCGAGGCCGGCGATGGCAGCGCTGACGTTGAGCGCAGCCAGAATGCCCAGCGCGGTGCCGATCAAGGTGCCGACCACGCCGATCACCGTGCCCTGCACCATGAAGATCGCCATGATCTGCCCCGGCGTGGCGCCCAGGGTGCGCAGGATGGCGATGTCGCCCTTCTTGTCGTTCACCACCATCACCAGGGTGGAGATGATGTTGAAGGCCGCGACGGCGACGATCAGCAGCAACAGCAGGCCGATCATGGCTTTTTCCATGCGGATGGCCTGGTACAGGTTGCCGTGGGTACGGGTCCAGTCGCGGGCGTAGTACTGGTTTTCACCCAGGTGCTGGGCGATTTCCCAGGCGCCGCGCGGGGCGTCGAACAAGTCGTTGAACTTCAGGCGCAGGCCCTGCACCTGGTCCGGCTTCCAGCGATGCAGACGCGCCAGGTCGGTGAGGTTGGTCAGGCCGAGGTAGCCGTCGATCTCGCCAGCGCCGACGTGGAAGGTGCCGACCACGGTAAAGCGCTTCATGCGCGGGAACATGCCGGCCGGGGTCACAGTGACTTCCGGGGCGACGAAGGTCAGCTTGTCGCCGATGCCCACGCCGAGCTTGGCCGCGGCCTTGTCGCCGATGACGATACCGAAGCTGCCGGGCGCCAGGTCGTCGAGTTTGCCCTGCAGCATGAACTTGTCGATGATCGAGACCTTGCGCTCCTGGACCGGGTCGATGGCATTGAGCAGGATTTTCTGCACCTTGCCGTCATGGGTCAGCAACCCTTGCATCTGGGTGAACGGCGCCACGGCCACGACCTTGGGGTTCTGCTTGACCTTGTCGGCCAGGCTTTGCCAGTCGCTGATCGGTTCACCCGACTCGATGGTCGCGTGGGGCACCATGCCCAGCACGCGGGTACGCATCTCATGATCGAAGCCGTTCATCACCGACAACACCACGATCATCACGACCACGCCAAGGGCGAGACCGATCATCGAGGTCAAGGAAATGAACGACACAAAATGATTGCGACGCTTTGCACGGGTATAACGCGTGCCAATAAATACGAAGAGAGGTCTGAACATGTCGGGGCTTGTTCGGAGGAAAAGAAGACGTCCCGGTGGCGGGGTCTGGTAAGCAGCTTTACACTCAGACCATTACCGCTACTTTGGGTTCGCCATGTCGACATTAGATGAAGAAGAACGCCGCGAATACTACCGTATCGACGACATGATCGCACTTCAAATCAAAAGCCTGTCCGCCCCCGAAGCGGCGAGCAAGGAAGTGTTGCTGGATGATTCGCCGCTATTCAATCTACTCAGTGAACTGCACCTGAGCGAATTCGAAGCCCAACACCTGTTGCGCCAGCTCAGCGAGAAAGATCGCAGCCTGGCCGCCCTCCTCCGAATCCAGAACAAACGCCTGGATCTGCTCAGCCAGATCATGGCGCGCGGGCTGCTGGACGAAGTCGGCGCACCGCAGCCGGTGATCATTTCCGAAGGCGGCATCGACTTCCAGCACCCGACGCCCCTGGCACTCGACGCCCACCTGGCGGTCAAGCTGGTGCTGATGCCCCAGGCGCTGGGCCTGCTGTTACGGGCGCGGGTCACCCATTGCGATGCCAAGGGCGGCGCTTTTGCCATTGGCACGGAATTCGAATCGATGACCGACGCCCAACGCCAACTGCTGGCGCGCTACATCCTGCAGAAACAGGCGCAGCAACGGCGCCTGGCGCGGGAACAGAGCGACGCCAAAGACACCTGAATTCGTATTCACCCCGCCAGACGACCTGGCGCAAAGGAGCAACTGTGACCCTGATCTACGGCCACCGCGGTGCCAAAGGCGAAGCACCAGAAAACACCCTGACCAGCTTCCAGCAGTGCCTCAAGCACGGTGTACGCCGTTGCGAATTGGATTTGCACCTGTCCATGGACGGCGAACTGATGGTCATCCACGACCCGACCCTCAAGCGCACCGCCGACCGGCGCGGCAAAGTCGTCGAGTATTCGGCGGCAGACCTGGTGAAGATGGACGCCCGCAAAGGCGGCCCCGGCTGGATCAACCCCTGCCCGATCCCGCGCCTGGAAGAGCTGTTCGAAAAGTGCGACTTCGATCACTGGCAACTGGAAGTCAAAAGCGCCTCGCGCACCCGCGCCGCGACCACCGTGCTGGCGATCCGGGAAATGGCCGTGCGCTTCGGCCTCATGGACAAGGTCACAGTGACCTCAAGCTCACGGGAAGTATTGAAAGCGGCGGTGGAACTCACCCCGGACCTGTCGCGCGGGCTGGTGGCCGAATACGCCTGGCTCGACCCGCTGAAGGTCGCGCAAAACTATGGCTGCGAGTTTCTGGCGTTGAACTGGACGTTGTGTACCCCCGAGCGTCTGGAAAAAGCCCAGCGCCAGGGATTGCACGTGTCGGTGTGGACAGTCAACGAACCTGCGCTGATGCGCAGGCTCGCCGACTTCGGCGTAGATAGCCTGATTACAGACTTTCCCGGTTTGGCCACTGCCACGCTCGAGAATTACTGAAATCGGTCTCCCCGGCCGGCTCAGGCCACCGGCCGGAGCCGCTCAAAAAAGCCGGTTGAGGCCGTCGTAGGCCGCGACCCGATAGGCTTCCGCCATGGTTGGGTAGTTGAACGTGGTGTTGACGAAATACTTGAGGGTATTTTGCTCGCCCGGCTGGTTCATGATGGCCTGGCCGATGTGGACGATCTCCGAAGCCTGGTAGCCGAAGCAATGCACGCCGAGGACCTCCAGGGTTTCACGGTGGAACAGAATCTTCAGCATGCCTTGCGGCTCGCCGGCGATCTGCGCACGCGCCATGCTCTTGAAGAACGCCTTGCCCACTTCATAAGGCACCTTGGCCTTGGTCAGTTCGTGTTCGTTCTTACCGATCGAGCTGATCTCCGGAATCGTGTAGATCCCGGTCGGCACGTCGTTCACATAGCGCCAGCTGCCATTGTCGACAATACTGCCGGCGGCCGAACGGCCCTGGTCATGGGCGGCGCTGGCCAGGCTTGGCCAGCCGATCACGTCGCCAGCACCGTAGATATTCGACACGCAGGTGCGATAGTTCTCGTCCACTTCGATCTGGCCACGGTTGTTGACCTTGACCCCGACATTTTCCATGCCCAGCTTGTCGGTGTTGCCGGTACGACCGTTGCACCACAGCAAGGCGTCGGCCTTGATCTTCTTGCCGGACTTGAGGTGCAGGATCACACCGTTGTCCAGGCCTTCGACGCGCTCGTACTCTTCGTTGTGGCGCACAGTGATGTTGTTGTTGCTGAAGTGATAACTCAACGCCTGGGAAATTTCCGAGTCAAGGAAGCTCAGCAACTGCTCACGGTTGTCCACCAGCTCTACCAGCACCCCCAGGCCGCTGAAGATCGAGGCGTATTCGCAGCCGATCACGCCGGCGCCATAGATGATCAGTTTGCGCGGGGTATGGCCCAGGCTGAGGATGGTGTCGCTATCGTAGATACGCGGGTGGAGGAAATCGATATCCACCGGGCGATACGGGCGCGACCCGGTAGCGATGATGATGTGCTTGGCCACCAGCTTCTCGACCACACCGTTGGAGCAGACCACTTCGACGGTTTGCTCGTCGGCGAAGCTGCCGGTGCCGAAGAACAGGTCGACACGGTTACGGGCGTAGTAGCCGGTCCGCGACGCCACCTGCTTGGCGATGACTTTTTCCGCGCTTTTGAGCACGTCCGGGAACGAAAACCAACGCGGCTCGCCAATGGCCCGGAACATCGGATTGGTATTGAACTGCATGATCTGGCGCACTGAGTGACGCAAGGCCTTGGACGGGATGGTACCCAGGTGGGTGCAGTTTCCGCCGACCTGGCGACGGCTATCGACCATTGCCACCTTGCGCCCTGCCTTCGCGGCGTTCATCGCCGCACCTTCTCCAGCCGGGCCGGAACCCAGTACTACCACGTCGTAGTTGTAGACAGCCATGCGTACTCCTCAGAACAGGCCAGGCGCGCGGTTTGACGCCTGGCTAAATCATGCCGCGGCCAGCGGTCATGAAGGACAATTTGGCTCAAGTGTGTGAACCCGGGCACAGTCTATATAAGGCTCAACGCCGCGCACATTAACCCTTGGTCGCGTCGTAGGCCAGTTTTGCCTTTACTACACAACGTGGATTACGGTTTCAGCGCCGTCATCTGTTCGAACGCCTGATTACTGCGAGTGACGAAAACATCCCCCTCGCGCTGCACAAAAAACGCGGCGATCTGGTGCTGTTCGGCGTAATCCCAGCCTTGCTCCGGCCCAAGGATCAACAGCAACGTCGACAGTCCATCGGCCATCAGCGCCGACGGGTGCAACACTGTCACCGATGCCAGTTGATGGGTAATCGGCGCGCCGGTCCGCGCATCCAGGGTGTGGGAATAGCGCCGACCACCCTGCTGGAAATAATTACGATAGTCACCCGATGTGGACACACCAAAGCCGTCTACACGGATGATTTTTTCGGCGACCTGCTGGTCATCGCGAGGCTCTTCCAGCGCGACGCGCCAGGGCGAACCATCCGGTTTGTGGCCGGCAGCCTTGAGTTCGCCGGTGGCTTCGGCGAGGTAGTGATGGATACCCAGACCGCTCAACAGCTCGGCGATACGATCCACCGCGTAACCGGCAGCAATGCTGTTGAAGTCGACCTCGACGGCGGCGTCCTTGCACAGTTGCTCGCCGTCGATGCGCAGATGCTGGTGACCGACCCGTTGACGCACCTCGGCCAGCGTCGCGGCGTCCGGCACCTTGAGTTGCCGGGCCTGGGGCCCGAACCCCCACAGGTTCAGCAGCGGTTCCACCGTCAGGTCGAACGCACCCGCGCTGGCCTGGGACAGTTGCTCGCCGGTACGCACCAGTTGCAGCACCGGCGCGGGCATCGGCTGGCAGCTATTGGCCGGCAGATTGTTGAAACGCTCGATATCCGAGTCGCTGCGGTAGGTCGACAGCTGTCGGTCGACATCCCCCAGGATTTTTTCCACCTGGCGCTGCAGCTCTTTCGGCGTAGGTGCCGTCGAGCTTCTGACATACTGGATCGAATAGGTGCTGCCCATGGTCGGCCCCCCAAACTGCTCCAGCGTATCGCCGCCACAGCCGGCCAGCGCCGCAAAACCGCACACCATCGCTATCTGTCGCAGATTGCCCATAAACCTGATCGCCGTCGAAAAGTGAATTAACCCGCAGGCGTACACCCTGGCAGGACCGCCCATTATGCGGCATGCCGTTATCTGTTTATGGCTGATGTTCGCGCTCCCGGCGCTCACCAATGAGGCGGATCGTCCCACCTTGGCCGGCCACAGTTGACGGCGTATCGCCTGAAAAAATGCATTCCCCTGTAGGCGCGGGCTTGCGCGCGATGCCTCCCACACACCCAAAACCCACAGACAGAAAAAAGCCCCGAACCAGTCGGGGCTTTTTCATTCAACCTGGACGCTTAGCGCGGGAATGCAGGCGGGTTGACCCCAGCCATGTCTTCCATCACGCGAACGACCTGGCAGCTGTAGCCGAACTCGTTGTCGTACCACACGTACAGCACAACACGGTTGTCCTGGGTAATGGTCGCTTCCGCGTCCACCACACCGGCGTGGCGCGAGCCAACGAAGTCGGTGGAGACCACTTCCTGGGAGTTGACGAAGTCGATTTGCTTATGCAGATCGGAGTGCAGCGCCATGTAGCGCAGGTACTCGTTCATCTCGTCGCGGGTAGCGGCTTTCTCAAGGTTCAGGTTGAGAATGGCCATCGACACGTTAGGCGTCGGTACGCGGATCGCGTTACCGGTCAGCTTGCCGGCCAGCTCAGGCAGGGCCTTGGCGGCAGCGGTGGCGGCACCGGTCTCGGTGATCACCATGTTCAGCGCGGCGCTGCGACCACGGCGATTGCCCTTGTGGAAGTTGTCGATCAGGTTCTGGTCGTTGGTGTACGAGTGAACGGTTTCGACGTGGCCGTTGATGATGCCGAACTTGTCATTGACTGCCTTCAGCACCGGCACGATGGCGTTGGTGGTGCAGGAAGCGGCGGACACGATCTTGTCGTCAGCGGTGATTTCCATGTGGTTGATGCCGTGAACGATGTTCTTCAGCTTGCCTTTGCCAGGCGCGGTCAGGACAACGCGGGCAACGCCCGGGCAGGTCAGGTGCTGGCCCAGGCCTTCGGCGTCGCGCCATACGCCGGTGTTATCCACCAGCAGGGCGTCCTTGATGCCGTACTGGGTGTAATCCACCTCGGTCGGGTTCTTCGCGTAGATCACCTGGATCAGGTTACCGTTGGCGGTGATGGTGTTGTTTTCTTCGTCGATGACGATGGTGCCGTTGAACGGACCGTGTACCGAGTCGCGACGCAAGAGGCTCGCGCGCTTGGCCAGGTCGTTCTCGGCGCCCTTGCGTACCACGATGGCGCGCAGGCGCAGGCCGTCGCCGCCACCGGTTTTACCGATCAGGATGCGTGCCAGCAGGCGGCCGATGCGACCGAAGCCGTAGAGCACAACGTCAGTGCCTTTACGGGCGGAGGCGTTCTGCTTGCCGACCACGTCGGCCATTTCTTCACGCACGAATTGCTCGACGGAACGGCCGTTGGCTTCAGCGCGGAACTTGGCGGCCAACTTGCCCAGGTCTACCGAAGCCGCGCCGAGCTTGAGCTCGCTCATGGCTTTGAGCAGAGGGAATGTTTCGTGGACGGAGAGTTCGCTGTCGTTGGTCGAACGATGGCGAGCAAAGCGATGCGCCTTGAGAATCGCGATGACTGACTGGTTGATCAGACTGCGGCCATAGATCGAGCTCACCACATTGTTATTGCGGTACAGCTGACCGATAAGCGGGATCATCGCTTCAGCGAGTGCTTCACGGTCGATCCATTCACCAAGACACTGGTCGGGCTTCTGAGTCACGGGAACCTTCCACATGTAGGGGCTGAAAAAAGGGGCTACATTATGCCGTCCGGCCGCCCCCGGAGCAATGCGCGTCCTACAACAAAACGCGCTTACCCAAAAAAGCCACCTCGCTGCAGCCCAGTAAATACGCGGGTTCCAGAAGGCCACTAGTGGAGCGGGCAGCACGACTTGTCCGTAACCCTCCGAAAACTATATGCATTTTGGCACTACATATTGAGTCAAAACGCGCCATTGTTTGTCTTAGCCACCACATTTCCCGCAAACCGTAATAGGCTCAGTCAGCAACTGACAGGCGGCACCTCGGGCCGTTACAATTACCGACTTTGTCGCAACGCTTGGAGCTCAACCTTCCGTGCCCGTTCTGCGTCTACCGCAACTCCCTGCCGCGGCAGGTAAACAGCACTGGGGCAATTTGCCCGGTGCCGCCCTGAGCCTGGCCATCGCCGAGGCTGCCAGCGCAGCCAAGCGCTTTACCCTGCTGCTTACCGCCGACAGCCAAAGCGCCGAACGGCTGGAGCAGGAGCTGAGCTTCTTCGCCCCCGATTTGCCGGTGCTGCATTTTCCCGACTGGGAAACCCTGCCCTACGACCTGTTCTCGCCGCACCAGGACATCATTTCCCAGCGCATCGCCAGCCTGTACCGCCTGCCGGAACTGGTCCACGGCGTGCTGGTGGTGCCGATCACCACGGCGCTGCACCGCCTGGCGCCGACCAAGTTCCTGCTGGGCAGCAGCCTGGTGCTGGATATCGGCCAGAAGCTCGACGTGGAGCAAATGCGTACACGCCTGGAAGCCAGCGGCTACCGCTGCGTCGACACGGTGTACGAGCACGGCGAATTCGCGGTGCGCGGTGCGCTGATCGACCTGTTCCCGATGGGCAGCAAGTTGCCGTACCGCATCGACCTGTTCGATGACGAAATCGAGACCCTGCGCACCTTCGATCCGGAAAACCAGCGCTCCATCGACAAAGTCGAGTCGATCAAACTGCTGCCGGCACGGGAATTCCCGCTGCAGAAAGACGCGGTGACGCGTTTCAAGGCGCGCTTTCGCGAACGCTTCGACGTCGACTTCCGCCGCTGCCCGATCTTCCAGGACTTGAGCAGCGGGATTACCCCCGCCGGTATCGAGTACTACCTGCCGCTGTTCTTCGACGAAACCTCCACCCTGTTCGACTACCTGCCCCAGGACACCCAGGTGTTCTCGCTGCCGGGCATCGAGCAGGCGGCGGAAAACTTCTGGAGCGACGTGCGCAACCGCTATGAAGAGCGTCGCGTCGATCCGTCCCGTCCTTTATTACCGCCGGCTGAACTGTTCCTGCCGGTGGAAGACTGCTTCGCCCGCCTGAAAAACTGGCCGCGCGTGGTCGCCAGCCAAGAGGATGTGGACGCAGGCAGCGGCCGCACGCGCTTCCCCGCGCAAAACCTGCCGAACCTGGCGATTGAAGCCAAGGCCAGCCAGCCGCTCGAAGCGCTGTCCAACTTCCTCGGCGATTTCGCCGGGCGCGTGCTGTTTACCGCCGAATCGGCCGGGCGCCGCGAAGTGCTGCTGGAGCTGCTGGAACGCCTGAAGCTGCGCCCGAAAACCGTCGACAGCTGGCCGGACTTCGTCGCCGGCAAAGAGCGCCTGGCGATCACCATTGCGCCGCTGGATGAAGGCCTGTTGCTGGACGATCCGGCCCTGGCGCTGATCGCCGAAAGCCCGCTGTTCGGGCAACGGGTGATGCAGCGCCGTCGCCGCGAAAAACGCGCCGACGCCAACAACGACGCGGTGATCAAAAACCTCACCGAACTGCGCGAAGGCGCGCCGGTGGTGCATATTGACCACGGTGTCGGCCGCTACCTGGGCCTGCAAACGCTGGAAATCGACAACCAGGCCGCCGAATTCCTCACCATGGAATACGCCGAAGGCGCCAAGCTGTATGTGCCGGTGGCCAACCTGCACCTGATCGCCCGCTACACCGGCAGCGACGACGCCCTGGCGCCGTTGCACCGCCTGGGTTCCGAGACCTGGCAGAAAGCCAAGCGCAAGGCCGCCGAACAGGTGCGCGACGTCGCCGCCGAGCTGCTCGACATCTATGCCCGTCGCGCCGCCCGCGAGGGTTATGCGTTCGCCGACCCGAAAGCCGACTACGCCACGTTCAGCGCCGGCTTTGCCTTCGAAGAAACCCCGGACCAGCAAACCACCATCGAAGCGGTGCGCGCCGACATGCTCGCGCCCAAGCCGATGGACCGCCTGGTGTGCGGCGACGTAGGCTTCGGCAAGACCGAAGTGGCGATGCGCGCAGCCTTCATCGCGGTGCATGGCGGCAAGCAAGTGGCGATCCTGGTGCCGACCACCCTGCTCGCCCAGCAGCACTACAACAGCTTTCGCGACCGCTTTGCCGACTGGCCGGTGACCGTGGAAGTGATGAGCCGCTTCAAATCCGCCAAGGAAGTGAACGCCGCCGTCGCCGACCTGGCGGAGGGCAAGATCGACATCGTGATCGGCACCCACAAGCTGCTGTCGGACGATGTGAAGATCAAGAACCTGGGCCTGGTGATCATCGACGAAGAACACCGCTTCGGGGTGCGTCAGAAAGAACAGCTCAAGGCCCTGCGCAGCGAGGTCGACATTCTGACCCTCACCGCCACGCCGATTCCGCGCACGCTGAACATGGCGGTGTCGGGCATGCGCGACCTGTCGATCATCGCCACTCCACCGGCGCGGCGCCTGTCGGTACGCACCTTCGTGATGGAGCAGAACAACAGCACGGTCAAGGAAGCGCTGCTGCGCGAATTGCTGCGCGGCGGGCAGGTGTATTACCTGCACAACGATGTGAAAACCATCGAGAAATGCGCCGCCGACCTCGCCGCACTGGTGCCGGAAGCACGCATCGCCATCGGCCACGGGCAAATGCGCGAGCGCGACCTCGAACAGGTGATGAGCGACTTCTACCACAAGCGCTTCAACGTGCTGATCGCCTCGACCATCATCGAGACCGGCATCGACGTGCCGAGCGCCAACACCATCATCATCGAGCGCGCCGACAAGTTCGGCCTGGCACAACTGCATCAACTGCGCGGCCGCGTCGGACGCAGTCACCACCAGGCCTACGCCTACCTGCTGACGCCACCGCGCCAGCAAATCACCGGCGACGCGGAAAAACGCCTGGAAGCCATCGCCAACACCCAGGACCTGGGCGCCGGCTTTGTGCTGGCCACCAACGACCTGGAAATCCGTGGCGCCGGCGAACTGCTCGGCGACGGCCAGAGCGGGCAGATCCAGGCCGTGGGCTTCACCTTATATATGGAGATGCTCGAACGCGCGGTGAAAGCCATCCGCAAGGGCGAGCAACCGAACCTCGACCAACCCCTGGGCGGCGGTCCGGAGATCAACCTGCGCTTGCCGGCATTGATCCCCGAAGACTACCTGCCGGATGTCCACGCGCGACTGATCCTGTACAAGCGCATCGCCTCGGCCACCGACGAAGAAGGCCTCAAAGACCTGCAGGTGGAGATGATCGATCGCTTCGGCCTGTTGCCGGAACCGACCAAGAACCTGGTGCGCCTGACCCTGCTCAAATTGCAGGCCGAGCAACTGGGGATCAAGAAGGTCGATGCCGGGCCGCAGGGCGGGCGCATCGAGTTCGAAGCGCAGACGCCGGTGGACCCGTTGGTGCTGATCAAGCTGATCCAGGGCCAGCCCAACCGGTACAAGTTCGAAGGGGCTACGCTGTTCAAGTTCATGGTGCCGATGGAACGTGCCGAAGAACGCTTCAATACCTTGGAGGCGCTGTTTGAGCGCCTCATCCCGAAATCTGTTTGAAGGACGCCCCAATGCGCGTGTTTCGCATTCTGAGCTTGTTATTAGTGGTACTCGCACCTTCGGCGTTTGCCGACAGCCTGTACCAAGTGGAAATGGTCCTGGTGCGCCAGAACGCGGAGCCGGTGATCAACAGCCGCGCCGCGCCGGAAGACTGGGATGCCGGCGCCGAGCGCCTGGGCGACAGAAGCAGCCCGGCGCGCCTGGGCACGATCGTCGACAAACTCCGCGCAGACGCCAACTACACGGTGCTGGCGCACAAGGCCTGGGAACAGAACCTCGGTGAGCAGCCGGTAAAAATCGCGATCACCGACGGCCGGGAGCAGTTCGGTCAGTTTCCCCTCGAGGGTGTACTGAGCCTGCAACTGGGGCGCTTTACCGATATCGACGCGGACTTCTGGATCAACCAGTTCGACGGCAACGGCAGCGTCATCGCCAGCGAGCACCTGGCACAAAAAGACGTGCGGACCAAAAACAACCAGCTCAACTACCTGGATGGCGGCCACCTGGCGCTGCTGATCAAGATCACTTCGTTGACCGCCAAACAGCCCAGCGCACCGCCCGTCGACTTTCAGGACTGATCCAGCGCCATGCCCCTGACGTCGCCGCTCACCAAGCCCCTGGCCCCTTCGTGGGCCAATCGCTTCAAAGAACAAAGCCTGGAGCGCGGGCGGCGCTATGCCTTGGAGAACCGGGTACGCATCGTCGAGTCGGGCGACAGCACCATCATCGCCAGTTGCGAAGGCTCGGGCAGCAACGTCTACCGGCAGACCATCTCGTTGCGCGAATCGGCCAAGGGCACGCTGATCCTGGTGGACAGCCGCTGCACCTGCCCGGTACACACCAACTGCAAACACATCGCGGCGGTGCTGCTCAAGGTCCAGGAAACCCTGGCCTACCCGGCGGCGGCCCAGGACGCCGAACTGCTGGAAAAACTCCAGGCCGTGCTGGACAACCGCGTGGTGCTGCCGCAGGTGGTGATGGACGACGTGCTGCCCGTGCCGCGCCTATGGCTGGCCAGTGTCGCGTTCAGCGCGTTCGAGCCGCGCAACGGCAAGATGCAGCGCTATATCCAGCACCGTGCGGCGCTGTCGTTCAACTATCTGGGCAACTACGTCAGCGGGCAAAAGAACGCCGACATCATCGTCCGCCAGGAAACCCAGAGCCTGCGGATCAAGCGGCACCCCGAGCTGGAACAGCGCTATCGCGAACAACTGCGCCTGCTCGGTTTCAAGATCGCCACGCGCCAGAGCAAAGCGTTGCCGGAAAGTGCCGGCGAACTGTTCGAGATGATCAATGACAGCGCCTGGCTGAACTTCACCCTCAACGCATCGCCGACACTGCGGGCCGAAGGTTGGGAGTTGCAGATCGACGACGACTTCGGCTTCGACCTGAGCCCGGTGGACGACTGGTATGCCACCGTCGACGACGGGCCGGAGCGCGACTGGTTCGACCTGGAACTGGGGATCATCGTCAACGGCGAACGCCTGAGCCTGCTGCCGATCCTGCTCAACCTGATGCGTTCGCACACCGAAATCCTCAACCCGGAAAAACTCGCACGCCGCCGCGATGACGAACTGATCCTGGTCAACATCCCCGGCCTGCCCAACGGTGGCCACGGCCCGCTGCAAGTGGCGCTGCCCTACGGCCGCCTGAAACCCGTCCTGGCCACCCTCGGCGAGTTCTACCTACAGGAACCCGGCACCACCACGCTGCGCCTGGCCAAGGCCGACGCGATCCGCCTCAACCCGCTGGAAGACCTGCCCCTGCAATGGGAAGGCGGCGAGAAGATCCGCACCTTCGCCCAGCGCCTGCGCGACATCAAGGATTTCACCTGCGTCGCGCCCGAAGGCTTGAACGCGACCTTGCGCCCCTATCAGCTGGAGGGCTTGAGCTGGATGCAGTCACTGCGCCAGCTGGAAGTGGGCGGCATTCTTGCGGACGACATGGGCCTGGGCAAAACCTTACAGACCTTGGCGCATATTCTCAGCGAGAAGATCGCCGGGCGCCTGGACCGCCCGTGCATGGTGGTGATGCCCACCAGCCTGATCCCCAACTGGCTCGACGAGGCCGCGCACTTCACGCCGCAACTCAAGGTCCTGGCGCTGTATGGCGCCACCCGCAAAAAGCACTTCGCGAACCTGCAGGACTACGACCTGCTGCTGACCACGTATGCGTTGCTGCCCAAAGACATCGAGCAACTCGCCGCCCTGCCCTTGCATGTGCTGATCCTCGACGAAGCGCAGTACATCAAGAACCCTTCGAGCAAGGCGGCCCAGGCGGCGCGTGAGCTGAACGCACGGCAGCGCCTGTGCCTGAGCGGCACCCCGCTGGAAAACCACCTGGGCGAGCTGTGGTCGCTGTTCCACTTCCTGTTGCCGGGCTGGTTGGGCGACGTGAAAAGCTTCAACCGCGACTACCGCGTGCCGATTGAAAAACGCGCCAGCGATGTACGATTGCAGCACCTGAACGGTCGGATCAAACCGTTCCTGCTGCGCCGTACCAAGGAACAGGTGGCGACGGAATTACCGCCGAAAACCGAGATCATCCACTGGGTCGAGCTCAATGAGGCCCAGCGCGACGTGTACGAAACCATGCGCCTGGCCATGGACAAAAAAGTCCGCGATGAGATCACCCGCAAAGGCGTGGCGCGCAGCCAGATCATCATTCTTGAAGCGCTGCTCAAGCTGCGCCAGGTGTGCTGCGATTTGCGCCTGGTCAACGATGCCACCCTGCCGACGCGCGGCAGCAGCTCGGGCAAGCTCGACAGCTTGATGGAAATGCTCGAAGAGCTGTTTGCCGAAGGGCGCCGGATTCTGTTGTTCTCCCAGTTCACCTCGATGCTGAGCCTGATTGAACTCGAGCTGAAAAAACGCGGCGTCGCCTATGCGCTGCTGACCGGCCAGACCCGCGATCGGCGCACGCCGGTGAAAGACTTCCAGAGCGGCAAGCTGCAGATCTTTCTGATCAGCCTGAAGGCGGGTGGCGTAGGACTCAACCTGACCGAAGCCGACACCGTGATTCACTATGACCCGTGGTGGAACCCGGCCACGGAAAACCAGGCCACCGACCGTGCGTATCGCATCGGCCAGGAGAAGCCGGTGTTCGTCTACAAGATGATTGCACGGGGCACGGTGGAGGAGAAAATCCAGCACCTGCAGAAGGAAAAGTCCGACCTTGCAGCGGGCGTGCTGGACGGGCGGACCACCGGGGATTGGCAGTTGGGCAACGAAGAGATCGAGGCGCTATTTGCGCCGCTGCCCAACAAACAAGAAAAACGCTGACGGTTAGATCGCCCTCGCGGCCAGCGCATCGCCACATTCAACCGCACTTCGACAGAATGTACACAATCAAGTGTAGGAGCGGGCTTGCCCGCGATAGGCGCGCCGCCGTTTCAATCGATCAACTGCGCATCCTGCAACGCGCCGAGCGCCACCAGCCAACGCGGGTCTTGCTTATACTCCGTCGACGCAACCGCCTGCCCACGCATCCGTGCGATCCGCGCCGATGGCGTGACCCTCATCCGCTGGGTCGCGCTCAGCGCCAGTTCGGCAGCCGCCCGATCGTTGCACACCAGGCCCATGTCGCACCCCGCCGTCAGTGCGGCCTCAATACGGCTGGCCGCATCCCCGACCACGTGGGCGCCAGCCATGGACAGGTCGTCGCTGAAAATCACCCCGTCAAATTGCAATTCGCCGCGCAGGATGTCCTGCAACCAGCGGCGCGAGAAACCGGCCGGCTGGGCGTCGACTTGCGGGTAAATGACGTGGGCTGGCATCACCGCCGCCAATTGCCGGCTCAGGCGTGCGAAAGGTACCAGGTCATTGGCGCGAATCTGTTCCAGGCTGCGTTCGTCATTGGGAATCGCAACGTGGGAATCGGCCTCAGCCCACCCGTGCCCCGGGAAGTGCTTGCCGGTGGCGGCCATGCCGGCGCTGTTCATGCCGCGGATAAACGCCCCGGCAAGCACCGCGGCGCGCTCGGGGTTGCCCTCGAAGGAACGGCTGCCGACCACGGCGCTGCGCTGGTAGTCCAGGTCCAGCACGGGGGCGAAGCTCAGGTCCAGGCCGACGGCCAGGACTTCAGTGGCCATGATCCAGCCACACTGTTCGGCGAGGTATTCAGCGTTAGGGTGATCCGCCAGCGCGCGCATGGCCGGCAGGCGCACAAAACCCTGGCGCAGGCGCTGCACGCGACCGCCCTCCTGGTCGACCGCCAGCAGCAGGTCCGGGCGCACGGCACGAATCGCCGCGCTCAATTCCCGCACCTGACGCGGATGCTCGATATTGCGCGCAAAAATGATCAGGCCGCCCACCTCAGGCTGGCGCAACAGGTGGCGATCCTCGGCCGTCAGCCAGGTGCCGGCAACGTCGACCATCAAAGAACCTTGCAGGGCAGCAGTCATAAACCTTCCTTAAATAACGCACACAACCCATTGCCCTCGCGGCGCGGCGGGCGCGGCAAGAACAATGGGTTGCGAGTAAATAGCTGAATTCGGCATGGGCGGCTAGCTTAGCGGATGCTGGCGGCCGCGCACACCCGGGGCGGTCAAACCTTCGCGGGGACTGGCGTCGATTTGCTGCGCGGACGCAATTGCGCGGCGGCCATGGTCTGGTCGGTCACGCCGGTTTCGGCGCGCATGCCGGCAGCGAGGAACGGCACCATCAGGCGCATCACCTGCTCGATGGAGGTGTTGACGCCAAAGTCAGTCTCGGCAATCGCCCGCAAGGCCTTGATCCCGGACATGCTGAATGCCGCCGCGCCGAGCATGAAGTGTACGCGCCAGAACAATTCGATCGGCGGGATGCGCGGGGCGGCTTCGTTGACCAGCAACATATAGCGGCGGAACACCTTGCCGTACATGTCTTCCAGGTAGCGGCGCAGGTGGCCCTGGCTCTGGCTGAACGCCAGGCCCAACAGGCGCATGAAGATCGACAGGTCGTTGCCGCTGCGTGGCTGCACCACCAGCGCTTGCTCAACGAGGATTTCCAGCAGTTCTTCCAGGCTTGGCTTATGGTCGGCCTTGGCCTGGCGGCGTTCGAGCTCACGGTCGAGACTGGCGCAGAACGGCCCCAGGAAACGCGAGAACACCGCCTGGATCAGGGCTTTTTTCGAGCCGAAATGGTAGTTCACGGCGGCGAGGTTGACCCCGGCCTTGCTGGTGATCAGCCGCAATGAGGTTTCAGCAAATCCTTTTTCCGCGAACAATTGCTCGGCAGCATCGAGAATGCGTTCAACGGTTTCCGACTGGGCCATGGCTACTCCGCCTGACAAACACTTGTTTGAAACATACGTTTCAGCTTGTGTCTTGTCAAGCCTGCGGGTTCGCTTTCCGGCCAGGCAGTCATCTATTTGAACGCTATTTAATCACATCCTTTCAACTCTGTAGGCAGCGCTGTCTTTACGTTGTAGGAGGGCTGACGAATGACCGTCCAGCGGACGCGCAAAAAAGGATGATTGCCAAGCGCAGTCCACTGTATATAATCCCAGTCACTGTATAAAAAGACAGAGCGATCAACATGCTAAAACTGACGCCACGCCAAGCTGAGATTCTGGCTTTTATCAAGCGCTGCCTCGACGACAACGGCTACCCGCCGACGCGCGCGGAAATTGCGCTGGAACTGGGGTTCAAATCCCCCAACGCCGCCGAAGAACACCTCAAGGCCCTCGCTCGCAAAGGCGCGATCGAGATGACCCCGGGCGCTTCGCGGGGCATTCGCATTCCCGGTTTCGAAGCCAAGGCCGACGAATCGACCCTGCCGATCATCGGCCGCGTCGCTGCCGGCGCGCCGATCCTGGCGCAACAGCACGTCGAGGAATCCTGCAACATCAACCCGACCTTCTTCCACCCTCGCGCCGACTACCTGTTGCGGGTCCATGGCATGAGCATGAAGGACGTGGGCATTTTCGACGGTGACCTGCTGGCCGTCCACACCACTCGTGAAGCCCGTAACGGCCAGATCGTCGTCGCCCGCATCGGCGATGAAGTCACCGTCAAACGCTTCAAGCGCGAAGGCAGCAAGGTCTGGCTCCTGGCCGAGAACCCTGAGTTCGCCCCGATCGAAGTCAACCTGAAAGACCAGGACCTGGTGATCGAAGGCCTGAGCGTCGGCGTCATTCGCCGCTAAAGGAGGCATCATGCAGCTCGTGCACACCCCACAACACACACAACTGTCGCTGTTCGAGGCCTTCATGGCCCAACCCCTTGCGCCCATCCTCAAAGAAACGGTCGAGGCGCCCTGGTGCGCCGAGCCTGAGGCGTTCAGTGAACTGTCGTTGCGCGGTGCGGCCGGGAGCTGCCTGAGCCTGCTGGCGCCGATCCTGCGCGAACTGAGCGAGGAACAGGATGCACGCTGGTTGACGCTGATCGCCCCACCCGCCAGCCTGACCCAGGCTTGGCTGCGGGACGCCGGTCTCAACCGCGAGCGCATCCTGTTGCTGCAACCACGCGGCGCACAAAGTGCCCAGCAGTTGACCTGCGAAGCCCTGCGCCTGGGCCGCAGCCATACAGTGGTGAGCTGGTTGAACCCGCTGAATGCCAACGCCAAGCAACAGTTGATCAGCGCTGCGCGTACCGGCAATGCGCAGAGCTTGAATATTCGTTTGGGGTAATTCGAGGTGCCGCAGGCTAGCCCTGTGGCAAGGGAGCTTGCTCCCATTGGACGGTGCAGCAATCGCATGTTCAGGGCCGCTTAGCGCCCCAGCGGGAGCAAGCTCCCACGCCACACTCAGTGCAGAACCCGTGGACCGTCTTCTTTCTCCGGTTCGCCTTCCGCCAGGCGGCCTGCCATCTGTACGCCAACGCTCAACATGGCTTTTGCCACTTCCACGTGCTGGCCTTGCAGGAACGCCTTGGCGTCTTCGGAAAAGTCCAAGATAACCAGAGAACCCTCGTCCTCAGCCCGGCGCAGCTCGATTCGGCCGTCAGGCAATTCAACAATTTCCAGAAAGGACGTTGGCATAAAAGTCTGTTCTCCACGAAAGGCCGGGATTATATCAGTCATCTGCCGGGCCTCGCAGTGGATCTGGCGAGGTTTCTTTACGGCTGGATGAATGGTGCTTAGTGAGAGCAAGCCCACTGCCACAATTTTGATTGGCACCCATCTGCGCAGGTGCCTTGGCTGTCAGCTCGCAATGATCACCGGCTCAACGAGCGTGTCTCAGCACTCGTTCAAACCTTCACGAAACCGCAGCGCCATGTTTTTCAGCTCCTGGCGCCAGCCTTCAAGCTCTTCGCGGCTCAACGGCTTCGGCTCATCCTCTTCCAGCGACAGCGCCACGATCAACGGCTGGGTCACATCGCCCTTGGGCACATGGGGAACACGTGGCGGCTGGAACATATCGGCATGCGCCTTGAGCAGGCGTGCCACCCAACTGTCGGGGCTTTGCGCCATTTCCACCAATTCGGCGAGTTCAGGGATCGCCATGGCGTCCAGCACTTCGCGATTCATGATCATTTCCGCACGCGGCGAACCGGCCTGGGGCAAACGGTAGAACCCGGCGATTTCATGACACAGCCCGAGCAAGGCGCCGTACAGGTGGAACAGGGCCGCCTCACGCCCCGCCTGGACCAGCGCGATGGCGTTCATCTCCTTCCCTTCCTCGGCACGGCCAAGGGCTTCCAGGGACAAACCCGCGAAGTAAATTTTCTGGTTGGTACGGGTATAGAGTTCGTTGGCCATGACGGCAATCTCCACAACGAATAGGCGTAATGCTGGTATGTAGGAGCGGGCTTGCTCGCGAAAAACCTGGGGGCGCCGTGGGGCATCAGGTTTTTCGCGTAATCGTTAGCGACCTTCGCGAGCAAGCTCGCTCCTACAGCAAGCAAAAGCCGTCTATGCAGACGGCTTTTAGCGTTATCAGATTAACCGATCAAGCGCCCTGGCGCTTGTCCTCGACCTTCCACTTGCCGCCGTCGTAGAACGCCTTCCAACCGGTCGGCTTACCATCCACTTCGGACTGCACGTACTGTTCCTTGGTCTTGCGGCTGTAGCGGATCACGGCCGGGCGACCGTCCGGGTCCTTCTTCGGCGCTTCGCACAGGAAGTGGTACTTCGGATCGATCTCATCCTTGTGCGGCACGATCTCGAGCACCAGCGGCGCACGGGTCTCGCGGTTTTTCGGGAACTGGCTGGCAGCCAGGAACAGCCCCGAAGCGCCATCACGCAGGATATAGGTGTCGTTGACCTTCTCGCACTTGAGTTCGGGCATCTTCACCGGGTCCATCTTCGGCGGCGCCGCGTCACCGCTTTTCAGCAGTTTGCGGGTGTTCTTGCACGTCGGGTTGGTGCAACCGAAGAACTTGCCGAAACGGCCGGTCTTGAGTTGCATCTCGCTGCCGCACTTGTCGCATTCCAGGCTCGGGCCTTCGTAGCCTTTGATGCGGTAGCTGCCCTCTTCGATCTCGTAGCCGTCGCAATCCGGGTTGTTACCGCAGATATGCAACTTGTGCTTCTCGTCCAACAGGTAGGCATCCATCGCCGTGCTGCAGATCGGGCAACGGTGCTTGCCACGCAGCACCAGCGATTCGGATTCACCCTCGTCATCGGCGGCGATTTCATCGCCCGGCACCAGGTTGACGGTGGCCTTGCAGCGCTCTTTCGGCGGCAGGCTGTAGCCCGAGCAACCGAGGAACACGCCGGTGGACGCGGTACGAATCTGCATCGGCCGGCCGCAGGTCAGGCACGGGATGTCGGTCATCACCGGCTGGTTGGCACGCATGCCGCTGTCCGGGCTTTCGGCCACTTCGAGTTTTTTCTTGAAGTCGCCGTAGAACTCGTCGAGCACGCTCTTCCAGTCGCGCTCGCCCTGGGCCACGTCATCGAGGTTCTCTTCCATGCCGGCGGTGAAGCCGTAGTCCATCAGGTTGGAGAAACTCTCGGACAGACGCTCGGTGACGATGTCGCCCATCTTTTCCGAATAGAAACGCCGGTTGTGCAGCGCTACGTAGCCACGGTCCTGGATCGTGGAGATGATCGCCGCATAGGTCGAAGGACGACCGATACCGCGTTTCTCCATCTCTTTCACCAGGCTGGCTTCCGAATAACGCGCCGGCGGCTTGGTGAAGTGTTGGGACGGGTCGAGCTTGATCAGCTTCAACGTGTCGCCCTGGGCCATGTCCGGCAGTACGTCGTCGTCGCCTGGCTTGGCGATTTGCGGCATCACGCGGGTGTAGCCGTCGAACTTGAGGATACGGCCCTTGGCACGCAGCTCGAAGTCGCCTGCGCCCACGCTGACGGTGGTGGACAGGTATTGCGCCGGCAGCATCTGGCAGGCCAGGAACTGGCGCCAGATCAGCTCATAGAGGCGCTCAGCGTCACGTTCCATGCCGCTCAGCTTGCTCGGCTCGGTGTTGGCATCGGAAGGACGAATCGCTTCGTGAGCCTCCTGGGCGCCTTCTTTGCTGCTGTAGACGTTCGGCTTCTCCGGCAGGTACTTCTTGCCGAACTCGCTTTCAATATACGTGCGCGCCATCGCCACCGCGTCTTGCGACAGGTTGGTGGAGTCGGTACGCATATAGGTGATGTAGCCGGCTTCGTACAGACGCTGGGCCATCATCATGGTTTTCTTCACGCCGAAGCCCAGGCGGTTACTCGCGGCCTGTTGCAGGGTGGACGTGATGAACGGCGCCGACGGCTTGCTGCTGGTAGGTTTGTCTTCGCGCTTGACGATGCTGTAGCTGGAAGACTTGAGCTTCTCCAGCGCGGCCATGGCCTGGGCTTCGTTCAGCGGCTTGAAGGCCTCGCCTTTTTCACGGGCCACTTCAAAGCGCACGTTGGCGCCCTTGGCGGTGCCGAGGTCGGCGTGGACTTCCCAGTATTCTTCAGGGTTGAACGCACGAATCTCGCGCTCACGCTCCACCACCAGCTTGACCGCGACCGATTGCACACGGCCAGCAGACAGGCCACGGGCAATCTTGGCCCACAGCAGTGGCGAGACCATGTAACCCACGACGCGGTCGAGGAAACGGCGGGCCTGCTGAGCGTTGACGCGGTCGATATCCAGTTCGCCCGGCTTGGAGAAGGCTTCCTGGATGGCTTTCTTGGTGATTTCGTTGAACACCACACGCTTGTAGCGGCTGTCATCACCGCCGATGGCTTCCCGCAGGTGCCAGGCAATGGCTTCCCCTTCGCGGTCCAAGTCCGTTGCGAGATAGATGGTGTCGGCATCTTTGGCGAGCCGGCGCAGCTCTTCGATGACCTTTTCCTTGCCCGGAAGGATTTCGTACTTGGCCTTCCAGCCATGTTCCGGGTCCACACCCATGCGCGAGACCAGCTGCTTGCGCGCTTTCTCTTTAGGCGTGAGCACCGGACCTTCGCCCGCAGCCGCCTTGCCGCGCTTGGCGGCAGGCTCCTTGCTGGCGCTAGCCGAACCGCTGGTGGGCAGGTCTCGGATATGGCCGATACTCGACTTCACCACGTACTCGTTGCCCAAGTACTTGTTGATGGTCTTGGCCTTAGCCGGGGATTCCACAATGACCAGCGATTTGCCCATGGATCGGAAAATTCCTGAATTCGAGAAGTGAAAGGCAGTTGGCGCCTGACGCGGCAACGCTATATATAGTGGCAACCGGGTGAGGTCAAGCGCAGCATTCTGCGCAGCCTGCCGTTATTGCCCTGAAAAAAGACTGGGTTCGGCCTGCACCAAAGCAAAGCGTGGGACCTGTTCGCCGTCAACTTCGACGGACTCGAGGAACATGCTCAACGGGCGCACCCAAAAGCCGTAATCGCCATACAGTGCTTGGTAGAACACCACTTCTTCTTCGGTCTCGGAGTGCCGCGCCACATTAAAAACGCGGTACTGCGGACCTTTATAATGTTGGTAGAGCCCTGGTTCGACTTTCATGCTCTGGCCGCCTTACAAAATTTGTTAAAAAAAAATAATAAAACTACCGAAAAACAAAAACCGGGGCACTGGGCCCCGGCTTCCGTCAACCCAACGCTTAAAGACGTTCGAAGACGGTGGAAATGCCTTGGCCGAGACCAATGCACATGGTTGCAACCCCGAGGTTGCCGCCATTTTGCTTCATCACATTGAGCAAAGTGCCGGAGATTCGCGCGCCGGAGCAACCGAACGGGTGGCCCAGGGCGATCGCGCCGCCGTGCAGGTTAACCTTCTCGTTCATCTTGTCGAGTACTTTCAAATCTTTCAGCACCGGCAGGGCCTGTGCGGCGAAGGCTTCGTTGAGCTCGAAGAAGTCGATATCGGCGACGGTCAGGCCCGCGCGCTTCAAGGCTTTTTGTGTCGCCGGTACCGGACCATAGCCCATGATCGCCGGGTCCACACCCGCTACGGCCATCGAACGAATCACCGCCATCGGCTGGATACCCAGGTCCTTGGCACGCTGCGCCGACATCACGATCATGCACGAGGCACCGTCGGTGATTTGCGACGAAGTGCCGGCTGTCACGGTGCCGCCCTTTGGATTGAACGCCGGTTTCAAGGCGGCCAGGCTTTCCAGGGTGGTATCCGGACGAATGGTTTCGTCGTAGTCGAACAGTTTCAGGAAACCGTTCTCGTCGTAGCCGTTCATCGGGATGATTTCATCCTTGAACTTGCCTTCCACGGTCGCCTTGTGGGCGAGTTGGTGGGAACGCAGGCCGAACGCATCCTGGGCTTCGCGGGTAATGCCGTGCATCTTGCCGAGCATTTCCGCGGTGAGGCCCATCATGCCCGAGGCTTTTGCCGCGTGCAGCGACATGTGCGGGTTGGGATCGACACCGTGCATCATGCTGACGTGGCCCATGTGCTCCACGCCACCGACCACGAATACATCACCGTTGCCGGTCATGATCGCCTGGGCGGCCGTGTGCAGTGCGCTCATCGACGAACCACACAGGCGGCTGACCGTCTGGGCGGCCGCGGTGTGCGGGATCTGGGTCAGCAAGGAGGCCATGCGGGCGATGTTCCAGCCCTGTTCCAGGGTCTGGTTGACACAGCCCCAGATCACGTCTTCGACTTCGTTCGGGTCGACCTTGACGTTACGCTCCAGCAATTTGCTGATCAGGTGCGCCGACATGTCTTCGGCGCGGGTGTTGCGGTGCATGCCGCCCTTGGAGCGGCCCATCGGCGTGCGACCGAAGTCGACAATCACGACGTCTCTTGGATTCAAGCTCATAAATATTCTCGCTCAAGTGTATGGGACGCTTAACCGAAGAAGCTCTGGCCGTTCTTGGCCATCTCACGCAGCTTCGCGGTCGGGTGGTACAGCGGGCCCAAATCAGCGTATTGATCAGCCAGGGCAACGAACTCGGCCACACCGATCGAGTCGATGTAACGCAGCGCACCGCCACGGAATGGAGGGAAACCAATACCGTACACCAGGCCCATGTCGGCTTCGGCGGCGGTTTCGACGATGCCGTCTTCCAGGCAACGCACGGTTTCCAGGCACAGGGCGATCATCATCCAGTTGATGATGTCCTCGTCGGACACCTCACGCTGTTCATAGATGACCGGCGCGAGCACTTCGTGGACCGACGGATCGGCAACCTTCTTCTGCTTGCCCTTCTTGTCGGTCTCGTAGGCGTAGAAGCCCTTGCCGTTCTTCTGGCCCAGGCGCTTGGCCTCGTAGAGCGCGTCGATCGCCGAGCGGCGGTCGTCTTTCATGCGGTCCGGGAAGCCTTCAGCCATCACGTCGCGACCGTGGTGGCCGGTGTCGATGCCGACCACGTCCATCAGGTACGCCGGGCCCATCGGCCAGCCGAATTTTTCCATGACCTTGTCGATACGCACAAAGTCCACACCGGCGCTGACCAGCTTGGCGAAACCGCCGAAGTACGGGAACAGCACGCGGTTGACCAAAAAGCCCGGGCAGTCGTTGACCACGATCGGGTTCTTGCCCATTTTCTTGGCGTAGGCAACGGTGGTGGCGACGGCCAGCTCGCTGGACTTCTCACCACGGATCACTTCCACCAGCGGCATCATGTGTACCGGGTTGAAGAAGTGCATGCCGACGAAGTTTTCCGGACGCTTGAGGGCCTTGGCCAGCAGCGTGATGGAAATGGTCGAGGTGTTGGACGCCAGGATGGTGTCGTCTTTGACCTGGGCTTCCACTTCCGCCAGTACCGCTTGCTTGACCTTCGGGTTTTCGACAACCGCTTCGACCACCAGGTCGACGTGACCGAAATCGCCGTAGGACAGCGTAGGACGAATGCCGTTGAGCACTTCAGCCATTTTCGCCGCGGTCATGCGACCTTTATCAACCCGACCCACCAGCAGCTTGGCCGCTTCCGCCAGGCCTTGCTCGATGCCGTGTTCGTTGATGTCTTTCATCAGGATCGGCGTGCCTTTGGACGCCGACTGATAGGCGATACCGCCGCCCATGATGCCGGCACCGAGTACGGCGGCCTGTTTCACATCCTTGGCGACTTCATCGTAGGCCTTGGCCTTTTTCTTCAGTTCCTGATCGTTCAGGAACAGGCCGATCAGGCTCCGGGCAGCGGAGGTCTTGGCCAGTTTGACGAAACCTGCCGCTTCCACTTCCAGGGCTTTGTCGCGACCGAAGTTCGCGGCTTTCTGGATGGTCTTGATCGCTTCAACCGGCGCCGGGTAGTTCGGGCCGGCCTGGCCAGCCACGAAACCTTTGGCGGTTTCGAACGCCATCATTTGTTCGATGGCGTTGAGCTTGAGTTTTTCCAGCTTCGGCTGACGCTTGGCCTTGTAATCAAATTCGCCGCTGATGGCGCCCTTGATCAGGTTCAGCGCGGCTTCGGCCAGTTTGTCCGGAGCAACCACGGCATCGACGGCACCGACTTTCAGCGCGTCTTCAGCTTTGTTTTCCTTGCCGGCGGCGATCCACTCGATGGCGTTGTCGGCCCCGATGATGCGCGGCAGGCGCACGGTGCCGCCGAAACCTGGGTAGATGCCCAGCTTGACTTCCGGCAGGCCGATTTTCGCAGTGGCCGACATGACGCGAAAATCCGCGGCCAGGCACATTTCCAGGCCGCCGCCCAGCGCGATGCCGTTGATCGCGGCAACGGTCGGCACGTTGAGGTCTTCGAAATCGCTGAAAATCTTGTTGGCTTCGAGGTTGCCAGCCACCAGCTCGGCATCGGGCAGCTTGAAGCTCTCGACGAATTCGGTGATGTCGGCGCCGACGATAAACACGTCCTTGCCGCTGGAGACGATCACGCCCTTGACCGAAGCATCTGCTTTGATGGCGTCTACGGCCTGACGCAGTTCGTTCAGGGTTAGACGGTTGAACTTGTTGACGGACTCACCCTTGAGGTCGAATTTCAGTTCGACGATGCCACTTTCAAGAGCCTTAACCGTGATGGCTTTACCTTCGTAAATCATCAACTGATCTCCACGATATGGAAGCTGAACAGTACACATCGGACGCTGGCCTCTGGTTGGACATTGATGATTTCGTCAATGCTCACCCCAATGCGCCAGGCACACCCGCCAATGCGATAGTCGGGATTCTGTATGAGACGTCTGACAGACAAACGCTCAATTCATACGCCCGTTTGATTTGGGTACGCCACCTTCATCCAATTCCGGGCAATTGTCAATCGCTCGAAAGCGCTAGGAAAAACGCGACTTTCCAGTCATTTCAGAACCCCAACCCTTGGCCCACGCTTCGCCAATATTCAACTATTCACCAAATCAATAATGAATACAGCGTAGGAAAAGACTGTACAGATCCGGATATCCGACTACGCTTGCGGCAGCCATTACAGAATAGTCAAAATGCCTGGGTGAATACCCGGCGTGAAACACACAGTTTTACCGGCCTGCCTGGCCAACCCCGCCCGATGATGATGTCGGGCTTTTTATTGCCCGACGTTCAGGCCAGGGCCTTGAGCAACGTATCAATGGCCTGCAGGTCGCTCACCTCGCCCTTCTCGCCCCAGCACAACGCGATCATTTGCCGGTCTGCCTCGACTTTGTAGACGTTGGCCGGCAGCGTCGCAAAATGCGCCAGCAATTGCTCGTCCACGCAGGCTTCCTGCCACTGGTTGACCCACACGCCAGGCTCCAGCTGCCAATAACTCCATAGTGCAGGGACCTTGCCGCGCCGTGGCCGGTGGTATTGCGCGCACGGGCTCGGCGGCTCCTGCTTGAGCCAGTGCGGCCACGCCTGGGGCGCCAGTTGCATCGCCAGGCCCATGCGGCGCGCCTCCATGCGCAGGGCCATGCGCCCACTCTGATGGCGCGACGGGCGCAGCCATGCCAGGGGGCTCAAAACCACCGCAAGGATTGACACCACTATCCAGACCGTCATATGTGTACTCCCGATTTTTTAGATAAGCGGATTTGACCTGACGCAACCCCATCCGCTTGAAAGCAGCCATACTGAACTTATTGCAGTCCCCTGGAGGAACGCCCCATGTCATACGAACATATTCTGGTCGCCGTAGACCTGACCGAAGAGTGCGATCCAGTGATCAAACGCGCCGTGGATCTGGCTGGCACCACTGCCAAACTGTCCCTGGTGCATATCGTCGAACCGATGGCCATGGCCTTTGGCGGCGACGTGCCGATGGACCTGTCACAACTGCAACAGCAGCAATTCGATCAAGCCAAGGAACGCCTTGAGCGCCTGATCACCAAGTACCCGAACCTGAAAAAAGATCAGAGCCACCTGACCTATGGTCAGCCACGCCAGGAAATCCATCACCTGGCCAAGGAACAGGGCTGCGACCTGATCGTGGTCGGCAGCCATGGCCGTCACGGCCTGGCCTTGCTGCTGGGCTCCACCGCCAATGACGTCCTGCACGGCGCACCGTGCGATGTGCTGGCGGTGAAGCTGGTAAAAGGCGCGTAGGACCGATCGAGATCCAATATGGGAGGGAGCTTGCTCCCTCCCACATGTTGAGCTGCAGCTCATATAAAAAACCCGGTGCTCATTGAAATGAACACCGGGTTTTTTAATGCACTGGAATCAATCAGGCGTCCAGCTCGGCCCAACGTTCAACCAACACTTCCAGCTCCTGGTTCAAGGTTTCCAGGGACGCGATGACCTCGGCGGTTTCCGCCGCCGGACGCAGGTAGAAACCCGCGTCAGCCATTTGCGCTTCGACCGCAGCGATCTGCTGCTCCTTGGCGTCGATTTCACCCGGCAGGGCTTCCAGCTCACGCTGCAGCTTGTAGCTGAGTTTCTTCTTCGCGGCAGGCGCGGCTTCCGGCGCCGGTGCAGCGGCGGCCACGGGGGCGACGACGGCGGAGGTCAAGTCGGCCTTGCCGGACTTGCTCTCGGTCACGCCCAGCAGGCGCGGCGAGCCGCCCTGGCGCAGCCAGTCCTGGTAACCACCGACGTACTCGCGCACCTTGCCTTCACCTTCGAAGACCAGGGTGCTGGTGACCACGTTGTCGAGGAATGCCCGGTCGTGGCTGACCATCAGCACAGTGCCGTTGAAGGTCAGCAGGACCTCTTCCAGCAGCTCGAGGGTTTCCACGTCGAGGTCGTTGGTCGGTTCGTCGAGGACCAGCAGGTTGGCCGGCTTGCTGAACAGCTTGGCCAGCAACAAGCGCGCACGCTCACCACCGGACAAGGCCTTGACCGGCGTGCGCGCGCGCTGCGGACTGAACAGGAAGTCGCCCAGGTAGCTCAGCACATGGCGGCTCTGGCCGTCGATATCGATAAAGTCGCGGCCTTCGGCGACGTTGTCGATCACGGTTTTTTCCAGGTCCAACTGGTGACGCAACTGGTCGAAGTAGGCCACGTCGATGCGCGTGCCCTCTTCCACTTTACCGCTGGTCGGTTGCAGGCCGTTAAGCATCAGCTTGAGCAACGTGGTCTTGCCGGTGCCGTTGGCGCCGAGCAGGCCGATACGGTCGCCGCGCTGCAGGACCATGGAGAAGTCCTTGATCAGGAACGGACCGTCCGGGTGATGGAAGCTGACGTTCTCCAGCACCATCACCTGCTTGCCCGACTTGTCGGCGGTTTCCAGCATGATGTTGGCCTTGCCGGTGCGCTCGCGACGCTCACTGCGTTCAACGCGCAGGGCTTTGAGTGCGCGTACACGGCCTTCGTTACGGGTGCGGCGCGCCTTGATGCCCTGGCGGATCCACACTTCTTCCTGGGCCAGGCGCTTGTCGAACAAGGCGTTGGCGGTTTCTTCAGCGGCCAGGGTGGCTTCTTTGTGGACCAGGAAGCTGGCGTAGTCGCCGTTCCAGTCGATCAGGCCACCACGGTCCAGCTCGAGGATGCGGGTCGCCAGATTCTGCAGGAAGGACCGGTCGTGCGTGATGAACAACACGGCGCCCTGGAAATCCTTGAGGGCTTCTTCGAGCCAGGCGATCGCGCCGATGTCCAGGTGGTTGGTCGGTTCGTCGAGCAGCAGCAGGTCCGGCTCGGACACCAGGGCCTGGGCCAGCAGGACGCGGCGACGCCAGCCGCCGGACAATTCGGCGAGGGTCTTGTCGGCCGGCAGTTGCAGGCGGCTCAGGGTGCTGTCCACCAGTTGCTGCAGGCGCCAGCCGTCACGGGCTTCGAGGTCTTGCTGGACGTGCATCAGCTTGTCCAGGTCTTCCTCGGTGACGCAGTTCTGCGCCAGGTGATGGTATTGCGCAAGCAACTCACCGACGCCGTCCAGGCCTTCGGCGACCACGTCGAACACTGTCCGTCCGTCGGCCACCGGCAGTTCCTGCGGCAATTCGCCAATCTTGAGGCCCGGGGCGCGCCATACAGAGCCGTCATCGGGCTTCTGGTCGCCTTTTACCAGCTTCATCATGCTGGACTTGCCGGTGCCGTTGCGGCCGATGATGCACACCCGCTCACCACGGGCGATCTGCCAGGACACCTTGTCCAACAACGGCATAGCGCCGAAAGCAAGGGACACATCGCTGAATTTGAGCAGGGTCATACGCTTCTCCAAAAACTGGGCGCGCATTCTACCTGAGTTGAGGGTGGGATGCGGCCGGCATTTTCGCTACGGGTGGGTTCTGTAAGACAATTCCTGCGAACTTGAACGAACAGGTCGGCAAAGCTTTCACCGGCCGCTGGCAAAAGGCTAAGCTAGAGGCAATGAGTGTCGGCGGTGCCGGCGCTAGTCGTGATTTCTCTGCACGGACGTCTCATGCGCAGTCGCCTTTTCAACTTTTTATCTTGTCTGCTTCTTACTGCCACTGCCGCTCAATCCGCCCTGGCCGTGGACATAACCACCCAACGTCAATATTACGATGAAGCCAAACGCGCCCTGGCCAAGGGCGATACCGGGCCCTACATGCAATACAGCCAGGCCTTGGCCGACTATCCGCTGACGCCGTACCTGGCCTACGACGAGCTGACCGCACGCCTGAAGACCGCGAGCAACGAGGAAATCGAACAATTCCTCGCCAAAAACGGCGACCTGCCCCAGGCCAACTGGATGAAACTGCGTTGGTTGCGCTGGCTGGCCGAGCGTGGCGACTGGCAGACCTTTGAAAAGTACTACGACCCCAAGCTCAATTTCGTCGAGCTCGATTGCCTGCATGGCCAGTTCCAGCTCACGCACAATCTGAAAGCCGAAGGCTACAAAACCACCGAAAAACTCTGGCTGACCGGTAAATCGCAACCGTCCGCCTGTGATGCCACGTTCGCGCAGTGGGCCGCAGATGGCCAACTCACCGAACAGAAAATCTGGGACCGCGCCAAGCTCGCCGCCGAAGCCCGCAACTACGCGCTGGCCAACAGCCTGGTGAAAAGCCTGCCGACCCTCGGCGCCCAAGGCCGCCTGATGGTGGACGTGGCGCAAAAGCCGGAGATGCTCAACGACCCATCGCGCTTCCTGCCGGCCACCGAGGCCATGTCTGACGCCGTGGGCCTGGGCCTTCGCCGCCTGGCGCGCCAGGACCCGGACAAGGCCATGGCCATGCTCGACGGCTATGCCAACAGCATGCACTTCTCCCGTGACGAAAAAGTGGCGATTGCCCGCGAGATCGGCCTGACCCTGGCCAAGCGCTTTGACCCACGCGCTCTTGAGGTGATGACCAAGTACGACCCGGAACTGCGCGACAACACCGTGTCCGAATGGCGCCTGCGCCTGCTGTTGCGCCTGGCCCGTTGGGAAGACGCCTACCAACTCACGCGCAAACTCCCGCAGGACTTGGCCACCACCAACCGCTGGCGCTACTGGCAGGCCCGCAGCCTGGAACTGGCCGAGCCGAAAAACCCGCAAGCCCTGGTGCTGTACAAGAACCTGTCGCGGGAGCGCGATTTCTACGGTTTCCTCGCCGCCGACCGCTCCAAAGCGCCGTACCAACTGATGAACAAACCGCTGTTGATGAGCCAGGCGCTGATCAACAAAGTGCGCAACACCCCCGGCGTGCGCCGCGCCCTGGAGTTCTATGCGCGGGGCCAGGTGGTCGATGGCCGCCGCGAGTGGTACCACGTCAGCCGTCACTTCAACCGCGACGAAATGGTCGCCCAGGCCAGGCTGGCCTACGACATGAAGTGGTACTTCCCGGCGATCCGTACCATCAGCCAGGCGCAGTACTGGGATGACCTCGACATCCGCTTCCCAATGGCCCACCGCGACACCCTGGTGCGCGAAGCCAAGGTGCGTGGTCTGCATTCGAGCTGGGTGTTCGCCATCACCCGCCAGGAAAGCGCGTTCATGGACGACGCCCGCTCCGGCGTCGGCGCCAGCGGCCTGATGCAGCTGATGCCTGGCACCGCCAAAGACACCGCGCGCAAGTTCAGCATCCCGCTGGCCTCCCCGGCCCAGGTGCTCGATCCGGATAAAAACATCCAGCTCGGCGCCGCTTACCTGAGCCAGGTACACAGCCAGTTCAACGGCAACCGCGTCCTCGCTTCCGCCGCCTACAACGCCGGCCCGGGCCGCGTGCGCCAGTGGCTGCGCGGCGCCGATCACCTGAGTTTCGACGTGTGGGTGGAAAGCATCCCGTTCGACGAAACCCGCCAGTACGTGCAGAACGTGCTGTCTTATTCGGTGATCTACGGGCAGAAGCTCAATTCGCCACAGCCGTTGGTGGACTGGCATGAGCGGTATTTCGACGATCAATAAAGCGTGACGCACACACAAAAATGCCCGCATCCTTCGATGCGGGCATTTTTTTGCGCGGTGATTTCAGTGCGCAGCCTGTTCCTCCACGCCATCACTGAACTGCAACGCCGCCAACCGCGCATACAGCGGGTTGCTCGCGATCAACTGCTGATGCGTGCCGATCGCCACCAGCTTGCCCTGGTCCATCACTGCGATCCGGTCCGCATGCTTCACCGTCGCCAGCCGATGCGCGATGACCAGCGTGGTGCGGCCCTGCATCAGTTGTGGCAGCGCCTGCTGGATCAGGTGTTCGCTCTGGGCGTCGAGGGCGCTGGTGGCTTCGTCCAGCAGCAGGATCGGCGCATCTACCAGCAACGCGCGGGCGATCGCCAGGCGTTGCCGTTGGCCGCCGGAGAGGCCCATGCCGCCGTCGCCGAGGTGGGTCTGGTAGCCATCGGGCATTTGCAGGATGAAGTCGTGGGCATGGGCAATCCGCGCCGCGGCTTCGACCTGCTCGCGGGTGGCGCTCGGGTTGCCATAGCGGATGTTGTCTTCGACACTGCCAAAGAACAGCGCCGGGCTCTGGGACACCAGGGCAAAGTGGCGGCGCAGGTCCTGGGGGTCGAGTTCGGTCAGCGGCTGGCCTTCGAGCAGGATGCGGCCGTGCTGGGGATCATAGAAGCGCAGCAACAGGTCGAAAATCGTCGACTTGCCCGCGCCCGACGGGCCCACCAGCGCGAGGGTTTCGCCGGGGTTGATGGTCAGGTTCAAACCGTCGATGGCGTAAGTGTCCGGCCGCGACGGGTAGGAAAAGCGCAGGTCTTGCAGCTCCATGCGGCCGCTGACGCGTGGCGGTAATTGCATGCTGCCGGCGACGGGCGCCTGGATCTCGTTGTGCGACTGCAGCAACTCGCCGATCCGCTCTGCCGCCCCCGCGGCGCGCTGCAACTCGCCGAGCACTTCGCTCAAGGTGCCGACGGCGCTGCCGACGATCAGGCTGTAGAACACGAACGCGGCCAGCTCGCCGCCGGAAATGCGCCCGCTGATCACATCCATGCCGCCGACCCACAGCATCACCCCGACAGCGCCGAGCACCAGCATGATCACCAGGGTAATCAGCCAGGCGCGCTGGGCGATGCGCTTACGTGCGGTGCTGAAAGCGTCCTCGACGGTCACGGCAAAGCGTTGTTCGTCCTGCGCCTGGTGGTTATAGGCCTGCACGGTCTTGATCTGGCCGAGCGTCTCGGACACGTAGCTGCCGACGTCGGCGATACGGTCCTGGCTCAAGCGCGACAGGCTGCGCACGCGGCGGCCGAAAATCAGGATCGGCGCCAGCACCAGCGGCAGCGCCACCACCACGATGCTGGTGAGCTTGGGGTTGGTGACAAACAGCAGCACGATGCCGCCGATGACCATCAACGCATTGCGCAGGAACAGCGACAGCGAGGAGCCGATCACCGATTGCAACAATGTGGTGTCGGTGGTCAACCGCGACTGGATTTCCGAGCTGCGGTTGTTTTCATAGAAACCCGGGTGCAGGTAGATCAGGTGGTTGAACACCTGCCGACGAATGTCGGCCACCACCCGCTCGCCGATCCACGACACCAGGTAAAACCGCGCAAACGTGCCGACGGCCAGGCCCAGTACCAGGATCATGAACAGGCCGATGGATTGGTTGAGCAAGTGCGGCGACTGGGTCATGAAGCCCTGGTCCACCAACAGGCGAATGCCCTGGCCCATGGACAAGGTGATGCCGGCGGTGACGATCAGCGCCACCAGCGCGCCGAGCGCCTGCCAGCGATAGGGCGCAATGAAGCGGCTGGCCAGGCGAATGGCGCGGCGTTGACGGACTGAGAACATGGGGGGCATCACCTGATGAGGGGGAGATCGGAACCTACAGACAACATTGGGGGAACTTGGGTAAATAACAATGAGTCGGGTTAATTATGCCCGCCCACTCTGCCCCCTAGAGGTTATCGGTCTAACACCCGGCTGGAAATTTGTAACGATTTCTGGTGGACTGGGTATTCGAAGCGATGATCTTGCAAGGAGTTGTAACAGCTCGGTCACGCGGGGGGGTTAAAGTTGGTACACAACCTGATGAGGAGACAGGCCATGACCTTGCAAAACAGCAGCGATGCCAAGATTGAAGTAATCCGCCAACCGCAATACCTGCCTTGCTCCGTCATCGACGCCCAAGGCCGCGAAGTGCAGATTACCGAAGACATGATCCAGCAAGCGTGCCGCGAGCTGGAACAGCGACTGGTCAAGCCTGCCCAGCAAGGCTGAAGCGCCCACGCTCTTTCAGAACCGGCCTTGATGGCCGGTTTTTTTGTGACCTCGTTCCTACAGCAGCTCAGCGCCCAATGCCTCGACGATGCCGGACAACAGCGCCGATTGCCCATGGATACGCACCTTCAAGCCATCGATCTCACGGCGCTCCGGATAGTGCTTGCGCAGCAGATCGAACGCCTTGCGTTGCTCGTCCACCGTTCCCACGAGGCTGCGACGGAAATCCGCATCATCGCGACGCGGGTCGTACACGCTGCGGCATAACGTCGCCAGCGCCCAGGCCGGGTCGGTAGACGCATTCAAGTGGACCTCGGCCAGCCACGGCGGCGGCAGCAAATCACTCAGTTCAATCGCCGGCGCCTGGCCCAGATGCGCGCAGAACGCCTGGTAGATCTGCGCCGTGCCGCGCTGCTTGCCGTCCAGGCTGTAACCGGCGATGTGCGGGGTGGCCAGCACGCAGAGGTCGGCCAGGTCGACATCCACTTCGGGCTCGCCTTCCCACACATCCAGCACCGCTTGCAGGTCTTCACGCGAAAGCAGCACGTCGCGCAGGGCGGCGTTGTCCACCACCGGGCCACGGCTGGCGTTGATCAGCCAGGCACCGGGCTTGAGGCGGTTGAGGCGCTCGCGGTCGAACAAGTGCCAGGTGGAGCCGTTGCCGGACTTGGTCAACGGCGTGTGCAGGCTGATCACGTCGCATTGCTCGATGATCTGCTCCAGGCTGACGTAGTCACCGTCTTCGGCGATCTGCCGCGGCGGGTCGCAGACCAGCACGTTCCAGCCCAGGCCCTTGAGCACCTTGACCAAACGCCCGCCCACTTCACCGGCGCCGACGACACCGTAAGTCCGCTGGTTGAGGTCGGCGCCCTCGATCTCGGCCAGGGTCTGCAAGCTGCCCAGCACGTAGTCCACCACGCCACGGGCATTGCAGCCGGGCGCGCTGGACCATTGAATGCCGGCACGCTGGAAATAGTCGAGGTCCAAATGATCGGTGCCGATGGTGCAGGTGCCGACAAAGCGCACCTTGGAACCTTCGAGCAAGGCCCGGTTGACGTTGGTCACCGAGCGCACCAGCAGCACATCGGCCTGCTCGACGGTGGCGCGGTCAATGGAACGGCCGGGCACCCGGCGTATTTCGCCAAATCCTTGGAAGAAAGCATCGAGCAGCGGAATATTTTCGTCGGCAACAATCAGCATGGCAGGCTCCTTTGGCGGAACAGCAGTGTACAGGGATGCGATCGGTGTTCCACCGCAGATCGAAGGTGGACGCTGCGGCGCCTGGAAGATCGCTTACAAATAGCTAACACAGGTTTTTTCCTGACCGCTGCGTCAACGCGTAGAATCCGCCGTCCTGCGCTCTTCTTTGGACATCTGCACGTGAACACCGCCACCGCCACCCTCACCCGTCCCGCCCGCATCAGCCGGGAAGTGCGCGGCCTGCTGACACTCGCCGTGCCGATCATGATCGGCCAACTGGCAACCACCGCGATGAGCTTCGTCGATGCGGTGATGGCCGGGCGCGTCAGCCCGCAGGACCTGGCGGCGGTGGGCCTGGGCAATTCGATCTGGATTCCGGTGTACCTGCTGATGACCGGCACCTTGCTGGCCACCACGCCGAAAGTCGCCCAGCGCTATGGCGCCGGTCACTACAGCGAGATCGGGCCGCTGGTGCGCCAATCCCTGTGGCTGGCGGTGGTGGTCGGCATCACCGCGTCACTGCTGCTGCTCAGCGCCGAACCGATCCTGCACGCGATGAAGGTTGAACCCGACCTGATCGAACCGTCCATGGGCTACCTGCACGGCATCGCCGCAGGCATGCCGGCCGTTGCCCTGTATTACGTGTTGCGTTGTTTCAGCGACGGCCTGGGCCGCACACGCCCGAGCATGGTCCTGGGCCTGTGCGGGTTGGCGCTGAATATCCCGCTGAACTACATCTTCATCTATGGCCATTTCGGCGTGCCGGCCATGGGCGGCGTGGGCTGCGGCTGGGCCACGGGCATTGTGATGTGGGTGATGATGCTCGGCCTGGCGGGCTGGACGCGCTGGGGGCCGGCGTACCAGAGCAGCGAACTGTTCAAGCGTTTCGATTGGCCGCAATGGGCGGTGATCAAGCGCGTATTGGGCATCGGCCTGCCGATCGGCATCGCGATCTTTGCCGAATCGAGCATCTTCGCGGTGATCGCCCTGCTGATCGGCAGCCTGGGCGCCACGGTGGTCTCCGGCCATCAGATCGCCCTGAACGTCAGTTCCCTGGTGTTCATGATCCCCTACTCCCTGAGCACGGCCGTCACCGTGCGCGTCGGCCAGGCCCTCGGCCGTGGCCTGCCGCGTGAAGCGCGCTTCGCTGCCGGGGTCGGCATGGGCACGGCGCTGGCGTATGCCTGCCTGTCCTGCAGCCTGATGCTGGTGTTCCGCGAGCAGATCGCGGCGATCTACACCCCGGACCCGGTGGTGATCCACCTGGCGTCGACGCTGATCGTGTTTTCCGCGCTGTTCCAGTTTTCCGACTCGATCCAGGTCACCGCCGCCGGTGCCTTGCGCGGTTATCAGGACACCCGCGTGACCATGGTGCTGACCCTGTTCGCCTACTGGGACGTGGGGTTGCCGGTGGGTTACGCCCTGGGGCTGACCGACTGGCTGGGCGCGGCGAGCGGCCCCAGCGGTTTGTGGCAGGGGCTGATCGTGGGCCTGAGCTGCGCGGCGGGGATGTTGCTGGTGCGCCTGGCGCGCAGCGCACGCCGACGCATTCGCCGGGACAAGGCGCGGGGTTAAGCAGCACACACCCGCGCTTGCTCGCGAAGGTCGCCAGCGATAACGCAGCTTGCCTGGTTTGACGTGGCGCTCTCGGGGTCTTCGCGAGCAAGCTCGCTCCTACAGGAATCGGGGCTTAGTCGAGCTTCTTGCGGATCCAGTACAGGTACGTACCGGCCTGTTCCTGCTGAGCCACCAGTTCGTGGTCAAGGAACACGCAGAACTTGGGAATGTCGCGGCGGGTCGACGGGTCGGTCGCGATCACCTTGAGCAAGCCGCCAGGCGGCAGGTCACGGATGTGCTGGTGCAGCATCATCACCGGCTCCGGGCAGTTCAGCCCGGTGGCGTCGAGGGTGCCGTCGACGGCAGTGTCGGTCATATCGCTCATTGATTACTCCTACGGCAGGCGCTCAGTTTAACGGGCCTTGGTTTTCTTCACATCCACCAGCCGACGCAAGTGGCAGGTCACTTCCTCACGGTCGTGGTACAGCTGCTTACAGCCGATTTCCACACGAATACCGCGCGCCTTGAAGCCGTCTTCGATGCGCTCGAGCAAACGCTTGACCTCGGCGTAACGCTGCTTCATCGGCAGTTTCAGGTTGACCACCGCTTCACGGCAATAGCCTTCGCCGATCCAGGTTTCCAGCAAGGCGGCGTTGCGAGCCGGTTTTTCGACGATGTCGCACACCATCCAGTCCACCGGCTGCTTGGGCACGAAGGTGAAGCCGTCGGCCATCAAGTGTTGCACCAGGCCGGTGTCCATCAGGCTTTCGGCCATGGGGCCGTTGTCGATGGCGGTCACCAGCATGCCCCGGTTGACCAGTTGCCAGGTCCAGCCGCCCGGAGCGGCGCCCAGGTCGACGCCGGTCATGTCGCCGTGCAGGCGCTCGTCCCACTGGTCGCGGGGGATGAAGTGGTGCCAGGCCTCTTCCAGCTTCAGGGTCGAGCGGCTGGGCGCATCGCGGGGGAATTTCAGGCGCGGGATGCCCATCGGCCACATCGCCGAGTTATTCGACTCGGCCAGCCCCATGAACACTTCGCGGCCGCTCTTGAAGGTCAGCAGCAGGCGCGGCTTGCTCGGGTCGTCCACCAGCTTGCCGGCGTTCAGCAGGGCTTTGCGCAGGTGGACTTCGAATTTCTTGCAGAAGTTCGACAGCTCCTTGCCGTCGTTGGTGTCGACCATCTCCAGCCACAGGCTGCCGCACACCGGGAATTCGCGCAGGTGCGCGAGGATCACGCTGATGCGGTCGGTTTCCGGCAGGTCGATGAACACCCCGCGCGCCCACTGCCGCGGGAAGATCAGCTCGGCAAAACGCTGGCCGTGCATCAGGCGCCGGGCGCCGTCTTCCTCGGTGCAGACAAATTCGGCGCAGGCGCTGCCGGTCTTGGCCTTGGCGTAGCCGGAAACGTTCAGGCGCGCGGCGTGTTCCGCGATCTCGGAACAGACCTCGCCTTCAAAACCCGGGCGGCAGTGCATAAAAAGGGTGTTCATCGACTCTCCTGGCGACCCAACGGACTTGCGCTATCGCAATGTCTGTCATGAAAACGCGCGCATGATAACTGACTTCGGAACCTTGGATCTGTCCATAGAGTCCAGTAATTAGCCAGCTACTGAAAACAGGGCTAGTTTGATAGTTCTGTTCGTCCCGTCAGGTCCGTAGCCGTGCGGACCATAAGGAGTCATGTAATGTCATCCCTTGATAGCCTGAGAACCCTTAAAACCCTGCAAATCGACGACAAGACTTATCACTATTTCAGCTTGCCCGAAGCCGCCAAGCGCCTGGGCGACCTGGATAAGCTGCCGATGTCCCTCAAGGTGCTGCTGGAAAACCTGCTGCGCTGGGAAGACAACAAAACTGTCACCGGCGCCGACCTCAAGGCCATCGCCGCCTGGCTCAAAGAGCGCCAGTCCGACCGCGAGATCCAGTACCGCCCGGCCCGCGTGCTGATGCAAGATTTTACCGGGGTGCCCGCCGTGGTCGACCTGGCCGCCATGCGCGCCGCCGTGGCCAAGGCCGGTGGCGACCCGCAGCGCATCAACCCGCTGTCGCCGGTGGACCTGGTGATCGACCACTCGGTGATGGTCGACAAGTTCGGCACCACCGCCGCGTTCGGGCAAAACGTCGACATCGAAATGCAGCGCAACGGCGAACGCTACGCCTTCCTGCGCTGGGGCCAGAGCGCCTTCGACAACTTCAGCGTGGTGCCGCCGGGCACCGGCATCTGTCACCAGGTCAACCTCGAATACCTCGGCCGCACCGTGTGGACCAAAGACGAAGACGGCCGCACCTATGCGTTCCCCGACACCCTGGTCGGCACCGATTCCCACACCACCATGATCAACGGCCTCGGCGTGCTCGGCTGGGGCGTGGGCGGGATCGAAGCGGAAGCGGCGATGCTCGGCCAGCCGGTGTCGATGCTGATTCCGGAAGTGATCGGCTTCAAGCTCACCGGCAAATTGAAAGAGGGCATCACCGCCACCGACCTGGTGCTGACCGTCACCCAGATGCTGCGCAAGAAAGGCGTGGTCGGTAAATTCGTCGAGTTCTACGGCGACGGCCTGGCCGACCTGCCCCTGGCTGACCGCGCCACCATCGCCAACATGGCCCCGGAATACGGCGCCACCTGCGGCTTTTTCCCGGTGGATGAGGTGACCCTGGACTACCTGCGCCTGTCCGGTCGCCCGGCGCAGACCGTCAAACTGGTCGAGGCCTACACCAAGGCCCAAGGCCTGTGGCGCAACGCCGGCCAGGAGCCGGTGTTCACCGACAGCCTGGCCCTGGACATGGGCAGCGTCGAAGCCAGCCTCGCCGGGCCGAAACGCCCGCAGGACCGCGTGTCGCTGCCGAATGTCGGCCAGGCGTTCAGTGACTTCCTCGACCTGCAATTCAAACCGACCAACAAGGAAGAAGGCCGCCTGGAAAGCGAAGGCGGCGGCGGTGTGGCCGTGGGCAATGCCGATCTGGTGGGCGAAACCGATTACGAGTACGACGGCCAGACCTATCGTCTGAAAAATGGCGCCGTGGTGATCGCCGCGATCACCTCCTGCACCAACACCTCCAACCCCAGCGTGATGATGGCCGCCGGGCTGGTGGCGAAAAAGGCCGTGGAAAAAGGCCTGACCCGCAAACCCTGGGTAAAAACCTCCCTGGCCCCCGGCTCCAAAGTGGTCACCGACTACTACAAGGCCGCCGGCCTCACCCAATACCTGGACAAGCTCGGTTTTGACCTGGTGGGTTATGGCTGCACCACCTGCATCGGCAACTCCGGCCCGTTGCCCGAGCCGATTGAAAAAGCCATCCAGAAAGCCGACCTGGCCGTGGCGTCGGTGCTGTCCGGCAACCGCAACTTCGAAGGCCGCGTCCACCCGCTGGTGAAAACCAACTGGCTGGCCTCGCCGCCGCTGGTGGTGGCGTATGCGTTGGCCGGTACGGTACGCATCGATATCAGCCGCGAACCGTTGGGCAATGATCAACACGGCAATCCGGTCTACCTCAAGGACATCTGGCCAAGCAGCCAGGAGATTGCCGACGCGGTCGCCCAGGTCAGCACCGGTATGTTCCACAAGGAATACGCCGAGGTGTTCGCCGGCGACGCACAGTGGCAAGCCATCGAAGTGCCGCAGGCCGCAACCTACGTGTGGCAGAAGGATTCCACCTACATCCAGCATCCGCCGTTCTTCGACGACATCGCCGGGCCGCTGCCAGTGATCAAGGACATCCACGGCGCCAACGTCCTGGCCCTGCTGGGCGATTCGGTGACCACCGACCACATCTCCCCCGCCGGCAACATCAAAGCCGACAGCCCCGCCGGCCATTACCTGCGCGAACAAGGCGTGGAACCGCGCGACTTCAACTCCTACGGCTCACGCCGCGGCAACCATGAAGTGATGATGCGCGGCACCTTCGCCAATATCCGTATCCGCAATGAAATGCTCGGCGGCGAGGAAGGCGGCAACACGCTGTATGTGCCCACCGGCGAGAAAATGCCGATCTACGACGCCGCCATGAAGTACCAGGCCGCCGGCACACCGCTGGTGGTGATCGCCGGCCAGGAATACGGCACCGGCTCGAGCCGCGACTGGGCGGCCAAGGGTACTAATCTGCTAGGGGTCAAGGCAGTGATCGCCGAGAGCTTCGAGCGCATTCACCGTTCCAACCTGGTGGGCATGGGCGTGCTGCCGTTGCAGTTCAAGCTGGACCAGAACCGCAAGGCGCTCAAACTCACCGGCAAGGAGAAGATCGACATCCTGGGCCTCAGCGACGCGCAGCTCGTGCCGCGCATGAACCTGACCCTGGTGATTACCCGCGAGGATGGCAGCAGCGAGAAGATCGACGTGCTGTGCCGGATCGACACCCTCAATGAAGTGGAATACTTCAAAGCGGGCGGCATCCTGCACTATGTGCTGCGCCAGTTGATCGCCAGCTAAAGGTCGCTGGAGGCCAAATGTGGGAGGGGGCTTGCCCCCGATAGCGGTGGATCAGTCGATACATCTGATGACTGACACACCGCTATCGGGGGCAAGCCCCCTCCCACAGTTTTGACCGCATTTAAAACTTCAAGTCAGCCGAAGAGCCACTTCCACAGCAGTACCAAGACGACAACCGCCAGCACCGGCCGCGCAATGCGGTAGGCCTTGGGATGCTTGCGCTTCCACTGCTTGACCACGCTGCTGATCTTGTCGCTGAACGACTTGCTCCAGGCATAAGCCTGGTTGATGCCGCCGACGCGTTCGTCGTCCAGGTTCTGCGGCGCGGTGGCGCGGCCCAGTTGCGCGCTGACCCAGCGGTTGATGCGGGTCATCAGCGGATTGCTCAGCGGGCGCTCGATGTCGCAGAACAGGATCACACGGGTCTTTTCCGTCTCGTTCTTCACCCAGTGTACGTAGGTCTCGTCGAACATCACGTCTTCACCGTCGCGCCAGGCGTATTCCTGGCCGTCGACGAAAATGCGGCAGTCGTCAGAGTTCGGCGTGGACAGGCCCAGGTGATAACGCAGGGAACCGGCAAACGGGTCGCGGTGCGGGTTGAGGTGACTGCCGCCCGGCAACAGCGCGAACATCGCGCCCTTGACGTTGGGAATGCTGCTGACCAGAGCCACGGTTTTCGGGCACAGGGCCTCGGCCGACGGCAGCGGTTTGTCGTACCACTTGAGGTAGAAACGCTTCCAGCCCTTCTTGAAGAACGAGCCGAAGCCGGCGTCGTTATTCTTTTCGGCGGCGCGGATGTAACCCTCGTCGAACAGGTGCATGGCCTCTTCGCGGATCACTTCCCAGTTGTCCTTGAGCACGTCCAGTTCCGGGAACTTGCTGCGGTCCAGGTACGGCTTGGACGGCACGGCCGAGAACAGGTACATCAAGGCGTTATACGGGGCAAACAGCGCCGAGTGGTTGACGAACTGGCGCAACATCGGCAAACGGGCCTTGCCGCGCAGGTGTACGTACAGCGTGCTGCCGATAAACACCAGCAACACCGACAGTTTGGCGGCCAAAGAAAAGGTCATGCAGCAACTCCTGGAAATAAGCGCCTGGCCAACAACCTCCCGTCGAGGGGAAACCAGGCGTAGCAGCCGGCCATGATAAACACTCCGGACCTCGGGAAAAACCCGCGCAGTCCAACAATCAGCGTTTAAAACGGCGCGAGGGTAGGCCAATTATGCATAAGGCCCCCGCTCACACGCTGATTTGCATCAAGCCTGGTTTTCTTGATCGGTAAACAAATCACTGAACAGCATGCTCGACAGGTAGCGCTCGCCGGAGTCCGGCAGGATCACCACGATGGTCTTGCCCTGCATCTCCGGCTTCTCGGCCAGGCGCACGGCGACCGCCATCGCCGCGCCGCAGGAGATCCCGCACAGAATCCCCTCTTCCCGCATCAGGCGCAGGGCCATGGCCTTGGATTCGTCGTCGCTCACCAGTTCCACGCGGTCGACCATCGACAGGTCGAGGTTCTTCGGCACGAACCCGGCGCCGATGCCCTGGATCTTGTGCGGGCTCGGCTTGATCTCTTCACCGGCCAGCGCCTGGGTGATCACCGGCGAGACGATCGGCTCGACGGCCACCGACAGAATCGGCTTGCCCGCAGTATTCTTGATATAGCGCGACACCCCGGTAATGGTGCCGCCGGTGCCCACGCCCGCCACCAACACGTCGACGGCGCCGTCGGTGTCGTTCCAGATTTCCGGGCCGGTGGTTTTTTCGTGGATCGCCGGGTTGGCCGGGTTTTCGAACTGCGCCGGCATGTAGTAGGTGGCCGGGTCGCTGGCGAGGATTTCCGCGGCTTTGTCGATTGCGCCCTTCATGCCCTTGGCCGGTTCGGTCAGCACCAGCTCGGCGCCCAGGGCCTTGAGCACTTTGCGGCGCTCGATGCTCATCGACGCAGGCATGGTCAGCACCAGTTTGTAGCCACGGGCCGCGGCGACGAACGCCAGGCCGATACCGGTGTTGCCCGAGGTCGGTTCGACAATGGTCATGCCCGGCTTGAGTTTGCCGGTGCTTTCCGCGTCCCAGATCATGTTCGCGCCAATGCGACACTTCACCGAATAACCCGGGTTACGCCCTTCGATCTTGGCCAGGATGGTCACGCCACGCGGTGCGATGCGGTTGATCTGAACCAGAGGCGTGTTACCGATGGAGTGCGCGTTGTCTGCAAAAATGCGGCTCATGACGGGTCCTTGAGGCGGCTTGAAGAAAGCCCCAAGGGTATGCCTCGTCTTCCAAAGCGTCCAGTCAGCGGAACGTCGGAGACATCGCAATAGTCAATTTCCTACAAGCCCGCAGAACAGCCCCGGGAACGACCACGCCTTCGATCGACTGAGCGCACGCGTGACTGGTCATTCAGAGACTGAATAACCCGTCTGCGTTCACAGTCGCCGGGGCCGCACGGTATAGTCGGGCATTGATGAATTCGAGGAATGACCGATGAAGTTCGAAGGCACCCAGGCCTACGTTGCCACCGATGACCTGAAACTGGCCGTCAACGCGGCCATCACCCTGGAGCGGCCGCTGCTGGTCAAGGGCGAGCCGGGCACCGGCAAGACCATGCTCGCCGAGCAGTTGGCCGAATCCTTCGGCGCCAAGCTGATCACCTGGCACATCAAGTCCACCACCAAGGCCCACCAGGGCCTGTACGAGTACGATGCGGTCAGCCGCCTGCGCGACTCGCAGCTGGGCGTGGACAAGGTGCATGACGTGCGCAACTACCTGAAGAAGGGCAAGCTCTGGGAAGCCTTCGAGGCCGAGGAACGGGTGATCCTGCTGATCGACGAAATCGACAAGGCCGACATCGAGTTCCCCAACGACCTGCTGCAAGAACTCGACAAGATGGAGTTCTACGTCTACGAAATCGACGAGACCATCAAGGCCAAGAAACGCCCGATCATCATCATTACCTCCAACAATGAAAAAGAACTGCCGGATGCGTTCCTGCGCCGCTGCTTCTTCCATTACATCGCCTTCCCCGACCGCGCCACCCTGCAAAAGATCGTCGACGTGCATTACCCCGACATCAAGAAAGACCTGGTCAGCGAAGCGCTGGACGTGTTCTTCGACGTGCGCAAAGTGCCGGGCCTGAAGAAAAAGCCTTCCACCTCCGAACTGGTCGACTGGCTCAAGCTGCTGATGGCCGACAATATCGGCGAAGCGGTACTGCGCGAACGCGACCCGACCAAGGCCATCCCGCCCCTGGCCGGTGCGCTGGTGAAGAACGAGCAGGACGTGCAATTGCTCGAACGCCTGGCGTTCATGAGCCGTCGCGGTAACCGATAAGGGCGCCTGCCATGTTGCTCAACCTGTTCAATGAAATGCGTGCAGCCAAGGTGCCGGTGTCGGTGCGCGAGCTGCTCGACCTGATCAACGCCCTGAAACAGCGGGTGATCTTCGCCGACATGGACGAGTTCTACTACTTGGCCCGGGCGATCCTGGTCAAGGACGAACGCCATTTCGACAAGTTCGACCGCGCCTTCAGCGCCTATTTCAACGGTCTGGAAAAGCTCGACGACCACCTGCAGGCGCTGATCCCCGAAGACTGGCTGCGCAAGGAGTTCGAACGCTCGCTGAGCGACGAAGAACGCGCGCAGATCCAGTCCCTCGGCGGCCTGGACAAGTTGATCGAAGAGTTCAAGAAACGCCTGGAAGAACAGAAAGAGCGTCACGCCGGCGGCAACAAGTGGATCGGCACCGGCGGCACCAGCCCGTTCGGCTCCGGCGGCTACAACCCGGAAGGCATCCGCGTCGGCGATGCGGGCAAGCGCCAGGGCAAGGCGGTGAAAGTCTGGGACCAGCGCGAGTACAAGAACCTCGACGATCAGGTGGAACTGGGCACGCGCAACATCAAGATCGCCCTGCGCCGCCTGCGCAAGTTCGCGCGCCAGGGTGCGGCGGAAGAGCTGGACATCGACGGCACCATCGACCACACCGCCCGCGATGCCGGCTTGCTGAATATCCAGATGCGCCCGGAGCGGCGCAACACCATCAAGCTGCTGTTGCTGTTCGACATCGGCGGCTCGATGGACGCCCATGTGAAGATCTGCGAAGAGCTGTTCTCAGCGTGCAAGACCGAGTTCAAGCACCTGGAATACTTCTACTTCCACAACTTCGTGTACGAGTCGGTGTGGAAGAACAACCAGCGCCGCACGTCGGAGCGCACCTCCACCCAGGACTTGCTGCACAAATATGGCGCCGATTACAAAGTGATCTTTATCGGCGATGCCTCGATGGCGCCGTATGAAATCACCCAGGCCGGCGGCAGCGTCGAGCATTGGAACGAGGAGCCGGGGTATGTGTGGATGCAGCGCTTCATGGCCAAGTACAAGAAGCTGATCTGGATAAACCCGTATCCGAAGGACACCTGGGGCTATACGGCGTCGACCGGGATCGTGCGGGAGTTGGTCGAAGACCAGATGTATCCGCTGACCTTGCGCGGGCTCGAAGAAGGCATGCGGTTCCTTTCCAAGTAACCCGATATCTCCCATAGGCGTGGCGTCACTGGCACTTCAACGCCTCGCGAATGCGCTGCACGGAGGCCACCGAACTGGCGTTATCGCCATGCACACACAAGGTATTGGCCCGCAGGACCAAGGGGCTGCCATCGCTGGCGGTCAAGGGTTCGCCACGGGAAATGGTCAGGGATTGCTGGATGATGGCTTCGGTATCGTGGTGTACCGCGCCGGGCAATTGGCGGGAAACCAGGTGCCCCTTGTTGTCGTAGGCACGGTCGGCGAACGCCTCGAACCACAGGATCACACCGTATTCGTCGCCCAGCGCCTGGGCCGCGCGGTTGTCGCGGGTGGCCAGCAGCATCAGCGGCAGTTCGCCGTAAGCGGCAACGGCCTGGATCACCGCACGCAACTGCGCGGGGTTGGCCATCATGTCGTTGTACATCGCGCCATGGGGTTTGACGTAGCTGACCCGTCCGCCCTGGGCGCGGCAAATGCCGTCGAGCGCGCCGATCTGGTAGTGCAACAGGTCTTGGATTTCTTCGGGCGTGTAGGCCATGGAACGGCGGCCGAAACCCTGCAGGTCCTGATACGCCGGGTGCGCCCCGACCAGCACGCCATGCTTGAGCGCCAGGCCGACGGTCTTGCGCATGATGCTCGGGTCGCCGGCATGGAAGCCACAGGCTACGTTGGCGCAATCAATGAACGGCATGACCTCAGCGTCCAGACCCAGGTTCCAGTTGCCATAGCTTTCGCCGATGTCGCAATTCAATAGCAGACGGCTCACGCTGAGTGCTCCTGTAGGCTTTGTTTTTTTGTAGTGTGGGATCTTTTACACAAGACTCGCAACTTATCCCACCGTCCCAGCGACACTCATCGTGAAACGGCGCGATTTTTGGCGTGTGTCCGGGACGGTGTCCACCCCATAAAGGTCGACCCCATGAAGTTGAAGGAACGCGATTAAAACGGTGGGAGCAAGCCCCCTCCCACCATTACAGGCCTTTCTACAGCCCTTTCAAATCACGCTCTTCGATCGGCCGGCTCTGGCGCAGGCGCTTGCCGCCCAGCACCACCCAGTCGATCAAGCGGAACAGGCACTCCAGGCCGAACGACAACAACATCGCCCCGCCCAGGCCCCAGCCCATGGCTTCGGGGGTCAGCAGGATCTGGTAGCTGTAGCCGTTCCAGGTTTCCAGGCGGATCGCCGGGTCGGCCGCGACCGCTACCTGCAATGCGCGAATGTACCAGGGGCCTTGCATGGCCTGGAATTGCTTGTCCAGCGCCAACTGGCGATCCAACAACGTGCCGAGGCTGTTGGCATCGCTGCGAAACACCGGGTCGTCGCTGGCGCGGTAGTGGGCAACCAGGGCCTGCAAGTCTCCGTTGAAGAACTGTTGCGCGGTGGATTCAAAGCCGCGCAGGCCGGTCTGGGCCTCGATCAGGTGGGCTTCGACGCGCTTGGCGTAGTCATTGATGAACCCCGGCACTTGCACACCGACCAACAAGCCAATGGCAAACAACACCAACCGCAGATAGCTGAGCAACATAGTCGACTTCCTTACTCGGTAATGCCCTGGCTGACGCATTCACCGCGCCGCCACAGGCTCCACTGGCCCGGTTCGTAGCGGGTCCAGTTTTCGTTGTCGGTCAGGGGTTCGGTGGCGATCACCGTTACCACATCGTTGGGCGTGGTTTCGGCCTGGAAATCGACGATCACGTCGACATCTTTCAAGCGTGCCGGGCCGAACGGAGCGCGCCGGGTGATCTGGGCCAATTTGGTCGTGCAGTAGCAGAACAACCAATCGCCATCGCTGAGCAGGCAGTTGAACACGCCTTTGCTGCGGTATTCGGTGCAGGCGGCGATCAGGTCCGGCAGCATCTGTTCGATCTCCACCGGCTCCGGGAACGCCTCGCGGACGCGGTTGAGCAGGTCGCAGAACGCCGCTTCGCTGTCGGTGTCGCCCACCGGCCGGTAAAACGTGGCGCGCGGGGTGAAGTCGGCCAATTGGCCGTTGTGCGCAAAGCACCAGTTACGCCCCCACAGCTCGCGCACGAACGGGTGGGTATTGGACAGGCAAACCTTGCCCACGTTGGCCTGGCGGATATGGCCAATCACCACTTCACTTTTGATGGGATAACGCTGCACCAGCCGCGCGACTTCCGATTCGCTGCTCGCGGCCGGGTCCTGGAACAGGCGCAGGCCACGGCCTTTATAGAACGCGATGCCCCAACCGTCGCGGTGGGGGCCGGTACGCCCACCGCGCTGCATCAGCCCGGTAAAGCTGAACACGATATCGGTGGGGACGTTGGCACTCATGCCCAATAATTCACACATGCCAGGGCTCTCGCTGCAGGGCAGACAACGTTAAAGGCGCGGTTCGACCCGCATACCGCCCACAGGCGCCGGGCGACGGAACGGCTCGTCATCGTCTTCGGGCTCGGCGGCCAAGGCGGCATCAGCGGCGGCCTTGCGCTCACGGCGGGCATTGGCGGCGCGCTCGATGGGCCAGCGGATCAACACAAACACGAGGTACACACCAAAGGCGATCATCGTGTACATGAACAAGTCGGAGACGGCCCGCCAGGCGTTATTGCCGACCTTGAGCACCAGGTCCAGCGCAGTAATCGCCACGGCCGGCGCGAACTGGGTCTTGACCGGGTCGACGATGGTCGGGCTCAACAGCAGCACGGCCATCAGCAATTGCAGTGGCTCGCGCAACCAGCGCCAGATCCAGCGGGTCATGCGCCACCACACCAACAGGCAGCCCAAAGCGGCGAAGGCGTAAAGGCCCCAAGCGGTCAGATAATCGTTCTCGGTCATGGTGTCCATGGCAAGGTAGGCAAACAGGCCGCTATGATAACGGCTTTTGCGTGTCGCGGCTGCAATGCCTGCCACCATCCGCCAGACAGAGAGTGCTCCATGCCGCCATCGACCCCCATCACTGCCGCCCCGATTGCCCGCAAGGCCCCAGGCCAGGACCCTTACGCCTGGCTGCAAGTGCGTGACAGCGCAGAAGTGATGGATTACCTGAAAGCCGAAAACGCCTGGCAGGAAGCCCAACTCGCCGGGCAACAGGCGCTGCGTGAAACCCTGTTCGAAGAGATCAAGGGCCGTATCCTCGAAACCGACCTGTCGCTGCCCTCCCCCTGGGGCCCGTACCTGTATTACACGCGCACCACCGCCGGCGACGAATACGCCCGCCACTACCGCTGCCGGCGCCCGGCCGACGACAGCAACCAGGTGGATGACAGCAGCGAGGAGCTGTTGCTCGACCCCAACGTGCTGGCCAACGGCGGCTTTTTCTCCCTCGGTGCATTCAGCATCAGCCCCGACCATCAGCGCCTGGCCTACAGCCTCGATACCAATGGCGAAGAGATCTACACCCTGTACGTGAAGGAATTGGCCACCAACAAAGTCAGCGAACTGGCGTTCGATAACTGCGACGGCAGCATGACTTGGGCCAATGACAGCCTGACCCTGTTTTTCGGCGAACTGGACGACACCCATCGTCCGCATAAACTCTACCGCTATCGCCTCGACGGCACCGCCGCGCAGGAAGTGTTCCACGAGACCGACGGGCGTTTCTTCCTGCACTGCTACCGCTCCAGCTCCGAGCGCCAGTTGCTGGTGGCCCTGGGCAGCAAGACCACCAGTGAAATCTGGGCGCTGGACGCCGACCAGCCGCACCTGGACTTCACCTGCCTGGCGCCACGGGTCGAAGACCACGAGTACGACGTCGACCACGGCCAGCTCGACGGCGCGTGGACCTGGTTCATCCGCAGCAACCGCGACGGCATCAACTATGCCCTGTTCGTCGCCGCCGACACCGGCCGCGTGCCGACCCAGGCCGACTGGAAAAACCTGATCCCCCACAGTGATGAGGTGATGCTCGACGGCGTGAGCCTGAATGCCAGCGCCATGACCTTGAGCCTGCGCATCGGCGGCCTGCCGGTCATCGAAGTGCATCCCCAGGGTCTACCGACCTATCGTGTGGAATTGCCTGACGCTGCCTACAGCCTCTACGTACAAAACAGCCTGGAATTCCCCAGCGACAAGATCCGCCTGCGCTACGAAGCCCTGAACCGTCCGGCCCAGGTGCGCCAGCTGGAACTGGCCAGCGGCGCGCAACAGGTGCTCAAGGAAACGCCGGTACTCGGCGTCTTCAACGCCGACGATTACGTCAGCCAGCGTTTGTGGGCAACCTCCGCCGATGGCACCCAGGTGCCGATCAGCCTGGTGGTCAAGCGCGACCAGCTCGGCAAGCCGACGCCGCTGTACCTCTACGGCTATGGCGCCTACGGCCAGAGCCTCGATCCGTGGTTCTCCCACGCGCGCCTGAGCCTGCTGGACCGTGGCGTCGCGTTTGCCATTGCGCATGTGCGCGGCGGCGGCGAGCTGGGCGAAGCCTGGTATCGCAATGGCAAACAAGAACACAAGCAGAACACGTTCAGCGACTTTATCGCCTGTGCCGAACACCTGATCGCACAGGGTTTGACCTGCGCCAAACAGCTGGTGATCAGCGGCGGCAGTGCCGGTGGCCTATTGATCGGCGCGGTGCTCAACCAGCGTCCGGAACTGTTCCAGGCGGCGATTGCCGAAGTGCCGTTCGTCGACGTGCTCAACACCATGCTCGACCCCGACCTGCCGCTGACCGTCACCGAGTACGACGAGTGGGGCAACCCGCAGGAGCCCGAGGTCTATGCGCGCATCAAGGCGTATGCGCCGTATGAGAACGTGCGCGCCCAAGCCTACCCGGCCCTGCTGGTGATCGCCGGCTACAACGACAGCCGCGTGCAGTACTGGGAAGCGGCCAAGTGGGTGGCCAAGCTGCGCGACACCAAGACGGACGACAACCTGCTGCTGCTCAAGACCGAACTGGGGGCCGGCCATGGCGGCATGAGCGGGCGTTACCAGGGATTACGTGACGTAGCGCTCGAATATGCATTTGTGTTCAAGGCGCTGGGGCTGGTTTAGCGGTCCTGTCTGAACGCTGGAGCGCTCGACGCGGTTAACCGCCGGGCGTCTTCGGCTTGCTGTCGTTCGGCGGTACGCCGGGGACCGTCTGGTCCTTCGGTGGCGCAGGTAACACAATAGGCACCAGCGGCGGCGAGCCGTTCGTTTTGGGCACCGCCGGCGGGGTGACTTGCGGATACAGCGTCGGGGTGGGGGTGCCCGGCGCGCCTGGGGTTGGCGCCGGCGCAACCGGTACGGTTTGCAACTCCTGAGCCTGCGCCACACCCAATGTGAGCGCGCCCAACACAATGACCGTTAGAATGCTGCACTTCATCGATGGCTCCATGGCCTGACCGGAATGTCGTAAGGCTACTCCCAACCGCGCAAGAATGCCCTTCCCAATGAGATCTCCATGAAACGTTTCGTTCTGCTGGACACCACCCCGATCCCCGACAACGGCGGTGCCTTGTGCCTGTTCGAATACGGCGAGGACTTTGTCATCAAGATCCAGGGCGGCGACGGCGGCCAGTTGATGAACACGCGCATGCACGGCTCCGAAGACGCGCTGGCAGAAATCCCTTGTCGCAAAGTCGCCGGCCGCCCCGGTTCGCGGGTATTAATCGGCGGGCTGGGCATGGGTTTCACCCTCGCGTCGGCCCTCAAGCACCTGGGCAAGACCGCCGAAGTGGTGGTGGCAGAACTGGTGCCCGGTGTCGTGGAATGGAACCGTGGCCCTTTGGGCGAAAAGGCCGGGCGCCCGCTGCTTGACCCGCGCACCGTGGTCCGCATGGAAGACGTGGCCAAGGTGCTGCAAGCCGAGCCCCAGGGCTTTGATGCGATCATGCTCGACGTGGACAACGGCCCCGAAGGCCTTACGCAAAAAGCCAACAGTTGGCTCTACTCCGCCGGTGGCCTGGCCGCCTGCGCCAAGGCCCTGCGCCCCAAGGGCGTACTTGCGGTGTGGTCGGCCAGCGCAGACAAGCTGTTCAGCGACAAGCTGCGCAAGGCCGGTTTCAAGGCCGAGGAAGTGCAAGTGTTCGCCCATGGCAACAAGGGCACGCGGCACACCATCTGGATTGCGGAAAAGCTCAAGGGCTAATTGCGCCGCGATTGGCTAGAATCAACCCTATCCGTGACCCACCCGAAGACAGGAGCCATGATGAGCTCGACCAACCCGCCCTCCCACACCGCCAAGCTCGACCGCATCCTCGCCGATGCCCAGCGCGACCGGGAAATGGGCTACCGCGACAAAGCCCTGAAAATGTACCCCCACGTGTGCGGCCGCTGCGCCCGTGAATTCGCCGGCAAGCGCCTGAGCGAACTGACCGTACACCACCGCAACCACAACCATGACGACAATCCCCAGGATGGGTCCAACTGGGAGTTGCTGTGCCTGTACTGCCACGACAACGAGCACTCGCGCTACACCGACCAGCAGTACTTCGGCGAAGGCTCCACCAGCAGCCCGACGATCGCCAAGGCCACGCACAACCCGTTCGCGGCGTTGGCCGGGTTGATGAAGAAAGACGACTGAAGTTGCACGCGGGCTGCCCCGCCCTCTTCGCGGGCAAGCCCGCTCCTACCCTTGACCGCATTCCAGAGCATGGACACGGACCAATGTGGGAGCGGGCTTACTCGCGAAGGCAGCAGTGCCAGCGGCGCAGCGCTCGATAGCGACCACAGCCCGACCAATCCCCGTATAATCGCCGCTTTTCTCCAAGGCACCCTTCCCCGTGGGCAATAAACGCTACAGCTGCATCGGTCTGTATAACCCCAAATCCCCCGAAAACGTCGGTTCGGTGATGCGCGCCGCCGGTTGCTACGGCGTGGCCTCGGTGTTCTACACCGGCAAACGCTACGAGCGCGCCCGGGATTTCATCACCGACACCAAGAAGGTCCACCACGACATTCCGCTGATCGGCATCGATGACCTGAGAAAAATCCTGCCGCTGGGCTGCATCCCGGTCGCCGTCGAACTGGTGGACAGCGCCCGCCCGCTGCCCGAATACACCCACCCCGACCGCGCGCTGTACATCTTCGGCCCCGAGGACGGCTCCCTCGACAAAGAGATTCGCGACTGGTGTGAAGACGTGGTGTACATCCCGACCACCGGCTGCATGAACCTCGCCGCCACCGTCAACGTGGTGCTCTACGACCGCCTGGCCAAGGGCAATAACACCCGCTCGGGGCCCAAATACTGAGTTGCCGGGAACATCCGGCGCCTGCACACAGTCAGTTGCGTATCACTAGCCCTTGTTGGAGACCGATCATGAGCGACAGCAAAACCCTGCGACCTGTCATTGAATCCACCCCACGCCAGGCCCGCCCCACGCAGAACGTACACGGCTGGGAGCGCATCGGCTCGGTGGCCGGTGGCGTGATCATGGTCGGCAAAGGCCTGCGCCGTGGCGGGATTTTCGGGCTGCTCCAGGTGGCGATTGGCGGCGTGGCGCTGACGCGTGGGTTTACCGGGCACAGTTCGCTCAAGGACAAGCTGGAACAAGGTCGCCAGGAAATGAACAGCCTGCGCACGAAAATCGAGCGGGCCGGTGACGAGTTGAAGAACCTGAAGACCAAGGCGCAAGCGGGGGCCGAAAAGGCCACAAAAACCACCGGCTGAGCCAAGTCTTCTGCCTGTTGCTGATCCAGATGTGGGAGGCGGCTTGCTCCCACCTTTATTCTGGGTCAGCGCAACAGCTTGGAGTCCAGCACCACCGACGACTCGCCGATAATGCTCTGGGCCAGTCGCACAAACTCTGGGGTGCTGACGCTGTTCGCCCGCATCACCACTTGCGCGAGATCATCCAGCGAGCGCTTGTTGTGGGTTTTCACGCGGATCTCGCGATCCAGCTCCTGCATCACCACCACTGCCCGCGCCACGGTTGCGCCGCTGACGTGCTCGCCACGCAGGCTGGTGACGTTCTTGCCTTCGCGGGTCAACCGCGCCTGTATCGCCGCATAGCGCTCATCGGTGATCCCGCCGCCACGGCGCAGCAGTTCGATCGCGTAATACTCCGCCAGGCCTTCGCTGATCCAGTCGCTGCCATCATGGTCACTGAAGCGGCCGATGGCATGCACCACTTCGCGGATCAACGGGCTGCTGCCGTTTTCACTGACCAGCGGCGTGCGGCTGTTGAGGTAGACCGAGTCGCGCGCCGAGAAGGCGCCACGGCGCATCGGGTCGCTGGCGCCGACAATCAATAGCTTGGCGGGGTGACGCGGGAACGCGGCTTCCACCTGCGGCCAGACGAAAGTCAGCAACGTCAGCACGTCCATACGGCGCATGGCCTGGCCCTTGGGCGAGGCCACGGTGACGTCGGTTTCGCCCAGGCGCACACGGCGGCTGCCGAGGTTACCGGCGAGCATCCAGCCGGTGGGCCGGTCGAACAGGCGCGAGACGTTGTTGATCCGGAAGGTGTGCTTGCCGATACGCGGCCAGGCGGTTTCGACGCTTTTCCAGCCCGTCGGCAGCTCGAACACCAGGCGCGAGACCAGCTCGACGCCGTCCTGCTGGTCGAGGTGCGCGGTCGGCACCAGGTCTTCCCCGCGAAACAGCGCCCAACCCGGCGTCATGCGCGTTTCATAGATACCCGGCTTGCGCGCATGGCTGAGGCGTACACGGTAGGTCAGGCTGGCCTTGTCGGCGCTGGGTTGCCAAAGGCCGCGATGGCCACTGACTTTCCATTGGCCATCGGCCTTGAAATCGCTGTAGTCACCGTCGCGACCCAGCTCGAAATCCAGGCTGCGCACCGCCGAACCCTGGGACAGGCTCACGCGCACCTCAGCCTGATCGCTCTGGGGCAGCAGTTTGACGTGATAGTCCAGGTCGACTTTCTGCGCGCACCACGCCGGTGTGCTCAGCGCCAGCAACACCAGGCTGGCCGCCAGCCGGGTCAGCCCCTTCATACTCGCTCCTTGTTCAGCCAGCGCGGAAGATCAGGTAATCCTCCCAGTCTTCTTCGGGCACGCTGCCTTCGCGGAGCATGCGTCCGGACTGGGAAATGCGTTCGTGATGCACGGCGTCACGGTCGCCGCAGACCAGGTGATGCCACAGCGGCAAGTCCTTGCGCTCGCTGACCAGGCGGTAACCGCAGGTGGGCGGCAACCACTTGAACTGGTCGGCCTGGCCCGGGGTGAGCTGGATGCAGTCGGGCACCGACGCGCGGCGGTTGGGGTAATCGGTACACTGGCAGGTTTTCAGGTCGAGCAGTTTGCAGGCGATGCGCGTGTAATAGACGCTGTTGTCGTCTTCATCCTCGAGCTTTTGCAGGCAGCACAGGCCACAGCCGTCGCACAACGACTCCCACTCCTCCTGATCGAGGTGTTCAAGGGTTTTGCGTATCCAGAAAGGTTCGACTTTGGCGGCCATGGTTCTACATCGGTATCGGTGGGTGAAAAGGCCGCCAGTCTAGTGCCCAAGGCCACTGGGGCCAAGCGCTTACGACTGGCGGTGTTGCAAGACTTGTCAGTCTAGTGGGAGCGCAGTAGCTTTGAGCGCCGAATTGACGATCAGGAACTGCCCATGAGCACCAACCCCCGCGCTGCCGATTACCCGATCAACCCCCAGTTCACTGAGCGCTGGTCGCCTCGCGCCTTTACCGGCGAGAGCATCCCGCAGGAAACCCTGCTGAGTTTTTTCGAAGCCGCGCGCTGGGCGCCATCGGCCTACAACTCGCAGCCCTGGCGTTTTCTCTATGCGCGCCGTGACACGCCGGACTGGGAACGTTTCCTCGGCCTGTTGAACGAATTCAACCGCAACTGGGCGCAGCATGCGTCGGCCCTGGTGATCATCGCCTCGAAAACCGACTTCATCGCCCCCGGCGCCAGCGAAGAAACCCCGGCGCTGTGGCACACCTTCGACACCGGTTCGGCCTGGGGCTACCTCGCGCTGCAGGCCAGCCTCAGCGGCTGGCACAGCCATGGCATGGCCGGCTTCGATCAGGCACTGACGCGCAAAGAGCTGAAGATTCCCGAGGGTTATGCGCTGCATGCGGCGGTCGCGATTGGCAAGCTGGGCGACAAGTCGAGCTTGCCCGAGTACCTGCAAGGCCGTGAGACCCCAAGCCCGCGCAAGCCGTTGAGCGAGCTGGTTTCGCAAGGCGATTTCAGTCTCTAGGACTGACGTGGGAGCTGGCTCGCCAGCCCCCACCTATGGTTCGACGCGGTGTCAGTAGCCGCGCTCGAAATCCACTTCACCGCGCAACACTTGCTTGGCCTGGTAGGCGCGCACGTTTTCCAGAAACAGTTGCACCATCATCGATGGCGAGGTCGGCGCCGAGCTGTGCCCGGTCAGCAGCAAGCCCCAGGCGGTCCAGAACGGGTGGCGCTGCGGCAACGGTTCCTGGCGGCACACGTCGATCACCGCGCCAGCCAGGTGCCCTTCTTTCAACGCTTCGACCAGATCCGCATCAACCACCGCGACACCGCGGCCGACGTTGATAAACAACCCGCTCGGCTTGAATTGCTTGAACAGCGCCGCGTCGTACAGGTCGTGGGTGTTCGGCGTGTTGGGCAACAGGTTGATCACGTAGTCCGCTTCGCCCACCAGCCGGCCGAGCTGATCGAGCGCGGCCACTTCGACAAACGGCGCCTGCTCGCGCGCCTGGCTGGCGATGCCGTACAGCTTGACGCCAAACGGCACAAGGAACTGCGCCACGCGCTGGCCGATATCACCGCAGCCGACGATCAGCACCGTGCGCCCCGCCAGGCTCTGGCCCATGCGGTTGTCCCACTTGCGCTCGACCTGGCTGACCAGGCGCGCCAAGACTTCGCGTTCATGGCCGAGCATGTAGGTGAGGATAAATTCCGCCATGACCTGGCCAAAAATCCCCACCGCACGGGTCAAGCGATAGTCGCGGGGCAGGCCGTCGGCCAGCAGCGGCGTGATGCCGGCCCAGGTCGATTGCAGCCACTGCGGCTGGTGCCCCTGGCGCAACAGGGTGGCGAGCAGGTCCGGCTGGCCGAGCCACACCGGGCAATCGGCGGCCAGGCGCGAGAGTTCGGCCGAGTCGCCGCTGGTCAACACCTCGAGGTCCGGGGCCGCTTCGCTCAGCAACCGGGCGTAGAGCGGGTGATCCTGTTCAGCAATCAGAACACGCATGGTTCAAACCTTTCAAAAACAATGCGGACGGCCGCCCGCATCCTTACGGCCACCATCCATTAATACGATTCCATGGAAAAGAATGCGCCCCGGGCAGGGCACGCCGCGATCACATCGGGTCGTTGCGGCGCAGCAGCTCTTCGGGCAAGTGTTCGATGTACTCGTCCTCGGCCGGTGGCATTTGCAGGTGGTAGCCCTGCTTTTCGAGGTTTTCCAGGACCACTGCGATGTCCTCGCGCGACAGCTTGCGCTCGGGCGTCAGCACCATGTCGAAAGCGTGATGGGCCTTGCCGAAGGCTTCCATCAAGGGTTCCGGCACGCGCTCCAGGGCATCACTTTTCAGCACGTAGAGATACATTTCGTTGCGTTTCAAGCTGCGATAGATGGAGCAAATACGTTTCAAGGCTGTTCTCCGGCAGTGGCCAGGCTGTCGAGCAGCGCCTGGCCCATCAACTCGCGGCGCCAGCCACGCAGCGAGTCTGGCAATTGGTAAGGCCCGTCGGGGTAGCCACTTTTGACCAGGGCTTCGAGGGTTTTCTTGCGCAGCATCAGTTCCGGCGCCATCTCCAGACGTTCGGCTTGCGCCTGGCCCAAGGCGCGCAGGTGCTTGATCAGCGTCGCGGCGTCCACCGGCAGCGGTTCAGCCACGGCGGGCGGCCATTGGTCCATGGACACGCTGCCGGCGCGCTTGATCAGGTCCAGCAGAAACTGGCCATCCTGACGCACGGTGCGCGGGTGCATGTCTTCGATTTTGCCCAGGGCGGCGAGGTTATCCGGCTGGGATTTGGCCAGGGGCCACAGCGAGTGTTCACGAATGATGCGATTGCGCGGCAGGTCACGGGCACGCGCTTGCTGCTCGCGCCAGGCGCACAGTTCACGCAGCACGGCGAGTTGGGCACGGGACAGTTTCCACGCCAGCTTGGCCTCGCGGTACACCTCGTAAGGGTCGACTTCGCGGCGCAGGTTGGCCACCAGTTCGGCACCGTCTTCCAGGACCCAGGCGTACTTGTCGTCCGACAGCCGCGGGCGCAGGCGAATGAAGACCTCGGCCAAGTGGACCGCATCTTCGGCGGCGTAGCTCACCTGGGTCTCGGACAACGGGCGCTGCAGCCAGTCCGAGCGGGTTTCGCCCTTGGGCAAGTCGATATCGAGCACGGCTTGCACCAGGCGCGAATAGCCCATGGAGAAGCCGAGGTTCAGGTAAGCCGCGGCCAGTTGGGTGTCGAACAACGGCACTGGCAGGCTGCCAGTCAGGCGCAGCAACACTTCCAGGTCTTCACTGCAGGCGTGGACCACTTTGATCACGGCCGGGTTTTCCAGCAACGCCGCCAGCGGTTGCCAGTTGTCGATGGTCAGGGGGTCGATCAGGTAAGCGCGAACGCCATCACCGATCTGGATCAGCCCGGCAATGGGATAAAAGGTGTCGACCCGCATGAACTCGGTGTCGAGGGCGACGAATGGCAACTGCTGCCATTCGGCGCAATGCTGGCCGAGGCTATCGTTGTCGCAGATCCAGTGAATATCGATGGCCACACGGCTCTCCCTTGAAGAATGGCGCGCAGTATATATCGCGGAAGGGACTTGCGAGCATCCGCAGTGCACACGCAATCATGAAAACTCCGACAGCATGTGAAGAATAGTCGGACAGATTGGAGTTATCCCATCTTACGTAGAACGTAGACACGCCATACGCTGGAGCCAGGAATGAACTCCTGGTGATTCAGGACCTGGAACCCCGCCTGGCAGAACTCCTCCTCCACTGGCGTCCGGGAGGCGACCGACACGATCACGGTGTCGCGACTGACCCGATGAAACTCCTGCAGCAGCGCTTGGCGCCCTTCGCGGCTGGGCACGTGGCGAAACAATTCCAGACAGAAAATGCAATCTACCGCGTTCGCCGACAAACCGATGGAAAACGCCGAGCCCTGAAAGGTCTTGACCCGCTTGAGCAGCGCCGCCGGGTGATGGGTGCGGGCGTGGTCGAGCATGTCCTGGGAGTTATCCGAGGCGAGGATGACCCGGTTGACGTGTTCGGCCAACACCGGCCAGAACCGCCCCGAACCGCAGGCCAGGTCGAGGATCAGACCGGGCTCGCCGGCCACCTTGAGGGCATTGCGCACCAGCCGCCCGTCACGCCACGCCGCCAGACGCCGGCGCAGCCCAGGCGGGCGCGTATCGCCGCAGACCCTGGCGTGCTCACGGTCACAGCGTTCGGCGTATTCGATCTCGATGGACGAAAGTGGTGGTGACAACATCACGGGCTCATGTGAGTGGAACGGTAGTGAACGACCTTGATTCGCAGCTTAACCAGTGCAACGTGAAAAAAAGGTCGAAAAAACCACCACCGTCAATCCGTTTACGCCGAGTGCAGATACCAGCGCCAATCCTGTTCGCCCACCTCGCCCATGAACTGCCGATATTCAGCCCGTTTCACCGCCAGGTACACGCCGAGGAACTCACTGCCGAACGCCTCCCGTGCCCAGCTGGAGTCTTCCAGGGCGCGCAGGGTGGTGAGCCAATCGGTGGGCAGCAACGCGTTGGCCTGGGCGTAGCCGTTGCCTTCCACCGGAGCGCCGGGGTCAAGTCGTTCGCGGATGCCGCGGTGGATACCGGCGAGGATCGCCGCCGCCGCCAGATAGGGGTTGGCGTCGGCGCCGCAGAGGCGGTGTTCGATGTGCCGCGACGGCGCCGGACCACCCGGCACACGCAGGCTGACGGTGCGGTTGTCGACGCCCCAGGTGGCGGCCAGCGGCGCATAGCTGTTGGTCTGGAAGCGGCGATAGGAGTTGGCGTTGGGGCAGAACATCAGCAGCGAATCGAGCAAGGTGCTGAGCATGCCGCCCACGGCCTGGCGCAGCAGCGGCGTACCGTCGGCGGCCTCGCTGGCGAACAGGTTATGGCCCTCGGCGTCCGCCAGGCTGACGTGCATGTGCATGCCGGTGCCGGCCAGGTCGTCGAACGGTTTGGCCATGAAGCACGCCGTCATCCCGTGTTTGTGCGCCACGCCTTTGACCAGGCGTTTGTAGCGCACCGCTTCGTCCATCGCTTGCAGGGCATCGGTGCGGTGTTCGAGGGTGATTTCGACCTGGCCCGGCGCGTATTCGGAAATCGCCGTGCGCGCCGGGATGCCTTGCAGTTTGCAGGCGCTGTAAAGGTCGGCGAGAAACGGCTCGATCTGCTCCAGCTCGCGCAGGCCATAGACCTGGGTCGCACGCGGGCGGCCGCCGTCCATGTCGCGCGCCGGTTGCGGGCGGCCGTTGTGGTCGGGTTTCTGGTCGAGCAGGTAGAACTCCAGTTCCGCCGCCATCACCGGGTAATAACCATCGGCCTTGAGCCCGTCGATCACCCTGGCCAGCACGTGCCGGGGGTCGGCCACGGTGGCGGGCAAGCCTTCGGTGGGGTGCATGCTGACTTGCACCGCCGCCGTCGGAATCAGCCGCCATGGCATGCGCTGCAAACTGCCGCTGATCGGGTAGGCGCGACAGTCGATATCGCCCACCTCCCACACCAGCCCGGAGTTTTCCACGTCATCGCCATGGATGGTCAGGCCAAGGATGGTGCTGGGCAGCGGGCGGCCGCTTTCATACACCGCCAGCAGTTCGTCGCGATGCAGCAACTTGCCGCGCGGCACTCCATTGTTGTCGAGGATGAACAGCTCGAACATCTCGATGTCCGGGTTCTGCTCAAGGAAAGAGCGGGCTTCGTGCAGGCTGGCAAAAACACTCATGGCAATTCTCATACGTTTGCGTCAGGCAGGCGCACAGGCGCCGCCGGGCGGATGCGCGCAGGTGCGCGTCATCCATCGGATAGATCAACGTAGGCGAGAGGTATCTGGTGGGCGCGCATGTCGACAGTGGAACAGGGCCCAGAAAGCCAGCGCGGAGGGCAACGCCTCGACATCCGCCGGACCGCTCGGCGCGAGCACGCCAGGCAGTGTCTCGGGGTAAGTGTCGGGGTAACCGTCCATGGGCGAATCACAGTGAGGGAGATGCCTGGCAGCGTCACACGCCGGGTCAGGGGCGTCAATTCAGGGTTGACGGAGTTTGGTTGCACGTTGGCTAAACATTCGCCGTCCTTGCCACCCCGCCATCTTGCTGGAAATAATGGCCGCCCGATCATGCCCAAGGACTCGACCGCATGAAAGCTCCTTTAGCCCTGTGTGTATTGGTGAGTCTGGCGACACCCGCCCTCGCGGACACGCCCCCCTCGCGCCTGGACAACGTGCTCGACAGCGGCACGCTCACCGTCTGCACCACCGGCGACTACAAGCCCTACACCTTCCTGCGTGCCGATGGCCGCTACGAAGGCATCGATATCGCCATGGCCGAGTCCCTGGCCAAGAGCCTCAACGCCAAAATCGCCTGGGTGCCCACCACCTGGAAAAGCCTGATGCCGGACTTCCTCGCGCACCGCTGCGACATCGCCGTGGGCGGTATTTCGGTGTCGCTGGAACGCCAGAAAAAGGCGTTCTTCAGCCAGTCCCTCGGCGTCGACGGCAAGATCCCGCTGGTGCGCTGCGCCGATGTGCAGCGTTACCAGAGCGTCGAGCAGATCAACCAGCCACAGGTGCGGGTGATCGAACCGGCGGGCGGCACCAACGAAGTGTTCGCCCGGGCGCACCTGGGCCAGGCGCAACTGCGCCTGCACGACAACGTGACCATCTTCGACGAACTGCTGGCGGGCAAGGCCGATGTGATGATCACCGACGCCAGCGAGGCGCGCTTCCAGCAGAAACTCAAGCCGGGGCTGTGCGCGGTCAACCCGCAGCGGCAGATGCAATACAGCGAGAAAGCCTTCCTGCTGCCACGCGACGATGTGGCCTGGAAAAGTTACGTCGACCAGTGGTTGCACCTGAGCGTGGCCACCGGGGTGTACGACGGCATCGTCAATCAATGGCTGGCGGCGCCCTGAGCCGCAGCCGTCTAAGCTGTGCTCACATCCATAAGAACGAGGCACGGATAATGAAGCGACTGCTCCGATTCAGCTGGCTGTTGCTGTTGGGTTTCAGCCAAGTACACGCCGCCGCCTTGCCGGAGGAGGAAGCCCAGGCGGCCAAGGCTCTGCTGGGAAAAGCCTTGGCCTACTACCAGAGCAATGGCGACAAGGCCTTCGCCGCCTTCAGCCGCCAGGGCGAGTTCGTCGACCATGACCGCTATGTGTTCGTGGTCGACACCCAGGGCGTGTTGCTGGCCAGCGGCGGGCCCTCCTCCGCCTTGATCGGCCGCGATGTGTCCGAAGTGCTCGGGGCGGATTTGCGCCAGTCGTTCAAGGACGCGCTCAAGGCGCCGGAAGGCCAGGGCATCCAGCAGGCCGACTACCGCTGGCAGAACTGGAACGACGGCAAGATCGAACACAAGCATGTGTTTTATCAGCGTGTCGGCGAACGCATCCTCGCGGTGGGCTATTACCTGCCACGGGCCACGCCGGAACAGGCGCGAGCGCTGCGGGACCAGGCCGTCAAGGCGCTGGTCAAGGATGAAGCCGGCACGCTGAAGGCGATCAACTCATTGCAGGGCGGTTTCCTGCAGGACGATCTCTACGTGTTCGTGGTCGACCTCGATACCCGGCGCTATGCCGCCCATGGCACCAACCTGCGGCTGATCAACACCGACTTCAGCAAGATCAAGGACCCCGACGGCAAGCCGGTGGGCGCACCGATCCTCAAGTTGATGGCGGAGCAGGATCAGGGTGAGTACACGTACCGTTGGAAAAACCCGGTGACCGGCAAGGTCGAGAACAAGCATGCGTATTTGCGCAAAACCGGGCATTTCATGGTGGCGGTCGGTTCTTACAGCCCTTGAATTGCACAGGCGGTCAAACCGGTGGGAGCGGGCCAGCCCGCTCGCACATTTGGATGTCCAGCCGGCCCGTCAGCGGGCCTTGTCTTCACGGCCGCGCAGCATGCGATCAGGCATCGCAATCGCTGCCGCCAACCCCAGCAACGACACCGCCGCACTGACCATCAGCAAATGCCGGAACGTCAACGCCAGTTCCCCGCGCAGGGCATCCTGCGCCGGGCCCGGGGCGGCGTTCAGGCCGTCGAGCAAAACGCTGCCGGAACCGCCCTCGACCACCAGCGCGCCGCTGGCCAGGTGGGCAAAGCTGGAGTCCTGCAACAGCGCCAGCAACAACGCCGACATGCACGCCACCCCGACCGCCCCGCCCAGGGAACGGAACAGGTTGGTGGTGCTGGTGGCGACGCCGATATCGTGCTGTTCCACCGAGTTCTGCGTGCCCACCAGCGAGGTCGGGAACTGCATGCCGGCAGCGATGCCGCACAGCAGCATGAACATCGCCGTCAGCCCCATCGCCTGCGGCGCACTGTAGGCCATGCCGAGAATCGCCAAGGGGCTCAACACGGCGCCGCTGAGGATCAGCGGTTTATAGCGCCCGGTCACCGAGGTCATGCGCCCGGCAAAGTAGGCGCCCATCGGCAAGCCCATCGCCAGTGGCAGCAGGTGCAGCGCGGCACTGTCGGCGCCGGAGCCGGTCACGGTCTGAAAGCGCAAAGGCATCAGCACCGTCAGGGAAATCGCCTGGAAACTGGTGAAAAACATCGTACACCAGCACAGCACAGCACTGCGGTTGGCGAACAGGTGCATCGGCAACAACGGTTCCCGCGCACGCCGCTCATGCCAGACAAATATGCTCAGCGCCACCAGCGCGCAGGCCAGCAACGCTAGCACCGAGTCATTGCGCCAATCATGGCCCTGGCCGATTTCGGTGATGCCCAGCAGCAAGGCGCTCAAGCCGATGATCAGCAGCACGGTGCCGAGGTAATCGATGATCGGCTTGCGTTGCGGCAACGGCAGCCCGACCAGGCTGCGATGGGCCACGTACCAGGCGCCGGCGCCCAACGGCAGGTTGATCAAAAACACCCAGCGCCAGGACAGGTACTCGGTCATATAACCGCCCAGCACCGGCCCGGCCACGCTGGCCACCGCGTACATGCCGCTGAAATAGCCCTGGTAACGCCCGCGCTCGCGCGGCGGGATGATGTCGCCGATGATCGCCTGGCTCACCGAAATCATCCCGCCGGCGCCGATGCCCTGGAGCACCCGCGCCAGCACCAGTTGCTCCATGCTTTGCGCCATGCCACAGAACAGCGACGCCAGGGTGAACAGACCCATGCCGATCAGCATCATCGGCCGCCGCCCATACAGGTCGCCGAGCTTGCCGTAGATCGGCACCGCCACTGTCATCGCCACCATGTAGCCGGAGATCACCCAGGCCAGCAGGTTGACGTCGTGGAACCGCGCGGAAATGGCCGGCATGGACACGGCGACAATGGTCTGGTCCAAGGCACCGAGGAAGATCGCCATCATCAACGAGACGAGGATGCTGCGCACGGCAGGTACGGCTGGAGTAGGCTGATTGAGCTGAGTCACGGTAAACCTTCGAGCAAGGCCCGCAGGAAAAGGCGACCTGCGGGCATGCTCGATACGATAGCAGGCTATTCGATAGCTTCGTAAGGAAGCCCGACGTAATTTTCCGCGATGGTGGTGCGACCGGCGTGCGAGTGGATGAAGTACGCCAGTTCGCTCTCGGCAATGCGCTGGCTGAACCCGTCCGCTTCGGGAAACTGATGCAGCATCGACGTCATCCACCAGGAAAACCGCTCAGCCTTCCACACGCGTCGCAGGCAGATTTCCGAATATTTCTCCAGCAACTCCACGCGCCCCTCGCGGTAGACCTTGAGCAAGATGCGAAACAGCGTGCTCACGTCGCTCGCCGCCAGGTTCAAGCCCTTGGCCCCGGTGGGTGGGACGATGTGCGCCGCGTCCCCCAGCAGAAACAAACGCCCGTACTGCATCGGCTCGACCACGAAGCTGCGCAGCGGCGCGATGCTTTTTTCGATCGACGGCCCGGTCACCAACTGCTCGGCCAACTGGCTTGGCAGGCGCGTTTTCAGTTCAGCCCAGAAACGCTGGTCCGACCACTCATCGGCCGACTCCTCAACGGGTACTTGCAGGTAGTAACGGCTGCGCGTCGGCGAACGCATGCTGCACAAGGCAAACCCACGCGCATGCTTGGCGTACACCAGTTCAGGATGGACCGGCGGCGTGTCGGCCAGGATGCCCAGCCAGCCGAAGGGATACACCCGCTCGAAGACCTTCAGCGACTCGGCCGGGATCGATTGCCGGGCGACACCGTGAAAACCGTCGCAACCGGCCACGTAATCACACTCCAGGCGAAAGGCTTCGCCTTCATGTTCGAACGTCAGCCAGGGTTGATCAGTTTTGAGCCCGTGGGGTTGCACCTCACGCGCGTTATACAAGGTGACGCCACCGGTGGCGGCGCGTGCGGCCATCAGGTCGCGGGTCACTTCGGTCTGGCCGTAGACCATCACCGATTGACCGCCGGTGAGCGCCTTGAGGTCGATGTGAGTCAGTTGGCCATTAAGCGCCAGTTCGAAGCCATCATGGACCAGGCCTTCCTCGTCCATGCGCTGGCTGACGCCGGCCTCGCGCAACAGGTCGACCATGCCTTGCTCCAACACCCCGGCACGGATGCGCCCCAGCACGTAATCGGCGCTCTGGCGCTCTAGAATCAGGGTTTGGATACCGGCCTGCTGCAACAGTTGGCCGAGCAACAGTCCCGAAGGACCGGCGCCGATGATGGCGACTTGAGTTTTCAGCGTTTTCATTATTTTTATGGTCCGAAAAATTCACCCGAACGGATAAGGTGAAAGAGTTGTCATTGGTCTTATTGCTGACATTTTTCACTTGAGTGGGCGCTATAAGAAGGTGAAAACTGCGCCAAAGCCTGCGCTTTTTGCCAATCGGGGCGATTACCGAACCACTTGCCTGAGTATCGGATTGAAACTATGACCAAAACTGCCAGTTCCGCGATTCCGGTGTTCAAGCTGTACGGGGAAAACCAGCAATGGCCGACGCCGGATTTGTTGCACTGCGAAACGATTTCCCGACGCAGCCGGGACTACCAGTGGGAAATCCAGCCCCACCGGCACGCGGATCTGTGCCAGTTGCTGTACGTCCACCAAGGCCAGGCGCAACTGGAAATCGAAGGCCAGCGCACCACCCTCAACGAAGCGACCTTGCAGGTGCTGCCGCCGCTGTGTGTGCACGGATTCCGGTTTGCGGAAGATGTCGAAGGCTACGTGCTGACCCTGGCGGCACCGCTGGTCAGCCACCTGCAAGCGCAATTGGGCGCAACGGTGGACGGCCTGCAGGTGCTGGGCAGTTACCCGGCAGGCAAGGACAGCGACTATCTCAACAACCTGTTCGCCCGCCTGCAGGACGAATACGCCGATGAGCAGCCGGCCCGGGACATGCTGATGCACGCCCTGGTCAGCGTGCTGCTCGTATGGATCAGCCGCCAGGCCATCCAGCGCCGTCACCCGCGGGCACCGCGTGGGCGCGAGTATTTCCGGCGCTTTACCCAATTGGTCGAACAGCATTATCGCGAACACCCGAAGATTGAAGACCTGGCCCACAAGCTGGGTATCTCGGTCTCACACCTGAACGGCACATGTCGGGAGTTGGGTGGGCAACCCGCGCTACAGATCATGCACGACCGCCAATTGCTGGAAGCCAAGCGCCTGCTGACCTACACCAGCATGACCATCAATGAAATGTCGGAGGTATTGGGCTTTTCCGACCCGACCAACTTCTCGCGGCTATTCCGCCGCCGGGTCGGGTTTTCGCCCAAGGCATTTCGCGAACGACTCAAGGCCGAAACACCCGAGGATTAAACGCGAGATCGTCCTTGGTCGGCCATTAGCGCAACGCGCTGAAACTGCCGGTGCGCGGAATGCATTGATCCTGATGGCAACTGATCGCAAAGCTCGGCTGCATGCGGGCCTGCTCGACGCGATAGGCGGCGGTGCCGTACAGCGCGCTGACCAAGGCGCAAAGGATGAAAATTTTCAGGTACTTTCTGGTTTTGACGGTCATGGCACAGACCTCTGAAGGACCTACTCGGTGCTGTTTAAAGCATAGGTCAGCCAGGGCGAGTTGCCATTATTGGACGCCATTCAACATCTGTATGTCGGGTCACAGGCCCCGGTCCCACTCCGGCGTTTCCGGAAACCTCAGCACCAGGAAATCCAGGAGGCTACGCAGCGCCGACGGCATGTGTTTGCGCGACGCGTACACCGCGTAGATATTCATCTGCCGCGGTTCGGCCGCGGGCAACAGGCGCACCAGTTCGCCACGGCGGATGTGCTCGCCGGCCTGATAACTGGGCAACATCGCCACCCCCGCCCCGGCGAGCGTCACGCGTAACAGCGTGCTGGCTTCGTTGGCGGTGATATTGCCGTGGACCGGCACCGAAACGTGTTCGCCGCCTTCCTCGAAATGCCACAGGCTTTTGCCGAAGTACGAGTGGGTCAGGCAGTTGTGTCGCGCCAGGTCCTCGACCTTTTGCGGCGCCGGATGCTCAAGCAGGTAGGCCGGGGTCGCGCACACCACCGAGCGACAGACCGTCAGGCGCCGCGCGATCAGGTTGGGGTCCAGGTCGTTGCTGGTGCGGATGGCCAGGTCGATGCGCTCATCCACCAGGTTGACCGTGCGATCGAGCATCTGCAGGTCGACCGTCACCAAGGGGTAGCGCCTGACGTATTCGGCGATGGCCTCGGCCAACTGCGCCTGGCCGAACGAGGTGCTGACACTCAGGCGCAGCAGGCCACGGGGCGCGTCATCCGGTTCGCTGACGGCGGCCTGCATGTCGCCGCACAGTTCCAGCAATTGCCGGCAACGTGGCAGGGTTTCCCCGCCGGCAGCCGTCAAGCTGAGTTTGCGCGTGGTGCGATGCAGCAAGCGCGCGCCGACCCAGTCTTCCAGCTCGGCCAGGTAGCGCGAGACCACCGGGCGCGACAGGTCCAGATGGTCGGCGGCGGCGGACTGGCTGCCCAGATCCACCACCGTCACAAACACGCGCATTGCTTGAAGACGATCCATGATCTGCCCGATTTTAGAAACAAACTATGTCCCAGCATCGCATTTTTTGTGGTGTTTGGTGCAACTAAGCTCTGTGCATCCCTTACCGATTGCCGGAGTTGCCCGATGTTGTCCACCCTCAAGCGCCTGACCCTGGCGACCGCCGCCCTGGCCTTCGCCGTCCAGGCGGCCGCTGCCGAGCTGACCCTCGACGTGTACAACCCCGGCGAGGCCGCGATCTTCCCGGTCAGTTCGGTGCTGGTCAGCGGCGCGAAAGACGCGATCCTGGTCGACGCGCAGTTCGGCAAAAGCCAGGCCGAACACCTGGTGCAGAAGATCCGCGCCAGCGGCAAACACCTGACGACCATCTACATCAGCCACGGCGACCCGGACTACTACTTCGGCCTCGACACCCTGACCGCCGCATTCCCCGACGCCAAGGTGCTGGCCCCGCAAGCGGTGGTCGACCACATCAACGCCACCGTCGCCGGCAAACTGGCGTTCTGGGGCCCGAAAATGGGCGCCGACAAGCCAGGCAAAACCATCGTGCCGCAGGTGCTCGACGGCCACCGCCTGACGCTTGAAGGGCAACCGCTGGAAGTGATCGGCCTCGACGGCCCGCAGCCGGACCGCAGCTTTGTGTGGGTGCCGTCGATCAAGGCCGTGGTCGGCGGTGTGGTCGTCGCCGACAACATCCACCTGTGGATGGCCGATACTCAGAGCGCGCAGTCCCATAAAGACTGGCTGGCCACCCTGCAACGCATCGCCGAACTGCAGCCGCGCACGGTGGTTCCGGGGCATTTCCTCGGCAGCCCGTCGCTGCAATCCGTGGCCTTTACCGCCGACTACATCCAGGCCTTTGACGAAGAAACCGCCAAGGCCAAGGACTCCGCCGCCCTGATCGCGGGGATGAAAAAGCGTTACCCGACCCTCGCCGACGAAAGTTCGCTGGAACTGAGCGCCAAAGTCGCCAAGGGCGAAATGAAGTGGTGAAGCGTTTCAAACCTTAACCGTACTGGAGAATGTCATGAGCAAGATCGCAATCATTGGGGCCACCGGCCGCGCCGGTAGCCAACTGCTGGAAGAAGCGCTGCGACGCGGGCACAGCGTCACCGCCATCGCGCGCAACACTGACAAGCTCGCCGTGCGTCCTGGCGTCAGCGTCAAACAGGTCGATGCGCTGGATGCCGAGGCCTTGCAACAGGCCATCAGCGGCAGCGATGTGGTGATCAGCGCGGCGCATTTCGCCACCCTGCCCGCCAGCGCGGTGATCGGCCCGGTGAAAAAAGCCGGGGTCAAACGCCTGCTGGTGGTGGGCGGCGCGGGTTCGTTGCTGCTGCCGGGCGGCACTCGGGTGATCGACAGCGAGGGTTTCCCAGAGGCGTACAAGGCTGAAGCCAGTGCCGGCGCGACGTTCCTCGAGGCGTTGCGTCAGGAGCAGGAACTGGATTGGACCTTCCTGTCGCCATCGGCCGAATTCGTTGAAACCGAGCGCACCGGCACCTTCCGCCTGGGCCAGGATGATTTGCTGGTGAGCCGCGAAGGCCGCAGCTGGATCAGCTTCGCCGACTTCGCCATCGCGATGATTGATGAAGTGGAAACACCGAAGCATTCGCGCCAGCGTTTCACCGTCGGTTACTGAGCCAACACGATCCACCTGTGGGAGCTGGCTTGCCGGTTCCCACAGGTGGATCTTCAGCGTTACGCCTGTTGCGCCTGGTTAACCAACCACTCCATCAACGCGTCAAGCCCGGCGGACGGCTTTGTCCCCGGCGGATACACCAGGTAATAACCCATCCCCGTCGGCACCCGCAATTCAAACGGCATCACCAAGCGCCCCGCGCTCACATCCTCGCCAATCAGCGCGCTGTCGCCAATCGCCACGCCTGAACCCTGGGACGCCACTGTCATGGCCAGATCCAGCGTCTCGAAATGATGGCCCTGGCTCACATTGCTCAAGCGCGTCTTCGCCGCTTTCAGCCATAACGCCCAGTCCCGCTCGTCCCGCGTGGGGTGCAGCAGCACCTGTTGCTGCAGGTCTGCTGGCGTATTCAGCGCGCCCAGCAAGGCCGGCGCGCACACCGGGGTGAGTTGTTCGTCGAACAGATGCCGAGCCTCGGCCGACTGTTCGGCGCTGGGTGCATAGATCACCGCGGCATCGAATTGCTCGCGACGAAAGTCCACGGTGTAGGCCACGGTCGTGGTCAGCTCCACCGGCACATCCGGGCGCTCCCGCTGCCATTGCATCAAGCGCGGCAGCAGCCAGCGCATCACGCAGGTGGAAGCCTTGAGCTGCAGGGTGTCGCGGCGGCGGCCGATCTGCTCCAGCGCGTCACCGATCAGGCCGAAGACCTGCTGCACCCGCAGCGACCACTCGCGGCCTTCTTCGGTCAGGCTCAGGCCCCGCGCCTGGCGCTGGAACAAGGCATAGCCCAAGTGGCTTTCCAGCCCGGCGATCTGCCGGCTCACCGCGCCTTGGGTGATGTGCAACTGCGCGGCAGCGTGGGTGAAGTTGCAGCACTGGGCGGTGACCCAGAAGGTGTGCAGCGCGGGCAGCGGCGGGAGGCGTTTCATAGGGCAAGCAGCCATGACGTGAGGACATGGCTAGTATGACTTTTTATCGATTGTTGCCGCTACGGGCCAGCCGGTCCAATACCGCCTCACCTCAACCTGAGAGCGACATGTATGGCGACCTGCGGCGAAGTATTGGTCAAGCTCCTGGAAAGCTACGGCGTGGACCAGGTGTTTGGTATTCCTGGCGTCCACACCGTGGAGTTGTATCGCGGCCTGGCGCGCTCGAACATCCGCCATGTCACCCCGCGCCACGAACAGGGCGCGGGTTTTATGGCCGATGGCTATGCGCGCACCAGCGGCAAGCCCGGCGTGTGTTTGATCATCACCGGCCCCGGCATGACCAACATCACCACGGCCATGGGCCAGGCCTATGCCGACTCGATCCCGATGCTGGTGATCTCCAGCGTGCAGGCGCGCAGCCAGCTGGGCGGCGGGCGCGGCAAGTTGCATGAACTGCCGAACCAAAGCGCGCTGGTCGCCGGCGTGGCGGCGTTCTCCCACACCGTGATGTCGGCAGCAGAATTGCCCGGCGTGCTGGCGCGGGCGTTTGCACTGTTCCAGGCAGGGCGCCCGCGCCCGGTACACATCGAAATCCCGCTGGATGTGCTGGTGGAAAACGCCGATGCGTTGCTCGGCACCTCCCCCATCAGCGTGGCGCGTGCCGGAGCGGCGCCAGTGGCGGTCGCGCAGATGAGCCAACGGCTCGCCGCCGCCCAACGCCCGCTGATCCTGGCCGGCGGCGGCGCCATCGAGGCCGCCGCGGCGTTGACCCGCCTGGCCGAAACCCTCGGTGCCCCCGTGGCGCTGACCATCAACGCCAAAGGCCTGCTGCCCGCGGCCCACCCGCTGCTGATCGGCTCGACCCAGTCCCTGCTCGCCACCCGCGCCCTGGTCGCCGAAGCCGATGTGGTGCTGGCGATCGGCACGGAGCTGGCGGAGACCGACTACGACGTGACCTTCGCTGGCGGTTTCGAGATTCCCGGCGCACTGCTGCGCATCGATATCGACCCCGACCAGACCGTGCGCAATTACCCGCCCGAGCTGGCCTTGGTGGCCGACGCGCAGATCGCCGCCGACGCCTTGCTCGCCGAACTCCAGCGCCAGCCGCTGGCGCCTCGCCACAGTGCCTGGGGCGCCCAGCGCGTCGCCCGCCTGTGGGCCGAATTGACGCCGACCTGGGACGCCGCCACCCGCGCGCAAACCCGCATGCTCCACACGGTGCTGAAGGAACTGCCCGGCGCGGTGCTGGTGGGCGACTCCACGCAGCCGGTGTACAGCGGCAACCTGACCCTGAACCTTGACCACCCGCGCCGCTGGTTTAACGCGTCCACCGGCTACGGCACCCTGGGCTACGCCCTGCCCGCGGCCATTGGTGCCTGGTTGGGGCGTGGCGATGGCCAGCCGGTGGTGTGCCTGATCGGCGACGGCGGGCTGCAATTCACCCTGCCGGAACTGGCCAGCGCCGTGGAGGCGCGCACGCCGATCATCGTGCTGCTGTGGAATAACCAGGGCTACGAGGAGATCAAGAAGTACATGGTCAACCGGGCCATCGAACCGGTCGGCGTCGACATTTACACGCCGGACTTCATCGGCGTGGCCACGGCCCTCGGTTGCGCCGCCGAACGCATCCAGGGCCTGGACGCACTGCGCGTGGCCTTGCGTGCCGCCGCGGATCGCCAGGGGCCGACGCTGATTGAAATCGACCAGGAACGTTGGATGCAGGAGGTAGCGGTATGAGTGCGGTCGTAAACGGTGTGTATATCGATGGTGCGTGGCGTGCGGGCCATGACGTGTTGGACGTGATCAACCCGGCCACCGAGGAAATACTCGCCCAGGTCAGCGTCGGCGATGCCCGCGCCGTGACCCAGGCGGTCGACGCCGCCAGTGCGGCGTGTGTCGGCTGGTCGCAGAGCACCGGCCGCGAGCGCGGCGCCCTGCTGCGCAAAGTGGCTCAAGGCGTGAGCGAGCAGCGCGAGCCGTTGATGCGTGTACAGTCGCGCAACAGCGGCAAACCGTTGTTCGAAGCGGGAATCGATGTGGACGATGTCATCGCCACCTTCGAGTACTACGCCGGTCTCGCCGAGGCGCTCGACGCCGAGCAAGACCACGCGGTGGCGCTGCCCACTGATGCCTTCAGCGCCCGCCTGCGCCGCGAGCCCTGCGGCGTGGTGGGGCTGATCGTGCCGTGGAATTTCCCCATGGTCACCACCGCCTGGAAACTCGCCCCGGCGCTGGCCGCCGGCTGTTGCGTGGTGCTCAAACCGTCGGAAGTGACGCCGCTGGCGGAGTTGCAACTGGCGCAGATCATCGCCGCGGCCGGCTTCCCGGCGGGGGTGTTCAACCTGGTCTGCGGCACCGGCTTGGCCGTGGGCGCCCCGCTGGCGGCGGACCCTCGCGTGGCGAAGATTTCCTTCACCGGCAGCAATGCGGTGGGCGTGCAGGTGATGCAACGCGCCGCCGAAACCGTCAAGGGCGTGAGCCTGGAACTGGGGGGTAAATCCTCGCTGCTGGTGCTGGAAGATGCCGACCTCGACCTGGCACTTGAGCTGGCCTGTGGAGGTGGCTTTTTCAACGCCGGGCAGATGTGTTCAGCGACCAGTCGTGTGCTGGTGGCAGACAGTCTCGCGGATGAATTCCTACAGCGTTTAACTGCGCGGGCTGAAGGGATTCGCGTCGCCGACCCATTTGCCGACGACGTGGAAATGGGCGCGTTGATCAACCGCGCCCAGTACCAACGGGTGTTGGCGCATATCCAGCGCGGCGTGCAGGACGGTGCCCGCTTGCTGTGCGGCGGCGAGCGCCCGGCGCACTTGGCGAAGGGCTATTTCATTCGCCCCACGCTGTTCACCGACGTGCCGCTGGACAGCGCGTTATGGCGGCAAGAAATCTTCGGCCCGGTGCTGTGTGTACGACGCTTTACCACTGAGGCCGAGGCCATCGCCCTGGCCAACGACAGCGATTTCGGCCTGGTGGCCAGCGTGGTCAGCCGCAACGACGAAACCGCCGCACGCGTGGCCAATGCCTTGCAGGCCGGCATGGTGTGGATCAACGCGCCGCAGGTGATCTTCCCGCAAACGGCGTGGGGCGGTTACAAGCAGAGCAGCATCGGCCGCGAACTGGGTCCGTGGGGGCTGGCGACGTTTCAGGAGATCAAGCATGTAATCCGGTCTAACTGACGACGCAGCCACCCTATGGAATGTGGACCAATGTGCGGTATTTCAGTTAACTGCATTTTTTAGATAGCCCCTGCGACTTTCTCATTTGCCCCACTCCCCCGCCCGTGGCCTGATTCGCCCTTGTTCACTCAAGGCAGGCCCATGGAAAACGTTCACGCAAAACCCACCACCGCCGTGTGGCTGATGATCAGCGTCGTGCTGGTCGCGCTTAACCTGCGCCCGTCGATGGCGGCCGTAGGGCCGTTGTTAGCGTCGATTCGCGACGAGGTGCCGTTGAGTTTCAGCAGCGCGGCGCTGCTGACCATGTTGCCGGTCATGGCCATGGGCCTGGCGATGTTTTTCGGCATGGGCCTGGCCAAGCGCTTCGGCGAACATCGCAGCATTGCGGTGTCGCTGCTGGTGATCGGCGTGGCGACGCTGTCGCGGTTGTTCCTCGATTCGGCTCTGGAGTTGATCGTCAGCGCCATCGCTGCGGGGGTCGGCATCGCGATGATCCAGGCGGTGATGCCGGCGCTGATCAAGTCGCGCTTCAGCGCTGACGTTTCATTGTTCATGGGCTTGTACGTCACGGCGATCATGGGCGGCGCGGCGCTGGCGGCGTCGTTCTCCCCGTTCGTGCTGGTGCAGACCGGTAGCTGGCGCATCGGCCTGGCGATCTGGGCGGGGCTGGCCGTGCTCGCCCTGGTGTGCTGGTCCGCCCAGCGTGCGGCGCTGCCGGTTCTGCCCCAGGCAGGTTCTGACAAGCAGGAAGGATTTTTCGGCAACGGTCGCGCCTGGTTGCTGGCGATCTTTTTTGGCCTCGGTACAGCCTCCTACACCTGCGTACTGGCGTGGCTGGCGCCGTACTACGTAGAACAAGGCTGGAGCGAACAGCATGCCGGTTTGCTCCTGGGTTTCCTCACCGCGATGGAAGTCATCTCGGGCCTGGTCACCCCCGCCCTCGCCAACCGCCGCCGGGATAAACGCGGAGTGTTGGCCGTGTTGCTGGTGCTGATCATCCTCGGGTTCTGCGGCCTGATCCTCGCGCCCCAACACCTGAGCCTGCTGTGGCCCTGCCTGCTCGGCCTGGGCATCGGCGGCCTGTTCCCGATGAGTTTGATCCTGTCCCTCGACCACCTCGACCACCCGCGCCGCGCCGGTAGCCTGACGGCGTTCGTGCAAGGCATCGGTTACCTGATTGCCGGCCTGTCGCCGCTGATCGCCGGGATGATCCGCGATCAGTTGGGCAGTTTCGAATGGGCATGGTGGTCGCTGGCGGCGGTGATCGGGGTGATGCTGCTGATCGTCACGCGCTTCAATCCGAAGCATTACGCAGACCACATCCGCTGACGTCGTGTTGCAAACACTTTTTGTCCCACGCACAACACTGAAACACCCTACAGAGCTTTCTATTGGCACTCCCGTTCCGTTAAGCTTTTGCCCTTGTCGCGCGCTGCCACAGTGCCAAGGCTTACCGGATGGAATGGATGCTAAACAGTAACTTGCTCAGAAAGCTCGATATGCAGGATTTGATGGTGTTTATCGCCGTCTACGACCAGAGCAGCGTTACCGAGGTGTCAGAAACGCTGTTCGTCAGCCAGTCGACCGTGAGCTACAGCTTGAAGAAGCTGCGCACCAGCTTCGAGGATGAGCTGTTCATCAACACGCGGGCGGGTATGCGTCCAACGTACAAGGCCAGCACCATGTACGGCCATGTGCAGAAAATCCTCGAAAGCATCAACCTGTGCCACGCCGGTGGCCAAGCCTTTGACCCCACCCAGAAAGCCGTGACCTTCAACGTGTGCGCCCCGGAGTATTTCGAGCAACTGATCCTGCCGCGCCTGTTGAAACACTTCGACCGCGCGAACCTGCCGGTGATCGTCAATGTGCGCAAGCTGGAAACCGAGATCCCTGCCGACGACCTGCGCGAAGGCCGCCTCGACCTGGTGATTTGCTTTGGCCCGCACTTTCACCGCGCGCATAAAGACTTCAAGACCCAGATGTTGCTGGAAGATGATCTGGTGTGTGTCTTCGACAAGCGTGCGGCGCCCCGCGAGGCGGCGTTCAGCCTGCAGTCGTTCGTCGAGCGGCGCCACGTGTTTCCCACGCCGTGGACCTCCGACACCAACATGGTCGACGGCTGGCTGGCGCGTCAGGCCCACAAGCGCCAGGTGGTCGCACGCGCCAACAGCTATGGCGCGGCGTTGAAGATGATCACCGGCACCGACTTCATCGTGACCCTGCCCCGCCGCGTCCACAAACTGCTGGCCCCGGCGTCGGTGTTCGGCCACTGCGAGGCGCCCCACGGGTTGCCGGGGTTAACCCTGGATATGCAGTGGAACGAAACCAGTGAACAGGACAGCGCCAATACCTGGTTCAGGGAGCAGGTGGTCAAAGTCTGCGCTGAACAGGGATTACTCTGACCTTACGCATCGACGGTTGTGGTGGATGGAAGCGCTCAGCCGATCGCGACCTTACTGTAGGAATCGCGATCGATATCCAGCAATTCGACACTCAGTTGCACCTGCACACCTTCCGGCCATGGCCCAAGTTCCTGCACCACGGCCAGCAGGCTTTCTGACAGCTGCTTCTTGACCTGCGCCGAGCGTCCACTGAGCAACGCCAGGCGCACGGCGACAAAACCCCGCGGGTTCATGCCGGTGCCCACGCGAAAACTCTCGACCTTGAGTGAACGACTCTTGATATCCAGCTCGGCGCCAAACTGACCGGAGGCCACCAATGCATGGTTCAGACGCAACAGGGCCTTGTCGGTGTCCAGTTGCGTCAGGTTGGCGGTGTATTCCAGGTGCAGGTGTGGCATGGGAGTCTCCGAAGTATCGATAGGAAGATTCCTAGATATACCACGGATAAAAGCATCAGACCTTTTTCGCCAGCCCGCGGTCGCTCATGAACGCCTCCAGCCGCGAACGCACCCAGCGCTCGGCCGGATCGGTGTCCACATGGCTGAGCCAGACCATGGACAGATCCAGGGTCGGCGTCTCGAATGGGTAGGGCTCACAAAACAGATTGCCCGACAGCGTCATGGCTTCGGCGGTGTAGTCCGGCAGGCTGGCGATCAGGTCGGTGCCGGCCAGCAGCGCCGGCAGCGCGCTGTATTGCGGCACCGACAGCACCACATGGCGCTTGCGCCCGATTTCCGCCAGCCACTCATCGGCAAACCCGGATACGTTGGCGGTGTGGGACACCAGCACATGGGGCCGCGCACAATATTCATCGAGGGTCAGCGGCCGGTCGGACGCGTCGGCGCGCAGCAAGCGCGGGTGGATATGGCGCAGCAACTTGCGCTTGGCATTCGCCGGCAGGCCACGGGTCTGGGTGATGCCGACGGTGATATCACCGGATGCCAGCAGATCGGGAATCCGCCAGTAATCCACATGCTGCACCACGAACACCACCTTCGGCGCTTCCTGGCGCAAGGCGCGCAGCAACGGCGGCAACAGGCCGAACTCGACGTCATCGGACAGGCCGATCCGGAAGGTCATGGTGCTGACGGACGGGTCGAAATCGTGGGTCAGGCTCAGCGCCGATGAAAGAGAGTCCAGGGCCGGCGACAGGTGCCGGATGATTTCCTCGGCCCGTGCGGTAGGTTCCATGCGGTGGCCGACCCGAATAAACAGCGGATCATTGAACAAGGTGCGTAACCGGTTGAGCGCCGAACTGATGGTCGGCTGGCCGAGAAACAACTTCTCCGCCACCCGCGTCACATTGCGTTCGAGCATCAGTGCCTCGAAGACCACCATCAGGTTGATGTCGGCCTTGCGTAATTCATTGCGATTCATCGGCACCTGCCCTTTCCCCACGACAAGCCGCAGTTTAGAAAGCCCGAGGGGCTGCGTCTATGCGCGCACTGTTCATTGGGCGGCTTTACGACTATATATTCAGCTCTTCACGGTCGCAGGAACACTATCGTGCTGGTTATTCTCGCCGCGGCCTTCCTCCTGGCCGGGTTCTGCATCTGGGTCATCCAGTTTATCGCGCACCCCACCGCCCGCACGTTGTTGCGGGTATTCGTCGGCCTGTGCCTGGCGGCGGTGGTGGCGTACCTGGTATTGGCGTCGGGTTATCCTATTTCGTTGCTGGTCTCATAACGACCCGAGGGGCCGGCGCCTGTTCCTGGCCCTGGCGCAAACGCAGCGCGGCCAACGCCGCGACCACCAGCACCACGGCAATCACCTTCAGGCCATTCATCGCGTTGCCGGTACTCATCTCGATCATGCCCATCACCGACGGCCCGACAAACCCGCCCAACAGCCCGCAGGCATTGACGAAACCCAGCCCGCCCGCCAAGGCGACGCCCTTGAGACGCGAGGCCGGGTAGAGGAACACAATCGACTGCACCACAAAAAACATCACTGCCGACAGACAAAAGCCCAGCAGGCTGAACACCGGCCCCGACACCGACGCGATGCCCAACCCCAGCGCCATGGTCAGCAACCCGCTGATCAACAGGCGCCGCGCGCGGGTGGGTGTGGTCGCAAAACGCGGCAGCCACACTGCGCCCAAGGCGGCGGCGATCCAGGGCAGCGAGGTCAGCAACCCCACGCTCATGGTGCTCAATTCACCGTATTTGCTGATGATGCTCGGCAGGAAAAAGATCACCGTGTAGACCGTGATCTGATGGCAAAAATACACAAAGATCGCCAGCAGGATCTGCGGGGTCAGCCAGTTTTTCAACGCGTGGCCGCCCTCCCCGGCGCCTTCCTCGGTTTCCTGGGCAATGCGCTGTTCGATACCCTGCGCTTCCGCCGCCGTCAGCCACGGCGCCTGGCTCGGGCGGTCCGGCAACTTGCGCCACACCACCCAGGCGAACGCCACCGCCGGCAAGCCTTCGAGCAGGAACATCCACTGCCAGCCATGCCAGCCGAGCAGCCCGTCCAGGCGCATCAACGCTGCGCCCACCGGGCCACCGATGATGTTGGCAAAGCACACGCCGAGCAGGAAATAGCCGGTGGCCCGTGCGCGTTGTTCGCGGTTGAACCAGTAGGTCAGATAGAGCATGACCCCGGGAAACAGGCCCGCTTCGGCGATGCCCAGCAGCAGGCGCAATACGTAGAACGAGGTCTCGCCCTGCACAAACGCCATGGCCGCCGAGATCAGGCCCCAGGTCACCATGATCCGCGCGATCCAGAAGCGCGCGCCGACTTTGTGCATGATCAGGTTGCTGGGGATTTCCGACAGTGCATACGTGAGGAAGAACAAGCCCGCGCCCAGCCCGTAGGCCGCGGCGGAGATGCCCAGGTCGACGTCCAGGTGGTGCTTGGCCAGGGCGATGTTGGTGCGGTCCAGAAAGCTCAGGATGTAGGCGATGATCAACAAGGGCATCAACTTGGCGAACATCAATTTGTTCAGCACCTGCGGTTCGCGGGCCTGGGTGGCGGTAGTCATCGGGCAGTTCCTCCTGGCGCCCCGCCAGCGCGGCTGGGGGGCGCATCAATGTTGTTCTAGGGTTCGAGTTGCACAACCAACGCCTGCGGGCGATGGGAAAACAGTTGCAGCAGCGCGCCGCCCAGGGCGCAGCCGGCCATCACGAAAAAGCACACGGTGTAGCCATGCAGCGTGGTCCAGCCGCCGCCCATCGCGATCAGGCTGCCCATCAACACCGGCGCCAGGCCGCCGCCGATGAACATCGCGGTGGTGATGATGCCGTTGGCCGTGGAGGTGGCCGACGGCTCGGCCGAGTCGCAGGCCACCGCGTAGTAGATCGGCCAGACCGCATTGGCGACCAGGCCGAACAGCAACTGCACGACGATGATCAGGGTCAGGGTGCTGGCGAAGTAGAACGCGCCGACACTGGCGGCCATCCACAGCCCGCAGATGATCAGGGTGGTACGGCGGCCGATGATGTCCGACAACGACGGCCACACCAGTTGCCCGAGAATCCCGGTCAGGGTGAACACCACGCTCATCCCCGCCGACTGCGCCAGCGACAGCCCGACGATGTTGTAGAGGTAGGCCGGCAACACGATATTCACGCCCATGTACACCACCTGCGTGAGCAGGGTGTTCCCCGCCGTCAACGCGATATTGCGGTTGCGCAGGGTGGCGACAAAGGTGCGCCAGGCGTCGCCCTTGATCTGGCTGGCCGGGGCATTGTCCGGTGGCGTCATGCCTTTGGCGGCGATGTCGACGTACAGCGCGGTGATACGTTCGGCCGTGGAATACCGCGCCCAGAAGATCATCAGCGGCAAGGCCACCACGAAGGCGAAGAAGAACACGTAGCGCCAGTTGTCCTCGCCGAAGGTGCTGATCACAAAGCTGGCGACGATGCCGCTGAGCATCGCGCCGATCGGGTAACCGGTGTGGTGCGCGCCAAGGGCAAAACCGCGGCGTTCCACCGGCCACCATTCGGCGGTGTTGCTCACGCCCACCGGTTCGCCCCAGCCCGCGCCGAGGTTGACCCCGACACGCAGGGCGATAAACGTCGCGAGGTTGCCGCTCAACGCCTTGAACCCGGACAGAAACGAGATCGCCGTGTAGCCCAGCACCAACGGCACCTGGAACCGCGCGCGCTTCCAGCCGCCGCCGTAGCGGTCGCTCCACATCGAACCCGGGATATCCAGCAGGGCCAGGGCGAGCATGATCACCGTGGCCACGGTGCCCCACTGATCGGCGGACAAATCGAAATGCTTGGAGATGGTCGGCCCCAGGCGCAACACGATCTCACGGTCGTAGGCGTTGAGAATCCAGATCATCCAGCAAACCAGCAGCGACACCCAGGAATGCCGGTGAATGCTGCGCAGCGACGCTTTTTTTAAAGTTGCCATGGGCCTCTCCAGGCGCGCGAGGGCGCGCACTGACACAAGGTTGCGAAGGAATGTTGCTGATCGAACACACGCGCTAGCTGGCGAACCGTCGCTCGGCTATTCCTTGCACGCCCAACCCGGTAATGGCGAACAGCGCGCCGCGCTGCTGGCCGTCGTGCGGAAAACGCGGCAGCGGCGGCTTGGCCATGGAGGTCACAAACAGGGTGTCGAGGTTCGGCCCGCCGAAGGTCAGGCTGGTGACCTTCTTCACCGGCATTTGGATGATCCGGTCGACGTGACCATCGGGGGTGTAGCGCACCAGCTTCCCGGCATAGACCAGGGCCTGCCACAGGCAACCTTCGGCGTCCACGGTGCAACCGTCCGCGGCGCCGCCACCCGAGGTGTCGACCTTGGCGAAGGTGCGCCGGTTGCTGACATTGCCGCTGGCGAGGTCGTAGTCATAGGCCCAGATATCGCCCGACCAGGTGTCGCAAAAGTACAAGGTGTCACCGGACGGGCTCCAGCACGGGCCATTGGAAACGATGATGCCTTCGTCCAGGGTGTGCAGGCGCAGGTCCGGGTCCAGGCGGTAGAGTCTGGCGCTGGCGCGGTCTTCCTGGGTGTCCATGGAACCGAAGACAAAGCGGCCCTGGCGGTCGACCTTGCCGTCGTTGAGACGGTTGTTCGGCAGGTGCGGTTCAGGGTCTTCGATCAGCGCCAGTTCGCCACTGGCCAGGTCCAGAGTGTGTACGCCATTCTGCAGGGCGACGATGGCCGCCGCGCCGTTGTGGCGCAGGGCCATGGAGCCGATTTTCTGGCCCACGTCCCAGGCACGCAGTTCGCGGCCGTCGTCGGTGCAACGCAGGATGCGGCCGTCGGCGCTGTCGATCCAATACAGCCGTTGTTGTTCGACGTCCCACACTGGGCCTTCGCCCAGGGTGGTCTTGACGTCCACAAGCACTTCGATACGCATGGTGTGATCCCCTTATTGTTGTTGTGCGGGATTCGGGCCGCGCCAGCACGCGGCCGTGTCGTCGGTTAGAAATTGACCTGGTCACGCCCCTTGAGCCCGAGGATGTCCCGCGCTTCATCCGGCGTGGCGACGCGATGGCCGAGGGCTTCGATCACGCTGCGAATGCGCCGTACCTGATCGGCGTTCGAAGCGGCCAATTTGCCCGGCCCGTCCCACAACGAATCTTCCAGGCCGACCCGCGCATGGCTGCCCATCGACAAGCCCATGGTCGCCAGCGGAATTTGCCCACGCCCGGCACCGAGGATCGACCACACATAATCGTCGCCAAACAGGCGATCGGCGGTACGACGCATGTGCGCCAGGTCTTCCGGGTGCCCGCCGATGCCGCCGCGCAGGCCGAACACCGATTGGATGAACAGCGGCGGCTTGAGCAGGCCACGTTCCAGGAAGTGCGCGGCGGTGTAGAGGTGGCCGATGTCGTAGCACTCGATCTCAAAACGGGTGCGGTTCTCGGCGCAGGAATTGAGGATGTGGGCAATGTCGCGGAAGGTGTTGCGAAAGATCCGGTCGTCACTCTCTTCCAGGTATGGACGCTCCCAGTCGTGCTTGAACTCGGTAAAGCGGTTGAGCATTTCGTACAGGCCGAAGTTCATCGATCCCATGTTCAGCGAGGCCAATTCCGGCTTGAACTGCATCACCGGCTGTAGGCGTTCTTCCACGCCCATGGTCGGCGCGCCACCGGTGGTGATGTTGATCACCACGTCGCTGGCGGCCTTGATCTGCGGCAGGAATTCGGCGAACAGCGCGGGGTCCTGGCTGGGGCGGCCATCGTTGGGGTCACGGGCATGCAGGTGAACAATCGCCGCGCCGGCTTCGGCGGCGCCGATGGCGGCGGCGGCAATTTCCTCGGCAGTGATGGGCAAATGCGGCGACATCGACGGCGTATGGATGGCACCGGTCACGGCACAGGTAATGATCACAGGACGTTTTTTGGACATGACGATTCTCCGACTTTTATTCTTATGAAAAAAATCCTGGGTACAGCTCGGGGTTCTTCCTTGGCGACTGGCGCCGCGTCCTACAGGTACTCGACGTTACCGTCGACACTGATCGCCTGGCCGGTCACGTTGCGGGCGGCGGGCGAACAGAGGAACAGCGCCATGGCCGCGACGTCTTCGGCGGTGACCATGCGCTTGAGGGAAATTTTGTTGAGGTATTCCTGGCGCATCTCGGGTTCGGGTACGCCGACCTGCTCGGCACGGGCGCGAATCACCGCGTCCATGCGCGGGCCTTCGACGATGCCGGGCAGCAAGGCATTGACGCGGATGTCACTCTCGCCCAACTCCGAGGCCAGGGATTTCATCAGGCCGACAATCGCCCACTTCGTCGCCGCATACGGCGTGCGCCACGCGTAGCCCAGACGCCCGGCCACCGAGGCGATATGCAACAGATGGCCGTGGGACGATTGCTTGAGCATCGGCACCGCATGGTGGGCAAAACGGTATTGCGCGGTCAGGTTGATGTTGATGGTGGCTTGCCATTCGGCGTCGCTGATCGCGTCGATACCGCCAGTGGGGCCGGCGATGCCAGCATTGTTGACCAACACGTCGAGGCCGCCGAAATGCTCGCGCTGCACCTCGAACACCGCCGCGATCTGCGCGGCATCACTGACATCGGCGCGGGTGGCGACGCTGCCTGGGTATTTGTCGCGAAACGCCGCCAGAGCCGGTTCGCTGACATCACACACATGCACCTGGGCACCGGCTTCCAGGTACGCCGCGGCCAACACTTCACCGATGCCGGCAGCCCCACCGGAAATCAATACACGTAACCCAGGATAGGGCTGTAGCCGCTGTAGGACACTCATGCACGTTTACCTCCTGAAGCAGACGACCGCGAACGGTCGTTCTTGACGAGCAGGCGCGCCAGGGAATCGGCGGCCTGCATGATGTCATCGGTCACCGCCGCCCGTGCGCCGGCACCGTCGCGGGCGGCCAGGGCTTCGACGATGCGCGTATGCGCCTCCATCGAGCGTTGCAGGTGAGCTTTATCGGGGGCGACCAGGGCAAAGCACGGCCCCATGTGCAGCCAGAAATTCTCCACGGCGGCCATGGTCAGCTCGGCCTGGGCCACTGTGTAAATCCGGCGGTGGAAGGCGAAGTTGGTCCACAGGTAGCGCGACACATCGACTTCGTCGGCGGCGTGCTGCATTTGCTGGCACAGGTCGGTGATTTCGTCGAGGTCGGCTTTTTTCAGGAGCAATACCGCCTTCTCGGCCAGCAAGCCTTCCAGAGCAACCCGCGCATCGCGGATTTCGCGCAGGCGCTCGACTGTCATCATGCGGACCCGCAGACGCGAGGTTTCGGTGACTTCAAAGGCGTTTTCGGCGCTGAGGCGTTGCAGGGCTTCGCGCACCGGCATCGGGCTGGAGCCGAGCGCTTCGGCCAGGCCACGGATGGTGAGTTTCTGGCCAGGCTGGAAACGGCCACTCATCAACGCTTCGCGGATCTGGCGGTAGACCTGGTCTTGCAAGGTATCGCGGGACACCTGGCGCAGGGTGGGCAGGAGGAGCGGACCATCTGTCATGAGGCAAACCTGTGTTGTGGTTCTTATGCCTCCAATATGTGATCACAAATCAAATATGTCAAATAGTTTGCCTCTTCCCGAGAAACGCCCGTTGCACATGTGGGAGCGGGCATGCCCGCCCCCACCGATCACGCATCAGGGTTTCAGCGGAATTTCCCGATCCCGCTCCGAAAGCTCCGTGCCGTCGTCGGGATGCTTCCAGGTCTGCGGCTTTTCTTCCTCCAATTGCCGCCTGCGTCGCTCCTGCTCCCGTTCGTCCCGCTGTTTCTGTTCGTCAGTCATAGGCACCCCCGACCGTAAGAATTGGTTACGCCTGCAAGCATAGAACAAGGACGCCGCCGTGGGTCTGCACCGACCACTGATAATCAAAACGCATCAATAGATCAAAAATATTCACTTATCATTTCTAAATGTGTCAGCCACTATCCTTGGCCTTAAGCGAAACAAGCACTTTAAAAAGAACGCTGGAGACACAAAAGCATGACTAGCCCTACCCGCCCTGACTCTGCCCGTTCGAAAATTGGTGCGGTTTTCCGCGTTACTTCGGGTAACTTCCTCGAACAGTTCGACTTCTTCCTGTTCGGCTTCTACGCCACCTACATCGCTGCCGCGTTCTTCCCCGCCGCTAATGAGTTTGCGTCATTAATGATGACCTTTGCCGTGTTCGGCGCGGGCTTCCTGATGCGTCCGTTGGGTGCGGTCATCCTGGGTGCCTACATCGACGATGTGGGGCGGCGCAAAGGGTTGATCGTGACCCTGGCGATCATGGCCAGCGGTACGCTGCTGATCGTGCTGGTGCCGGGTTATCACACCATTGGCCTGTGGGCTCCGGCGCTGGTGTTGCTCGGTCGTCTGCTGCAAGGCTTCTCGGCCGGTGCGGAACTGGGTGGGGTGTCGGTGTACCTCGCTGAAATGGCTACCCCCGGCCGCAAAGGTTTCTACACCAGCTGGCAGTCGGGCAGCCAACAGATCTCCATCGTGGTCGCCGCTGCGCTGGGCTATGGCCTGAACGTGTGGATGCAGCCGTCGGTCGTGGCCGACTGGGGCTGGCGCATTCCGTTCGCCGTCGGTTGCGTGATCATTCCGTTCATCTTTGTGCTGCGGCGCAACCTTGAGGAAACCGAAGAGTTCGCCAACCGCAAACATCGCCCGAGCATGCGTGAAGTGCTGGCGACCCTGGCGAAAAACTGGTCCGTGGTCATCGGCGGCATGTTGATGGTGGCCATGACCACCACCGCGTTCTACCTGATCACCGTGTACGCGCCGACCTTCGGCAAGACCGTGCTGCAACTGACCACGTCCGATGCGTTGCTGGTGACCCTGTTGGTGGCGATCTCGAACTTTGTCTGGCTGCCCATCGGCGGCAGCCTGAGCGACCGCTTCGGGCGCAAACCGGTGCTGGTCGCAATGACCGCGCTGACGGTGCTCACGGCTTATCCGGCGTTGTCCTACGTGGTAAACGCTGCGAGCTTTGCGCATATGCTGGAAACCCTGCTGTGGTTCTCCTTCCTGTACGGCATGTACAACGGCGCGATGATCCCGGCGCTGACCGAAATCATGCCGGTGGAAGTGCGCGTGGCGGGCTTCTCCCTGGCCTATAGCCTGGCGACTGCGATCTTCGGCGGTTTCACTCCGGCGATCTCCACCTGGTTCATTCACATCACCGACGACAAAGCTTCGCCGGCCTACTGGTTGATGTTCGCCGCCCTGTGCGCCCTGTGCTCGACCCTCGCGCTGTATCACCGCGCCAATACCCGCGGGCAAGTCATGCTCGAGGCGGCGCAATGAAAGCGCTGTCGCAAACCCTGACGGCCCTGGCCCTCGGCGCCCTGGCACTGACGGCCCAGGCCGAACAACTCAAGGTGATGACCTCCGGTGGCTTCACCGCTGCCTACAAGCTGCTGGGCCCGCAATACACCCAGCGCAGCGGCGACACCCTCGACACCGTCCTCGGCCCGTCCATGGGCAAGGCGCCGGAAGCGATTCCCAACCGCCTGGCCCGTGGCGAACACGCCGATGTGGTGATCATGGTCGGCTACGCCCTGGATGAGCTGATCAAACAGGGCAAGGTCGACAAAGCGTCCCGCGTGGAACTGGCGGATTCGCGGATCGGCCTGGTGGTGAAAGCCGGCGCGGCCAAACCGGCCATCGGCACCGATGCCGAACTCAAAGCGGTGTTGCTCAAGGCCAAGTCCGTGGCGTATTCGGACAGCGCCAGCGGCGTGTATGTCGAGAAGGAACTGTTCAAGAAACTCGGCATGCCGGCCAAGGGCACCATGATCGAACGCATCCCCGTGGCCGAACAGGTCGCCAAGGGTGACTACGAGGTGGGCTTGCAGCAGGTGGCGGAACTGTTACCGGTGCCGGGGGTGACTTACGTCGGCAAGATCCCTGAAGACGTGCAATCGGTGACGCGCTTCGCCGCGGGTATTCCGGTCAACGCCGAACACCCGGCGCAGGCCAGGGCGCTGCTGCACTACCTGGCCTCGCCCGAGGCGCAACCAGTGGTGCAATCCACCGGCCTGGACTCGGTATCACGCTGACCGAAACGGCAGCTCCCGCACCAACCGCTCCAACTCCAGCGCCGCTGGCGGCAACGTCCGCCCGCGGCGCTTGATCAAGCCCACATTGCGCATCACCTGCGGTTCCACCAGCGGCACACTCAGCAGGATCGGGTGTTCAGTGCCCGGCATGGCAATCGACGGCACCATCGCCACACCCAGCCCCGCCTCGACCAAGCCGATCATGGTGGTCACGTGGTGCGTCTCGCAGATACTCGGCTTTTTCACCCGCACGCCGCGCAGGGCCTGGTCCAGCAGAAAACGGTTGCCCGAGGTTTTGTCCACCGTGATGTAGTCATGCTCGTAGGCCTCGGCCCAGCTCACGCTGGCGCGCTCGGCCAGCGGGTGATCGCGGCGGCAGGCCAGCACATAACGCTCCTGAAACAGCAACTCGAACTCCACCTCATCGGCCAGGCTGCCGCTGAAACTCACGCCGAAATCCGCCTCGCCGCTTTCCACCGCATTGCACACCTCGCCGGCACTGGCATCCAGCACCCGCAGGCGAATCTTGGGGTAGAGCTTGTGGAATGCCGAGATCACGTGAGGCATGAAGTAATACGCGGTGGACGGCACACACGCGATGGTCACATCGCCCATCCGCGTGGAGGCGACGTTGCTGATGCCCATCAGCGCGATGTCGAGGTCGTCGAGGATACGCTCGACCTGCGGCAGGAAGGCGCGCCCGACCATGGTCAGGCTGACGCGGCGCGTGGTGCGCTCGAACAGCTTCACGTCGAGGGCGGTTTCGAGCTTTTCGATGCGCCGGCTTAGCGCCGGCTGCGAGATCCGGATGGCATCGGCGGCGCCGCGAAAACTACCTTTGTCTACTACGGCGCGAAAGGCTTGGAGGTCGTTGAGGTCGAAGTTGATGATCACGGTAGGAAGCCAGTGGGAATCGGGATGGAGGGCATTATCGTATGGCAGGTGACGGGGCGCCATGTGCGTAAGGACCGGCGCCCGGATACGCCAGGTTGTCAGCATGAAACTGCGCAGTATGGCGCGTTTCGACGGCCTGCGAACCTGTCAGGAATGACAGTACCGCTGGTCTAGCGCAGTGTTGACGACGGGCTGGCGCGGGGCTTTTATTAAGCATGTCGCACTGCGTCGGTGCGCAGTAGGACATCAGGGTTTAGAGGATACGAACAATGAGCGACAGACAGAACGGCACGGTGAAGTGGTTCAACGATGAAAAAGGCTATGGGTTCATCACTCCGGATAGCGGGGCTGACCTGTTCGTACACTTCAGGGCGATTGAGGGCACTGGATTCAAATCATTGAAAGAAGGGCAGAAAGTCAGCTTCGAAACGGTAAAAGGGGAAAAAGGCATGCAGGCGGACAAAGTCCAATTGATCAGCTGATAAGCCTGCGACTCACCGCGTCACCCCGCCCACCCTGGGCCATGTATTGCACTGAAAATGGAGAACGGCCATGTCCAGAAAGACTCCACAGACTGCAATCTTCATCAGCAGCGAAACTGCCGCCCACGATGCACAGGACGTTTTCTTTCGCAGCAGCACCGCCCAGGGTGGTCGGGTGCTGCGCGAAGGGCAAACCGTCACCTACGAATTGGAACGGGGGCCGGGGGGCGAGTGGCAAGCGGTCAATATCAGGATCGTGGAAGAACCGACGCTGAATTAGCGCCATCCTGCGCGCCGCCACTCGCGGCGCACTTCACTACAGCTGAAAGCGTGCCACCGCCTCGTTCAGTGCGACCGCCAGTTGCGCCAGTTCCCGGCTCGCGCCGTTGATCTGCCCGGCGCCGGAAGACGATTGCGCCGACAAGTCGCGAATGTTGACGATGTTGCGATCGACTTCCTTGGCGACCTGGGCCTGCTCCTCGGCGGCGCTGGCGATGACCAGGTTGCGCTGGTGAATCTGATCGATGGAATCGGTGATCTGGCTCAAGGCACCGCCGGCGCCCTCCGCCAACGCCAGGGTGTCGGTGGCGCGTGCGGTGCTCGACTGCATCGAGGTCAGTGCGTGGTCGGAACCCGCGCGCATGGCGCTGACCATCTGGTCGATTTCCAGGGTCGATTGCTGGGTGCGGTGCGCCAGGGCGCGTACTTCGTCGGCCACGACCGCAAAACCGCGTCCGGACTCCCCGGCCCGCGCCGCTTCGATGGCGGCATTGAGGGCCAGCAGGTTGGTCTGCTCGGCGATGGAGCGAATCACGTCGAGTACCTTGCCGATATCCCGCGATTGCTCGGCGAGGTGTTGCACCAGGGTCGAGGTCTCGCCGATGTTGCTGCTCAGGGCTTGAATCGCGCTGACCGTTTCGCCCACGCGATGCTGGCCTTCGCGCGCCGTTTCATTGGACACCCGCGTGGACTCGGAGGTGGACACCGCGTTGCGCGCCACCTCGTCAGCTGCGGAAGTCATCTCATTGACGGCAGTGGCGGCCAGCTCGATTTCCGCGGTCTGCTTTTGCAGGCTGCGGCTGCTTTGATCGGTGATGCCATTCAGGTCGGTAGCCGACGACGCCAACTGCCCGGCCGACTGGCGAATCAGCTGCAAGGTGCCGCGCAGGCTGGCTTGCATACTCTGCAGCGCCACGAGCAGGCGGGTCACTTCGTCGTCGCCGGTCACTGCCACCGTTTCGGTCAGGTCGCCACGGGCGACGTTTTCCGCGGCCCGCACCGCATGGCTCAGCGGACCGACGATGCTGCGTGTCAGCAGCCAGGCCAGCGCCACGGTACTCAAGGCGGCCAGCAGCACAAAGCCGAAGACCATCGTGCGCGAACGGCCATACTGCGCCTCGGCCGCCTGCCCCTGTTGGTTGATCTGCGCGTTGTAGTAGTCGGCCAATGCGTTGAGCTGGGCACCGGAGCCATCGACCACGGTTTTCATATCCACCAACAGCAACTTGTTGAGCTCAGCCCCCTGTTGCTGGTCGGCCAGCGCAAACGAGCGGGTCAGCCCTTGCTGGTACTGGCGCAGCGAGACCTGGAACTGCTCATACAACGCGCGCACTTCGGCGCTGTCGATCACGGCCTCGAGGTCGGCCAGCTTTTTGCTCAGGTCCTGGCTGCGCGTGTCCATCTGGCTGCGGTACTGCGGGATGCTTGCCGGGTTCGGGTCCAGCGCCATGCGCAAAGAGATGGTCCGAATGCGCAACATAATCTCGCGGATATCCGAGACCAGACGCATTTTAGGCACCAGCCCACGCTCGACCTGGACCGCACTTTCACGAATGCTGGCCATGTTCGAGAGCGCAAAAAAACCGAGTACGGCCACCAGCAAAGCAATCAGGGCAAAACCCAGGCCCGCGCGACGGGCGATGGACAGGCTACGTAAGGACATTTTTCGAGGCTCTCTTATTAGTGATCAGATGTCATACAAGAGCATTTCGGCCGCCAGGATCAGGACTTTAGAGACGTCATCCATTTCCCCGCGTGCGCCTGCGATCAGTCATGCAGGGTCACAGGGAGATTTGCGTATGCGGAAAAATCCCTGCACGGGAAAGAACCTGATCTCTCCATCTGAAACGAAAAAGCCTGCAGAACGCTCGGTTCGGCAGGCTTTTCGCTGCGGGTATCGGTCAACCGCCCTCAAGCGCACCCGCACGGGGTTGACGCTCGAACCGCGACTTCACACGCCTTGTCGATCCATCGACTACTGACAAGTCCCACCTTTGTGGTGCGACCCCGTGCCCCCGACCGGATGTGTCCCCTTCGGACACGCCGCGGCAAAAAACGGGCTACACGCCAACACCACCAAAACCCCGACCAATAACAGCTTCTTCATACCATCCTCCGTGATCGTCACGACATATGATGGCATAAAGATATCACACCTCCACAAAACCGATACTCGGTTACTTCGCCCAAGCCTGCGGGCCACTGAAGAACGCCTGCGCATTGCTGTCCAACGTCTCCAGGTGATACCCGCCCTCCTGCACGATCACACAGGGCAACCCCAGGCCGCGGATGCGCTCACCCAAGCGCGCAAACCCGTCCCGCGTCACCGCGACTTTGCTTTGCGGGTCCAGTTCGTAGATATCGAAGCCCAGGGAGAGCACCAGCACATCCGCAGAAAAGTCCTTCAGCGCCTTGAGGGCCAGTTCGAGCTGTTCAAAGAACACCGCCTCGCTGGCACCGTGGGGCATCGGCAGGTTGAGGTTGAAACCTTCGCCGGCCGCGTTGCCGCGCTCGTCGGCAAAACCGGCGACAGCCGGGTAGAAGTTGGTCGGGTCGCCGTGGATCGACACGTAGAGCACGTCGTCGCGGTCGTAGAAAATCTCCTGAATGCCTTGGCCGTGATGCATATCGGTATCCAGCACCGCGACGCGCTGGAAGCCTTCGCGCAACACCTGCGCCGCCACCGCGGCATTGTTGATGTAGCAGAAGCCGCCCGCCGCATCGAAGCGTGCGTGATGACCGGGGGGGCGACACAGCGCGTAGGCGGCGGGCGCGCCATCGAGGACGGCCTTGGCGGCAGCGACGGCGCTTTGGGCCGACCAATAGGCCGAGCGCCAGGTCCGTTCGCCGACCGGGCAACTGCCATCCGCCAGGTAGCGTGCGGCTTGGGCGAGGATGCCGCGCAGGGCGTTGGGTTCACGCACGAAGATGTTGGACATGACTTCGTCGCCCCACTCTTCAGGGATTTCCTTCCAGCGCGGGTAAGCCTCCTGAAGGAAGGTCAGGTAGGGCGCAGCGTGTACCGCCAGCAGCGGCTCAAGGCCGTGGTCCTCGGGTGACACAATCTCAAACCCCAGGGTTTGCGCGGCCCGCAGCAGGTTGCGGGCGCGCTCGGGGACTTCCTGCGGCGTTCGCATCTGACCACGGGAGTAGTAGCTGCGCGGATGATGCAGGAGTTGTTCGGGGTGGAAGAACGTTTGCATGGGAATCTCCTGAGTGAACACGCTGCCGGTGGGGGCTGGCTTGCCTGCGGCCCGGCAGGTCGTCTTCAGTCGTCCTGAATGAGGCGGTCAGTTGGCTTGGCCGGCACGTTTCAACACGGCGTTGAGTAAAACATCGGCGCCCTGGCGCACGTCCTCGGGCAGTACGTCTTCGGCTTCGTTGTGGCTGAGGCCGCCGACGCAGGGGATGAAGATCATCGCCGTCGGGCAATAGCGTGCGAGGTGGATGGCATCGTGGCCGGCGCCGCTGACGATGGGCTGCTGGCTGTAACCCAGGGCGTCCACCGCGGCTTGCACGCAGGCCACGCATTCGGCGTCGAACGGCGTCGCAGGGCTGACCCAGTGAGGGCTGATGGTGACGCTCAGGCCGCGCTTCTGCGCGATGGCCTGCAAGCGCGCCCTGACCTGCTGCTCCATCGCTTCAATGTCGGCGTCGCGGTGATGGCGCAGGTCGACGGTGAAGGTCAGCAAACCGGGAATGGTGTTGCGCGAAGACTTGGCAATGCTCAACTCGCCGACGGTGGTGAGGCCCTGGGGGGCGAAATCCATGGCGAGGCATTCCAGGGCCTGGATCATTTTCGCGGCGCCATACAGCGCGTCCTTGCGCAGCGGCATCGGTGTGGTGCCAGCATGCGCGGCCAGCCCTTCGACCCGCACATCGAGCCAGCGAATCGCCTGGCCACCACTGACCACGCCGATGCTCTTGGCGTGGTCCTCAAGGATCGGGCCTTGCTCGATATGGGCTTCGAAATACGCATCCACCGCCCCGCCCAGGGCACGCTTGCCGTGGCAGCCGAGCGTGCGCAAGGCGTCGGCCACGCTGATGCCGTCGGCATCGGTGGTGGCCAGGGCTTGGTCCAGCGCCAAGGTACCGGTGAACACGGCGGAGCCGAGCATGGCTGGGGTGAAACGGGCGCCCTCCTCGTTCGTCCATACCGCGATTTCCAGCGGCTTGCGGGTCTGGATGCCATGGTCGTCGAGGCTGCGCATTACCTCCAGGCCGGCCAGCACGCCGTAGACACCGTCGAAGCGGCCGCCTTCCGGCTGGGTGTCGAGGTGACTGCCGATCATCACCGGCGCGGCGTCCTTATCCGTACCGGCACGCCGGGCGAACAGGTTGCCGATGGCGTCCATGCTCAAGGTCAGCCCGGCGGCCTTGCACCAGTGGCTGAACAGCTCGCGACCGGCGTGGTCTTCGGCGCTCAACGCCAGGCGGCAACTGCCGCCGCGCGCGGTCGCGCCGACTTCGGCCATGGCCATCAGGCTGGCCCATAAACGCTCACCCTTAATCTTCAACATTGCACCCGCTCCATTAAACACCAGGGGCCATTTCCAGACGGTGGGCAGTGGCGTGGCGGCGCGACAAGGCCAATACGCTCACCAGCGAGACCGCCGCGATCAGGCTGTAAAACACTGCCATCGGCCACCATTGGCCTTGGTATTCGTGGGCCAGCCAGGTGCCGATCAACGGCGTCAGGCCACCGGCCAGCGCACCGCACACCTGATAGGCCAGGGAAATCGCGGTGTAACGCACGCGGGTTTCAAACAGGCCGCTGACAAAGCCCGCGATCACCGCATAAAACGAGGCCATGCACACCACCGCCAGGGCGATGCCGAGGATGATCAACGGCGCCTCACCGCTGCTGACCAGCACGAACATCGGGTAAGGCGACGCCATCGCCAGCACCGTCATCGCGCAGAGGAAACGCGTGGCGCCAACCTTCTCCGCGACCCAGGCCGCCAGGGGCTGTACGCAGAACTGGATGATGGCGACGACGAACAGGCACTCCAAAATCAACGAGCGCGGTAGGCCCAGTTGCTGAGTGCTGTAGGCAATCATAAAGGTGTTGGTGAAATACACGCCGGCGATACCCAGGGTGTTGGCACCGATGCACAGCAGCAGCGGGCGCCAGGCGGTTTTCAGCACCTCGATCACCGGGGCCTGGTCCGGCTTGAGCGCCCGTGCCTTTTCGGCCAAGGCTTTGTCTTCGAGGAACTCAGGCGACTCGTTCACCCCCAGGCGAATCGCCAGGCCAACGACCAACAGCAAGGCGCTGGCCAGGAACGGCAGACGCCAGCCCCAACTGAGCAGGTCTTCTTCGGGCAAACGGGTCACCGCGCTGAACGCCAGCAGCGACAGAATCAAGCCCGCCGGGCTGCCCAACTGAGCAAAGGAGGCAAAGAAATTGCGGCGGCCCTTTGGCGCGTGCTCTCCGGCCATCAACACCGCCCCGCCCCACTCGCCACCGACGGCGATGCCCTGCACGATGCGCAACAGCACCAGCAGGACCGGCGCCGCGACGCCGATCTGCGCGTAGCTCGGCAACAACCCGATGCACACCGTGACCACGCCCATCATGACCAGAGTGATCACCAGCGACTTCTTGCGGCCGATGCGATCGCCGATATGCCCGAACACAATGCCGCCCAGCGGCCGCGCGAAAAAGCCCACGGCAAAGGTGCCGAACGCGGCCATGGTGCTGAACAATTTATCTTCGGAAGGGAAAAACAGCTGACCGAACACCAACGCGGCGGCGGTGGCGTAGATATAAAAATCGTACCACTCGATCATGGTGCCGATGAAAGCGGCGGCCGCAGCACGGCGAGGCTGGGGCGAAGCGGAAGGCTTCATGGGGCGGGCTCCTTTGGTTATTTTTTTGGCAGGAGAAAGGTCGAACGCATGCGCTCTGATGGCGCTTGTTGAGGGTGATTTATCGTCGCGGGGCTATGATTAGTCAATTTTCTATTTATTATTCCAATTATAAATCCTGCTTATTATTGAGCCGCGCCATGCCCGAAACCCGTCGCGATATTCACCCGCTGCTCAACGACCGCCTGGACTGGAACCTGCTGCGCACCTTCCGCGTCATTGGCCAGGAACTGAGCATCAGCCGCGCCGCCGCACGCCTGCACCTGACTCAGCCGGCCATCAGCCAGGCCCTCAAACGCCTGGAAGAACAACTCGACTGCCAACTCATCGCCCGCCGTGGCCCGCGCTTCGTACTGACCGAGGCCGGCGAACAGATCTTCGCCATCGCTGGCGAGATGTACGGCCAGGTCTCGCAGATGAGCAACGCCCTGCAAAAACCCGGCGATGAAGTGATCGGCAAAGTGCGCCTGCTGATGATCAGCCGCATCAACTCCAACACCTTCGATGAGTTCCTGGCCGAGTTTCACCGCGAACACCCGCGGGTCGACCTGGAGGTCGAGGTAATGCGCAGCTCCGACATCGTCGCCGCCCTGCTGGAAAAAACCGCCACCCTGGGCCTGAGCCTCAACCGCCGGCCACAGCCGCGCCTGGAACAACATCTGTTCCTGCACCAGCGCTATGGTTTTTTCTGCGGCAAACACCACCCACTGTTCGGCCGCAGCGGCTTGGCCGAAGGGGACTTGCAGTCGGAAAACTTCGTCAGTTTTACCAGCGACCAGATCGGCGGGATGCTCTCGCCGTTGACCATATTCCGCGATCAGCAGGGGTTCAGCGGGCGGATCGTGGCGTCGTCATCCAGCCTGGAAGAAGTGCGCCGCCTGGTCATCGCCGGGTTTGGCCTGGGCTGCCTGCCGATTCATGTGGTGGCGGAGGATGTGCAGAACGGACTGCTCTGGCGATTACCGCCGGATGAGGGGATTGCGGATGTGGATATCCATGTGTTGTGGCATCGGGAGCAGAAGATGAGTCGCGCAGAAACAGTATTTATCGACAGTCTGCTGGCTCGTCTGGCGCGGTAGCCGAATGTATTCAGCGATTTATCAGACGGTTCTCTCAGGCGAACTCAATAGGGCCTTGGCTTGTTCATCCTGGACTTCGGCGAACTTTGTAGACTCTTTCCTCGTCAACTAAACTTCAGCTCGTTGAAAACATTGTTTTTGCTTCGCCAATTAATGACACCTGTCACACCGGCCAGGCCGAACTTTAAAAAAGTTCATCAATACCAACGAACACATCCCTGATGCGTTCATCTAGCAGCAGGAACAGCAATAACATCATACGTTCCTATACTTAATGAAGCGTAAAAAACCACATTCAAAAACAATAAACCGCCCCTGGCTCTACTCAGTATTTTGCGCCACCTATCAGGTGAATTGAACCGAGCACTGCTATTGTTCTCGATTCTTCAAGATCCTTTTTGCGGCGCCAATAATTTCTTTCAGCGACATTTCATCTGCTTGATAGGCAATGTCGCATAGGCAGTGGCGAAGGCTCGCGGCGGTTGGTTCAGCGTGATCCCGGCTCGTGAAAAAAGCATCCAGTCCCACGCCCAGGACGTCAGCGATTCGCTCCAACATCTCGATGCTAGGGGCGTATTCGCCCCTCTCGTAACGACTCACTGTCATCGACTCACACCCCAGTGCTTCGGCAAGGGCGGCCTGTGTCCATTTATTGTCTAGTCGTAAGTGCTTGATTCGCTTGCCTATACGTATAGTGGCACTTTGCTTCATCTGAAATATCACTTAAAATCAAATGCTTACACCTATTCACCTCCCCAGGAAGATCATAAAAAGGCTAGATTGCTATTATTTTCTAGCCAATTTCAGTATAGTCATTTTTTGACTATCTGAACGATGTTGAATTGCTAAGGAATTTTCCCATGGACGCCGAAAATTATGCCTGCCGGAAAATGCGATTGATTTTTGGTGCCTGCAGGTACCCGCGTTTGAGAAGCACCCAGCAGTTATTTGTCGTTACAGGTCAAAAAACACCGCTCCTATTGCCTATGGTTGGGTAACTGGGGGTAAACGTTCATGCTCACACCTTCCCACCTTCAACAACTGACACGACAAGGCATGATCGAACAGGCGTTACGCCAGGTCGATATCGAGCACGAATTCAGCCTGGTTTTTCAGCCGGTGATTGATTTGCGCAGCTGGCGCACCGTAGCGTTCGAGGCATTGGCACGCTGGAACAGCCCAGAGCTAGGTGACGTGCCTCCCGGCCAGTTCATTCCGATTGCCGAGCGGATCGGCCTGATAAATCACCTGACCACTCACCTGCTCGGCAAGGCATTGCTGATTGCCTCTGACTGGCCCCGCCACATTTGCCTTTCTTTTAACTTGTCCGCGCACGACTGCGCTTCAGACGAAATCGCCGGACAAATAATCGAAATCATCAAGGCCAGCCATTTCGACGCCAGGCGACTGGACCTGGAAATAACCGAAACAGCGATCATGCAGGATGTTGTTAAAGTGCAACATACTATTGACAGGTTCTGTCGGCTAGGTTGCGGAGTGGCCCTTGACGATTTCGGCACTGGATACTCCAGCCTTAGCCAACTACTTTCGCTGGCGCTCACTAAAATAAAAATAGATCGAACCTTTATTACTGGCATTGATGAAAACCCAACCCGCTACAAAATTGTAAAGTCTCTAGTTGCTTTGAGCAGTGACATGCAACTGGAATGTATAGCCGAGGGCGTGGAAACTCGCGAGGAATTGGAAGCCTTGATTAGCCTGGGTTGTTTTTTTGTCCAAGGTTATTACTTTTCGCAGCCCATGCATCATTCGCACATAGATAATTGGCTCAAAGACAATTGAATGGTTCGTGGCATGCCAAAAATTCAATGTCGAGCGCTGACTGAAGTGCAGACCTTCGCAAGGTTTCTCTAATATCCAACCCGGTGCGAAGTGGCTAAACCTGGAAGCGTCCTTGCATTTTCTGGTCAACTGCAGCCCTGAGATCCAGGCAACGGATTCCTCAGGCACGGTGGCCATGGTTTTCTCGGATAAACCGCCAGCCTTGCGCGCTTCGCTCATGGTCTCCTCGGCCTGTTTGCTGAAGGCGCCGGAGGCACACTCCAGCCCGGAGAAAACCTGTTTGAACTGGTCACGGGTGGTGTCGGACATGGGTTATCCTCCCTGTAGGGTATAGAGCGCTATCGTCGCAGACACAAATAACTTAAGGACGAGTTAAAAATGCCTATTGCTTAATGGCTAAACAGCCAATAAAACCTTCCATCAGAACTAAATCAAGGATGACTCTGTGTCACAGCAAAACTTCAACGACAACATCGTAAACTGGACATTTGAAAACTACGCAACACTGGCAAGCTTAGTTAGCGGTATCGCTATCTGCTTGTTAGCCTTGTACATTTATTCACGTTCAGGCTCACTGATATTCCTACGCGACTTAATGTGGCGCTTTTTCGGCGGCTCCACAAAATTTGAAACCGAAGACTACGAACAAGTACGAAAAAACCTCAGGGAAGTTGAATACTACCGATTCGAGTTCAACATACCCGCACAGAACTTGACTGACACCAAACTCGCCGAGGAATGGATCAAGAAAAATGGCTTCTGCCATAGAGATGTTGCACGAGCAAGAAAATATATAGACTGGAAAAACTTTAACAGCCTAAAATTTAAAGAGGCCCTGTTTTCGAAAAAAGCTCAATGTGCATTTTTTGCGCTACTCTTCTTTTTCTTCGTAATTATCAGCATTTCAGTACCACTTACGAACGCAAAATACCTGATGGTTTCATTGAAAGACGCTCCGGAAGCTCCGTCATTTTACCTATCCGAGGGCGATGCTAAATTCAGCTTTTTCAAATCCAACCCAACGCTAACAGAGAAAGAGTGCCAGTCACCGGAATCACTTAAAAAATTTATCAATCACGAGTTCTCAGAAAAAAACATCAACATCATCTGCTCGCTCTTTGGCGAGGACAAATACCGTGAGCATGTAAACAATGGGCTCAAGGGGCAACGAGGGCTTCTTCTGGCAATCGTCGCAATTTCGATTTTCTCCGTGTTCTGTATATTGGTGCGAATATCCAGATCAGGTGTTGCAAAAAAACTCCACGAAAAAATTCATCCGCCCAAAAAACAAATTTTCAAAAAATAACCCATCCAGCTGAATAGCTTTGCGACTCTTACATTACACCGTTAGAGTCGCCTCGCTTGATTGATCACACCCCGAAACCTATCTAATGCCTTTTCTAGACTACGAGCAGGCTCATAGTACGTTTGGCGAAGACCTTCGCTGCGGCCTCTTCCGCTGACAGCGAAGCTCCGAAGATGCTGTCCAGCCGCATGGCGGAATCGACCGACACGGCGTTGCCACTGCTGGAGGTGCTGAACCACTCTTGCCAGAAGGCCCTTTCAGCCAAGCCAATGGGCACGCCGAGCCACTGCTGCAAGGCGGCGCGCAGCCGTCCGGGTTTCCAGTGTTTCATGGTCAGACACCCGCCATGATCGGGTCGTTGGAGAAGCCGTCGCGGTCACAGAAGAGATGTACGTCGCCGTGGTGGGGATCAAAGGATCCACGATCACTGCGGCGCCGGTGCGACCGCGACGAGAGCATTCAGCACAAAGTGGATGATCCCGGAGCCAGCCGAGTCGAGTATTTTGCCAGTGGTAGCTATAGAGCCTGGGTTTACTCTCGCTCATCGCCGGGGAAATTTGATGCGTGCGAAACGTTATCAATTAGAACTTTTAAAAGCCTTCACTAGACTCAATCAGCAACCCCTGATAACTTAACTTAAAATCAGACCCAACTTATAAAGCACACACAACATGACTATTGAAAACAACATGAGAGGGATAGTTATAGCACCCTCACTAGATCTCGACACACATAAAAATATTAGCTACTTAGGAACCATTCACCCTGACACCTTTAAAAAATACTTACTTTACTTTGACAAAATTGACATCCCAAAAACTACCAGAATAGGTTTTAAATCAACACCTGACGATAAATTTCTCGAGAGCGCTGGGATCTTAGAGCACACACTGCACGACGAGGGCTCTACATTTCAGCCAAAGCACACAAAACTAAACCTAATCGAAAATGCCCTGAAGATACGCCATAGTGTCCAACCTGGGCAGTGGAGCCTGGCGAATCACAAGCTCTCTCCGAGCGAGAATCAGCTTACGAAGAACCCAGGGATCGAAATAAAAATTTATGAATGCCTACCGATTCCAAGCCCAGAATCATCTTTCGATGACATATTAAACTACAAAGACAAGAGAAAAGATGAACTATTAGAATTTCGAAATCATCTGGACAACATCTACCAACTGATTCTTTCTCAGCCAGACACCGAGAGAGCTTTAGTGACAGCAATAGCAAACCTCAAAAAATCCATAATCAACGTCAATGCCTCAGCTACGAAAGGCCTACTACGAAGAGTTGCTTCCAGCTTCAACATCAGCCTTAACATCGAAAGCACTTTTTCGTTGGCCAATGCTTTACTAGCAGGAGACAAAAGTCAGGCCACCAAAGAAGCATTGGGTTTCATTAGTTTTGAACCTGCAAAACTATTTACAGCGACTGAAATCCCGAAGGATCTAAAGGCGCTCTCTTATTTGGTCAACCTCAACAAAATATGACATCACTCGTCCAACCTTTATAACTCGATAGCGATGGGAATCCGTCCTATGCGGGGATACAGCAACCAACCTGAGATCTTTTTACTCTCTAACAGAAAATCTACAAAGTAGGCGTTTCAAGTGTTTTTCCGCAATGACACAGTGATAAAACTTTGACGCACTATCGGCGCAAACTATCCTGACAGATGGTCAAGTACCGCGTCTCTCAGAGCGTCTCGATAACTCAGCAATCATTCGATCATGCAGTCGCTGGACCCAGTTGCGATAAGTCCTATCCGCCGATGGCTCCAGTCCCAGCAGCCGCATCTGCTCAGCAACGGACAGCTCCCGCGCAGGCTCGCCAATTTGGCTAACCGCTGGCCCTGCTCACCTTGATGTTGCAACCAGGCCAATGTGGTTTCCACCTCGCGTGCCATGTGATCGGGACCGGCTCCCACGAGTAGATCCCTTGAGCCCGGCGTACCACGGGCAACCCCCCAGTTTTGGCAAGACATTCTAAAGAGAATCGGTGCGAGTTTGGCAGCATCAACACGGACTCGAACAAAGTAAGCATCTTTCAGCTCGAAGTGATATTCGCTTTCGGGGGAGTTCATGGTTTTTTCACCCCGATCCAAAAGCTGCAGGTACGTGCGCGCTTCGGCGTACCGAATATCGCCTGCTGTGCCTTCTACGGAGGCCACCACATTGCTTGAGTAGGCAGCGGCGGGAGAGCCGCGCGACAAGGCGCGGTAGCGGGTATCGCATCACCAAATCCTTATGAGTGATGGAAGGCTGCTGAGCGAGCCCTGAGAATTGCCCTAAACCAAACCCCAACAACGAAAAAGCCCCTGAAATGTTCAACCATTTCAGGGGCTTAGTCGTATTCAATAATGGCGGAGAGATAGGGACTTCCAGAATCTCACCACCACCCCCAATTAACGTAGGCTTTTCAGGCATTACAGACCTTTTTGCTACAAAATTTTACTACAAAAAGCGTATGATCCGGGCACCAACCCTTAGTAGCGTAATGACATGGCATCTGACAATCTGATTCTTCGGTCGGGCACCTTTCATGTTCGTCTTGTGATCCCGAAAGACGTTAGGCACATCCTGAACCGTACCGAGTTCACCGAGTCGTTGAAGACCGGGAGCAAAGCCGAAGCCCAGATGAAGAAATATGCCTTCCTGCAGGTCTGGAAGCAGTTAATCATCAATGCAAGGAAGCTGGTAGCAGGCCCAACGCCTGAAGAATTGCCAGAAGCTTCATTTGGCATATCCACGATGATAAATACTAAATCAGTCAAAAGCAAAAGGCCCAATAAAGGGCTTTTTTCGTTTCTTGTGTCAATTTTCCGTTTTATCCAAACGCGAGCCACATTGAAACCTTGGCGGTTTTTTCCGCCTTTGACGTTTCTTCTTTTAAGCGGAGCGACCACCAGAATAGGCGAGCCGCTGCACGCCTTGTTTTAGTATCGATTGCAAATAGTCTGTGTCCCTATTTGATTGCAATAAGTTGTTTTATTCTGTTCTTGTTGATTTTGCAGATTTTGCCACGCTTGTGCTTCCTGTGCGGCCTGCTGATTTTGGGCCTCGATCTGATTTTTTCTTTGCATGATATTCATAGCCAATGTGTTGCAGTCACCTTGCGACGGGTTGACCGAATCCGCTATCTGCTTAGCTCGACTCATAAAATAATTTTGGTCAAATTGCCACGTATTGAGATTTGCCATCGAATATTGCTGACCACGGGCACCTGTATCTGGTGGCATGTTTCCGCTGGCAACGCACTTATGAATACCTATCAATTGAGTAGCAAATGCAGTGTATTGGCTATCAGAAAGCGGTGGCTTTTGCGTTACGCAGCCACTCAGCAGTGATCCAGCAACTACTGCAAAAATTACCTTTTTCATTCGTTATCCTTAGAAATCGCTGAGCAGTGGCCCACTAGTAGCACCATCTGTTGATTCTATCCAATCCTACGGTTGCAGTGCCATATCACCGCGTATAGGGCGATTTCTCGCACTGGTACGAGTCCCAGCACTCAAAACCACCTCGATCAGAAAAACATGCCGTTTTACGGGCGTTCAGCGACCGGGAAAACCCGCTTGGGAATTTATTTACCACACGTTGTGCATTTTGGTTTCGGTGGTTTGCTTGGAATAGGGTTACAGGCAAAATACTGTAAAGCACCGACCCACTCAGGTTTTATTTCATAACCTTCGAAAATAGGTACTGAAATCTCTGAGGGGTGCCATGTAGGTCGTGAAATGCTCTCAAAAATACTCTTGGCGTCTTTGTATTGAGTCCATTTATGGAAAATATTTTTACCATATTGAGCTTCTAGCAAAATATGAATAGCGGCAATCGCGTCAAGTAAATTCTTGAAGTTGGCATTTTTCAGACTTCCGCCTCGATTATGCTTCACCGAGTTATACGCGTCATACCATTCAAGCGTCTGCGTCGGTGATTGCTTGCTCCAGTTTGCAAATGGCTGGAAAACTTTTAAATTCGGATATTGACCTAATACCACTTTGTATTCATTTAGCTTGAGTATAGGTAAGCAATGAATGTAGTCGGTCGTTTTATAGATTTTCTGTTGGGGGTAGCCGTTCTCAATCAATACCCTGAGTAAAAGGTATTCGACCTCAGTACACGCCAAAATCAAAAGCTCACGTATCTTATGGCCGTAAGACTCAAAATTTGTTTCCGATGGTTCAACGACGTAAAGGAGTGAATCTAGCGAATCCTGAATCGCTTGGTAGGCTCTAATTTCTTGGTAGTAGCTATCCCCTACGTAATTAAATTGGAAATTTCCTCTACTGATTCGTGAGAAGAAAAATCCGGGATTGGCGACTTCAACCAAGTCGATTACGTCAATATTGATGCTTTCGCAAAATCTAAGCAGGTAATAACCAATTGATTTTTCTGTCGGCTTCAAAATGTCACCGCCAGCAAATCTTTGATCGTAATCACTTTCAGCTTGTTGAGTCCATTCCTTCCAATTCCGGCAATCGTATGTGTAGAACTGACTATCTACATACAAGTGAACTATGTCATCTTCTTTTTGGAAAATTCCCAACAGGCCGTCTCGATTACGGAAAGCATAGCTTTGTGGCATCGTCGAATCCTTGAGCATTTTATCGTTAACCGTGTGACCGGCTTGCAGGGAAAGCGAAGCGATTAGCTGTCATAGGCCGCATCTGCGGCCAAAAGCTCATAAACATTTAGGGAATATCTATCGCACATTGCTACCGATAATCTTCGTAAGGGGTTTCTTCTACTGAAAATTCAATACCACCCGATAGACCTTGAACGCTTATATCCATGTCTTGAATAGTAAATTCACCATCGTCAACCTCATACGAAAGATCAATTTCAACGGTAAATTCTAACTTCCCATCTTCTATCTGCGTCGTATCTTCAAATGTATAAATAACATCATCTTCCCTGTCGTACCGCCCATTTGCGTAGTCAGGGCCCGTCACCGAAACACGATAATTGACCTCAACATCACAAACGATTTGGCAGCTTTCGTCATCAATATGGATTATAGATGGGTCAAAATCTGCAACCCCGAGAATCGAGAACTCATCTACCTCAGCATCTTCCCACGTTGACGAATTGTAGGCGTCAGCATCCTCGATTAACGATTTGATAGTCTGCTTGATTTCCTCTTCATGCTCTTCGATATAATCTTTGATGAATTTAGACCGGTCTTCATCATGGGCATTATAAAGGTCTAGCAATTTGCTTAGGCTGTCGATTTGAATGAATCTAGGATTATTTTCGCAAAAAGTAATTAGGTCTTTATCTTCCGAAACAACATAGATCTCTTCTCGACCTTTCAATGCCCCGCGAACAGCCAAAAGGGTAAAAGCGTCAGGGAATTCATTTTTTTTCTTTCCGCCCTGAAACGGAGGCATTTGATCAAAATACATTTCGACAATTTCGTTTCCATCTACCTTGCTCAAATCAACAACGGTAGTATTGGAGTCATCGAGGAAATCATCAAAAACTTGAATCGCGTGTTTTTCGATTTCTTTTTGATCGAAAGGCACGAATAGGTTTTTGATAACATCATCGTTAGAGTTCGTCAGTATTTTAGCTTTTCGACGAAACGCGTTGACGCCATTGATAGCATCACCAATGTGCTCACCTATTTTACGTTTCACTTCGCGAACTACTATCGTGCTGGTGATGTGATTCAGCTCGCCATCACCACAAACCTCTTTGAAAGATTCCAGTGTCTTGGATGAAAAATCCAAGCCAGCTTTGACGAAAAATTCGGTATCTACAAAAACGTTCCTTGTTTGAAGCGGCATCGCAACCTCCGTAGGTGATGGCTATTTGATTGCCAATACTCTCTTTGCCACGAACGCAAAGCAAGCTTCCTTCGGTTGATCTTTTTTTCCACCGGCGTCCGTAGCCGCAGCACGTCAAACGGTCTGTACCGAACCATACGAGCCTTGATCGCTCAAAAGCTATGTAGACGAGGCGAGCCCGGCAGTTTTTCACTACAGGCGATCACAGAGGGTTCTGGCCAATGGGTCGTGGACAGTGTGGCTTTATCGCTCCATCAAAAAATACAGACGAAAAAAAACAGCGATTTGTTCGCTGCAGCTTGGCAAAAAATTGCTACAAACTACTGCTACAAATCACTGCTTTTAGACCTTCGTAACTCATTGATTTACAAAGGTTTTTCTTTAATGGCGGAGAGATAGGGATTCGAACCCTAGGTACCGGTGAAGGTACAACGGATTTCGAATCCGTCCCATTCGGCCACTCTGGCATCTCTCCAACGGCGCGCATCATAACAGCCTGTCTCTGGAAAGCAAAGCGCCGAAGCGATTTTTTTCCGTGCTATCAGATGCTTGCGTCGATTACAGCGGTACGCCGAGGCGCTTGGCGACTTCTTCGTAGGCTTCGATCACGTCACCGAGGCCTTGGCGGAAGCGGTCCTTGTCCATCTTCTTCTTGGTGTCTTTGTCCCACAGGCGGCAGCCGTCCGGGCTGAATTCGTCGCCCAGGACGATGGAGCCGTCGTGGAACACGCCGAATTCAAGCTTGAAGTCGACCAGCAAGAGGCCGGCGTCGTCGAACAGCTTGCTCAGCACGTCGTTGACCTTGAGGGACAGTTCCTTCATGCGCGCCAGTTGCTCGGCGGTGCCCCAGCCGAACGCCACGACGTGGGATTCGTTGATGAACGGGTCGCCCTTGGCGTCGTCCTTCAGGAACAGCTCGAAGGTGTAAGGGTTGAGCTTGAGGCCCTCCTCCACGCCCAGGCGCTTGACCAGGCTGCCAGCGGCGTAGTTACGCACGACGCATTCGACCGGGATCATGTCCAGCTTCTTGACCAGGCACTCGTTGTCGCTCAGCAGTTTGTCGAATTGGGTTGGAATGCCGGCCGCTTCGAGTTTCTGCATGATGAAGGCGTTGAACTTGTTGTTCACCATGCCTTTGCGATCAAGCTGTTCGATGCGCTTGCCGTCGAACGCCGAAGTGTCGTTGCGAAACAGCAGGATCAGGCGGTTGGCGTCGTCGGTCTTGTATACCGACTTGGCTTTGCCGCGGTAGAGTTCTTCACGTTTTTCCATGATGGGCTCCGCTTTGAGTGAGGTGGGCTAGGCGATGTGTCGCCAGTCGAGCCCTGAATCTTGATCGGCCAGTTGCAGCCAGTCCGGGTCGCACCCAAGGGTATCGACAAAACATTGCCGGGCCAGCTGCGGCAGGTTGTTCTTGCTGCTCAGGTGGGCCAGGACCAGGTGTTGCAGGTCTTGCCAGCCCAACTCATACACCAGGTACGCCGCCTGGTGGTTGTTCAAATGCCCGAGTTCGCCGCCCACCCGTTGCTTGAGAAAGTACGGGTAATGACCGCGAGCCAACAGGTCTCGGCAGTGGTTGGACTCGATCATCAATGCATCGAGATCCCGGTAACCGTCCAGCACCTTGGCGCAGTAGGAGCCCAGGTCGGTGAGTACGCCGAAACGTCGCTCGCCGCCACTGAATACATACTGCGTCGGCTCCTGGGCGTCATGCGCCACGGCAATCACATCGATGCTCAAGGCACCGATCTGCAACTGCTCGCCACCGGCCAGGAAGCCTGCGGGTTCAATGGGTTTGCGCATCCCGCGCAAGGTGCCGCGACTCAGGTACACCGGAAGATTGTAGCGCCGAGACAGCAAACCCACGCCATGCACATGGTCGGCATGTTCGTGGGTCACCAGAATCGCGCTCAGCTGCGAGGGGTGAACCCCCAGGCGCAGCAGGCGCCGCTCGGTTTCTCTTAACGAGAAACCACAATCCACCAGCACATACGTGTCGTCTTGAGCGACCAGCGTGCCGTTCCCTTGGCTACCGCTGCCGAGAACGGCAAAACGCATCGGATCAGCCCAGGTTGTCCTGAATCACGCCCAACACCTTGCGCGCTGTTTCAGCTGGCGCAACGGTGTTGATGTTCTTCTCGACAGTGACTTGCACGCTTTCGCCAACCTTGCTCAAACGAATCTGATAACGCTCGGCGCGGGTTTCGATCTCTTCCTTGGTCGGCGCGCTGCCGAACAATTTGCTGAAGAAACCTGGCTCGGCGTCTTTCTTCTCGGCTTTTTCCGCCACGTTGATGTAGTACAGGCCCAGGCTGCGGTTGATGTCTTCAACACGCCAAGGGCCTTGTTCCAACGCGCGACCGACACTGGCCCAGGCACGATCCAGGTCTTCACCCAGGTTCAGCACCACGTTGCCGCTGCCGTCTTCGGTGAGGCTGACGCGGCTCGGGGTGTCGTAATCGCGTGCGGCGAGCAGGGAGATCGAACCGCCCTTCTCGGAAATGCGGCTCATGCTGGCCAGCATCTCGTCGACCAGTGCGGCGTCGACGCCGGTGTTGACCGAGCGGTTGGTGAACTCGACGTTGGACGTGCTGCCGGCAGGACGCTCGGCGCTGACCACATAGACTTCACTGGTATTGCGCTGCACGCCAGGCTCGATGCGTACACGTACACGGGCTTCGCTGTCAGCGGCGATACCGCCGGACTGCAAACGCTTGGCCATGCTGGCGGACAGCTCGCTGCCCTGCTGCCACGCCGTGGTGAACTCACCGGTCTGCGGGCGCTGCTCGTCGATGCGGAAACCGTTGTCCTGGAAGAACTGCACCGCCACCGGCCAGACTTCGGCAGGTGGGCGCTGTGCCACGATCCAACGCGAGTCGCCGCTCTTCTGCAGGCTGTAGTCGCTGGTATTCGCCACGGCCAAGATCGGTTGTGGACGCGGCACCACGTACTCACCCTTGGCGGTGTCGTCGGCGACATTGCGCGGAATCGGCAGCAACGGGTCAAGGCGCTTGGCGACGTTGACGTCCGGCGGCAGTTGCATCGGTTTGGTTGCTTGTGCTTCCAGGTAATCGCTGCCGCGGTCACGGAAGTAGCCTTCCGGGCCCCAGATCCAACCGCAGCCGCTGGTGCTGGAGATAATCAAGGCAAGTGCGGAAAGTCCGGCCAATCGCTTCATGCGTAGTGCTTCCTCAATTAAACCAGGACGCCGGACTGGCGCAGGGCCTGTCGCAGCGGTTCGTGACAGGCTTCGCTGAGGCGGGTGAGCGGCAGACGGATACCGTCCGGCATCATGCCCATCTCGAACAGCGCCCATTTCACGGGAATAGGGTTGGATTCGATAAACAGTGTCTTGTTGAGCGGCATCAGTTTTTCGTGAATCGCACGTGCGGTCACGGCATCGCCGGCGAGGGCGGCGGCGCACATGTCGCTCATGGCACGCGGGGCCACGTTGGCGGTCACCGAGATGTTGCCCTTGCCGCCCAGCAGGATCAGCTCGACAGCGGTGGCATCGTCGCCGGAATACACCAGGAAGTCGCTGCTCACGCCTGCCAGGATGTCCTTGGCGCGCTGCAGGTCGCCGGTGGCTTCCTTGATGCCGATGATGTTCGGCACGGTGGACAGGCGGATCACGGTCTCGGCCTTCATGTCGCACGCGGTGCGACCTGGCACGTTATAGAGGATCTGCGGGATATCGACCGCTTCGGCAATGGTGCGGAAGTGCTGATACAGGCCTTCCTGGGTCGGCTTGTTGTAGTACGGGGTCACCAACAGGCAGGCGTCGGCGCCGGCTTTCTTGGCGTTCCTGGTCAGCTCGATCGCTTCACGCGTCGAGTTGGCGCCCGTACCGGCGATCACGGCGATACGGCCCGCGACACGCTTGACCACGAACTCGATGACCTGGATGTGTTCTTCCACGTCGAGAGTGGCCGACTCACCTGTGGTGCCGACCGCCACAATGGCGTTGGTGCCCTCTTGCAGGTGGAAGTCCACCAGTTTGCCCAGGCTATCCCAGTCGAGACGACCTTGTGCATCCATGGGTGTGACCAGTGCCACCATACTGCCCGCAATCATGCAACCGCTCCTGCCGGAAAAAGAGAGCCGTAATGGTACTGGCGCCAAGATGCTTGTACAAGCGAAGTACCGCCTGAGGATGCGTTCTGGCGCAACTAAACGACGGGCATTGCCATCATTGCGCGAAAGTGCGGGTCGAGACGGGGTAAAAACCCGCCGATCACGCAATGAAAACGCCACCTCCTATCCCTTGGCGACGCTTTTCGCTACCCTTCATGCTTTGATCGATACAGCCCTCACCGTATCGACCGCTCATCGTTTTAGGAAGGCTGCATGTCCACCCCCACAGTTCGCGAACAATTCCTTGTTATCAGTGCCCTCGGCGCCAACCCCATGGAGCTGACCAACGTCCTGTGCCGCGCCAGCCATGAAAACCGCTGCGCCGTCGTCACCTCCCGTCTCACCCGCCATGGCGAGTGCAGTGCGCTGGTGCTGCAGATTTCCGGCACCTGGGACGCCCTGGCACGCCTGGAGACCGGCCTGCCGGGCCTGGCCAAGAAGCACGACTTCACCGTCAATGTGGTACGCAGCGCCGCGCTGGAAAACCGCCCGCAGGCCCTGCCTTATGTGGCGTATGTCAGTTCGGCCTACCGCTCGGACATCGTCAACGAGTTGTGCCAGTTCTTCATCGACCATAACGTCGAGCTGGAAAACCTCACCTGCGACACCTACCAGGCACCGCAAACCGGCGGCACCATGCTCAACGCCACGTTTACCGTGACCTTGCCGGCCGGCGTGCAGATCAGTTGGCTGCGCGATCAGTTCCTGGACTTCGCCGATGCCCTGAACCTCGACGCCTTGATCGAGCCGTGGCGCCCACAGAACCCAATGTAAGGAAGCCCCCATGGCGGTAGTCATCGACAAACCCGTAGCCGATTTCGAAGCCCAGGCCACCAGCGGCCAGACCTTCAGCCTCGCAGCCCTCAAGGGCAAGCAAGTGGTGATCTACTTCTACCCGAAGGACAGCACCCCGGGTTGCACCACCGAAGGCCAGGGTTTCCGTGACCAGTACGCAGCGTTCAAGGCAGCCAACACCGAAGTGTTTGGCGTGTCGCGCGACAGCGTGAAGTCTCATGAGAACTTCAAGGGCAAGCAGGAATTCCCGTTCGAGCTGATCAGCGACAAGGACGAAGCGGTTTGCCAGCTGTTTGACGTGATCAAGCTGAAGAAGCTGTATGGCAAGGAATACCTGGGCGTGGATCGCAGCACCTTCCTGATCGACAAGGATGGCGTGCTGCGCCAGGAATGGCGTGGCGTGAAAGTGCCAGGGCATGTGGACGCCGTGCTGGCGGCCGCCCAGGCTTTGCACAACGCGTGAGCATCATCGGGAGAGGGCGCACGCGCCCTCCCCTCGCTTCAGAGTAAGGGTGCCACCACCGGTTCCTGCCGCGGCCATGCATCCAGCACCGCCTTGAACAGCGTCGCCAGGGGGATCGCAAAGAACACGCCCCAGAACCCCCACAACCCGCCGAACAACAATACCGCGCAGATGATCGCCACCGGATGCAGGTTGACCGCCTCCGAGAACAGCAGCGGCACCAGTACGTTGCCGTCCAGGGTCTGGATGATGCCGTACACCGCCATCAGGTAGATGAACTGGTCGCTCCAGCCCCACTGGAACAAGGCAATCAACGTGACCGGCACCGTCACCACCACCGCGCCGACATACGGCACCACCACTGAAATGCCCACCAGCAATGCCAGCAGCGCCGCGTAGTTCAGGTCCAGGGCAATAAAGGCGATGTAGGTCACGCCGCCACAGATGATGATCTCGATCACCTTGCCGCGGATGTAATTGGCGATCTGCCGGTTCATCTCCTCGGCCACCCGGGTGATCAGCGCACGCTCACGCGGCAGATAGCCACTTACCCAGCGGCCGATCATCGCGCGGTCCTTGAGGAAGAAAAACACCAGGATCGGCACCAGCACCAGGTAGATCATGATGTTGACCAGCAACGGCAGGCTGGACAGGGAAAAGGTCACCGCCCATTGCCCGAACTTTCCGATCTCGCCGCGTGCCACTTCGATGGCTTGCAATACCTGCTCATCCGACACCAGATGCGGGTAGCGCTCCGGCAACAGCAGCAACAGCGACTGCCATTTGGCGAGCATGCCGGGCAACTCATTGAACAGGGTGATCAGCTGGTGCCACAGCAGTGGCACGACCACCACGATAAATACCAGCAACAGCCCCATGAACAAAGCAAATACCAGTCCCACTGCCGCCGCACCCGGTAAGCGCAGACGCTCCAGGGTGGTGACCAACCCCTGCATCAGGTAGGCCAGCACCATCCCCGCCAGCACCGGGGCGAGCATGCCGCCCAGGGTGAGGACGGCGGTAAAGGCCAGGAACAGCAGGACCGCCAGCACCACGGCTTCCTCGTCGGAGAAGTAGCGCTGAATCCAGTCTCGTAACACTTTGAACATCAATCAACCTCGGGTGGTGGGAAGCGGACGCTTCAGGCCTTGCGCAACCAATAACGGTAGACACCGGCGGCGTCTTCTTCATGCACCAGGGTATGACCGGCCAGCCTGGCAAAGGTGCGGAAATCACGCTGGGAACCGGCATCCGTGGCGATGACTTTGAGCACCGCGCCGCTGGCCAATCGATTGAGTTCGAGTTTGGCCTTGAGCAAAGGCAACGGGCAATTGAGGCCGCTGGCATCGAGTTCGGCATCAAAGGCTACAGCGTCGGTCATGGTTTTACTCCGGGCAAGCGTTCAGGCTGCTTAGAATATCTGGTCCGACGCTCAGTGTCCGGCTACAGTAAGCTCTTTGTCGAAAGGCTCTGTGCATGACTTTTTTGCGCCCCACCCTGCTGACGCTGGCCTGCCTGCTGGCCTCCCCGGCCTTTGCCGACGACCTGCCGTCACTTGGCGACGCCAGCTCAGCCATTGTCTCGCCACAACAGGAATACCAACTGGGTCGCGCCTGGCTTGCCTATTTGCGTGGCCAGGTCGCGCAGCTCAACGATCCGCAGCTCAAGGATTACGTCGAAACCAGCGTGTACAAACTGGTGGAGACCAGCCAGGTCAATGACCGCCGCCTGGAATTCATCCTGATCGACAGCCCGCAGCTCAACGCCTTTGCCGCGCCTGGCGGTATCGTCGGGGTCAACGGCGGGCTGTTCCTCAACGCCCAGACCGAAGGTGAATACGCCTCGGTGCTGGCCCACGAATTGGCTCACTTGTCCCAGCGCCACTTCGCCCGCGGCGTCGAAGCGCAACAGCGCATGCAGATCCCGATGATGGCCGCGATGCTCGGCGGCATCATTGCCGCCGCAGCCGGTGCGGGCGACGCCGGCATTGCTGCAATTGCCGGCACCCAGGCCGCGGCGATCCAGGAACAACGGCGGTTCTCGCGCCAGAATGAACAAGAGGCCGACCGCATCGGCATCCTCAACCTGGAGAAAGCCGGTTACGACCCACGCTCCATGCCGACCATGTTCGAGCGCCTGATGCGTCAATACCGCTTCGACGCCAAGCCGCCGGAATTCCTGCTGACTCACCCGGTGACCGAATCGCGCATCGCCGACACCCGCAACCGCGCCGAACAGGCCAAGCTCGGCGGCACCGAAGACAGCCTGCGTTATCAATTGATTCGCGCACGGGTGCAGCTGAAATACGAAGACACGCCAGGCCTCGCCGCCAAGCGCTTCCAGGCCCAACTGGACGAAAACCCGAAAAGCGACGTGGCGCGCTATGGTCTGGCCATCGCCCAAATCAAGGGGACCAAGCTCAAGGAAGCCCGGGAAAACCTGGCCCCGCTGTTGGCCAAGTCGCCCAACGACATTACCTACAACCTGGCGCAGATCGAGCTGGACATCACCAGCAACCGCTTGCCGGATGCCCAGCAACGCACTGACCGGATGCTCACCCAGTACCCCGGAAACTATCCGCTGAACCAGGTGCGAGTGGACCTTTTACTCAAACAGAACCGCACCGCCGATGCGGAAAAGGCCCTGGACGGTTTGCTCAAGTCGCGCCCGGACGATCCGGACGTGTGGTACCAGGTCGCCGAAACGCGCGGCTTGTCCGGCAATATCATCGGCCTGCACCAGGCGCGCGCCGAGTACTTCGCCCTGGTCGGCGACTTCCAGCAAGCCATTCAACAACTGGACTTCGCCAAGCGCCGTGCCGGCAGCAACTTCCCACTGTCGTCACGTATCGACGCACGCCAGCGTGAGCTGATCGAACAGGAACGCTTGGTGAAAGGAATGATGGGCTAAACCCATCGCCCACAAAAAAGCCCCGCCCTCGTTAAACGAAGGCGGGGCTTTTTGATGCGCCGGTGTTACTCAGCCAGCTTGAAGGTAATGAAGCTGGCACGGCCCTGACGCAGGACGCGCATCGAGACCGAACGGTTCTTCGGCAGCGCCTTGGCGATGTCGGTGAACTGCTTGGTGCTGTCGATGGCCTGATTGTTCAGGTGAGTGATCACATCGCCTGGCTGCAGGCCGATCAACGCGGCAGGACCGTCCTGCACTTCCTTGATCACCACGCCGCTTTTCAGGTCGAAGGCCTTCTTCTGCTCGTCCGTCAGCTCGGCCACGGCAATACCCAGGCGGTTGCTGCTGCGCTCGGCGCCCGGCTTGGTGCTACCGAGGGCATCGAGGGTCGCGCCTTCTTCCGGAATGGCGCCGACGGTCAGTTCAACGTTCTGGCGTTTGCCTTCACGGATCACTTCCAGCTTGGCTTTGCTGCCCGCCTTGAGCGCGCCCACCAAATGCGGCAGGTCTGCCGACATGACGATCGGCTGGCCGTTCATGCTCAGAATCACGTCGCCGACTTGCAGGCCGCCCTTGGCTGCCGGGCCGTCGTCCTGGATCTGAGCGACCAGCGCACCGGCCGGCTTGTCGAGGCCGAAGGACTCGGCCAGGTCCTTGTTCACTTCCTGGATCACCACGCCCAACCAGCCACGGCTGACTTTGCCGCCGCTTTTGAGTTGGTTGGAAACGTCCATGGCCACGTCGATCGGGATGGCGAACGACACGCCCATGAAGCCACCGGAGCGCGTGTAGATCTGCGAGTTGATGCCGACCACCTCGCCGTTCAGGTTGAACAGCGGGCCACCGGAGTTACCCGGGTTGATCGGTACGTCGGTCTGGATGAACGGCACGTAGTTTTCGTTGGGCAGGCTGCGGCCGATGGCGCTGACGATGCCTTGGGTCACGGTGTGGTCAAAGCCAAACGGCGAACCGATCGCCACGACCCATTGCCCGGCTTTCAGGTCCTGGGACTTGCCCAGTTTCAGCACAGGCAGGTCCTTGCCGTCGATCTTCAGCAACGCCACGTCGGAACGTGGGTCGGTGCCGACCAGCTTGGCTTTCAACTCGCTGCGGTCAGCCAGACGGACGAGGATCTCGTCAGCGTCGGCAATTACATGGTTGTTGGTCAGGATGTAGCCATCGGGCGAGATGATGAAGCCCGAGCCCAGGGACTGCGCTTCACGCTGGCCACCGCCACCGCCACGGGGCGCGCGTTGTTGCGGCATGCCACGCTCGAAGAACTCGCGCAGCATCGGCGGCAGGCCTTCCAGGTCCGGCATCTGCTGGTCGGAGACTTTGCGCTCGGGCAGTTTTTGCGTGGTACTGATGTTCACCACGGCAGGCGAGGCCTGCTCGACCAATTGGGTGAAATCAGGCAGCTCGACCGCTTGCGCGGGCACGGCCTGACCCAACACCAACAATGTGGCGACTATGGATAAATAGGACTTCAAGCGTGGTATCGACATACAGCTCCCGTTACGACGAGCAGGGTTGGGCGACAGGGTTCTGGAAACGCCGGAAACTGTGACCGACATCTCCGTTCCGCGAACAAAACATGGTCAGCGCCGACAAGCCCTGACCTATAAAAAATATGAGAGATTTTTGCAAGTGAAAATGCTGATCCAGACATTTCATTACGCTCGGCAACCAACCTCGCATGGACGTAGGGTGAAAGGCCAGGATGAACATAAGATTAACGATTCACGGCTTGGCGGCTGGTTTTTTTTCACCGCGCACCGACAGCGCGATGCGCTCGGCGGTGCCCATGGGGATTTCGCCCACTACCGTGACCATCATTTCGCCATCCACCGTATTCAGCCGACGCGACACCGCCACCGTCGGGCCCAACTGGGTACGGGTTTCAGTAACGCCGGATTCGCCGATCGGCTCAAGAAATACCGAAAACCGTGCCAGCCCATCTTCATACATCCGACTGTCGACCGTCGCTTTGGTCTGGGAGTCTTTGCGCGCACTGCTGCTGGTCAACTGGAAACCCGGCGGCAACCATTCCAGGTGCCAGTCCTGGGCAGGTTGCACCTCTGGCGCTTTAGCCGTGGCCACTGCAATGGGCGTGCAATCGCCAGTGGGTTGCAAGTCGCGATCATCCGGCGTGACCGAGGTGTTCAATTGCGTGAACTGGAAACGCTCCAGCAACTGCCCCTGATCGTTCACCAGCAGGGATTTAAGGGGCAACGCGGTTTCGCGGTCCAGGTGCAACTCAAAACCATAGCGGTATTGGTCACGCGGGGTGATCGACACAATCACCGCATTTCGACCGGCCACGCGAGACTTGCCGATGACGGCCAGTTCGTAGAATTGCGCGATTTTTTGCGGATCAAGCGCACGTGAAGGGGCATCACGCGAATTGCTGAGGCCGGCGACAAGAGTGCCGCTGACGCATTGCGTCCGACCGTCTACCCGCACGACTTCCTGAGCCGAGCCGTCGAGCTGCAAAAGCCGCTCGCGAACCTGACCGTCCTGGACACGATGCCAGATGTCGTGGGTAGAAAAATTGCCGTTACGCTCGTAGACGAACGTACCTTGGAAGCTTTGCTGTTGCTCAGCACGCCCAAGTCGAGTCAACCAGTCTTGGGCATCATCGGCGTGGGCGGGGAGTGCAAACCAACCACTGAGCAAAAGCGTAAGGAGCGGTATGGCGCGCATAGTGCTCCTCAACGGTTCAACGGTTTTCCAGGCTTGCCGCGCGAGCATAAGGCAGAGCGCTTTCAGTACCTTTCAAGGCCGATTCCTGTGCGTGTTGGCGCAGGTAGCCTGGAAGACGCTGATCCTGCCAGCCGGATTGCCCTTGAAGCACACCGTTCGCCATCGGGCCGGTAGTGTCGGAGCTTTCCTTGTAGCCTGCCAGTACGGCGGGGCCCTTGACTTGCGGGCCAGCCATGATCGGTTGCTGAGTCTGTTGGGCCAGTTCGGTACCGGCGATTTCGTCCTGGTTGTACAGGCGAACACCAGCCAGAACGGCAACAGTTACCGAAGCGGCCACTGCCAGGCGACCCAGGCTACGCCATGGCCCCCGCGCAGCTTTTGCCGGAACGGCTTCATCAGCCAGTGCAGCAGAAACGGCCGCAGCAATATCCAGACGAGGGATTAGAAGATCCTTGTGCATCACCGCCCGAGCGACTTGGTAACGAGACCAGGTATCACGGGTTTCGGCATCACCGAATGCATTGAGCACCCGACGAAGTTCCAGTTCATCCGCTTCGTTATCCATCACTGCGGACAGCGATTCCTGCAGGGCATCACGACTCATGGCGGTTCCTCTCTTGGCTGTCGCCGCTGTCTTTAGTTTTCCTGCAACAACGGTTGCAAGGCTTTATCGATGGCTTCCCGGGCCCGGAAAATCCGTGACCTTACAGTCCCCACCGGACACTGCATGACGCTCGCAATGTCTTCATAACTCAGACCATCGAATTCACGTAAAGTTAACGCCGTCCGTAAATCTTCTGGCAGTTGCTGAATAGTGCGATGAACGGTGCCTTCGATCTCGTCGCGCAGCAATGCACGCTCCGGCGACTCGAGATCTTTGAGGCCGTGATCACCATCGTAAAATTCTGCATCTTCCGAACTGACATCACTATCTGGTGGGCGGCGTCCGCGAGACACCAGATAGTTCTTCGCCGTGTTGATGGCGATGCGGTAGAGCCACGTGTAAAACGCGCTGTCACCGCGGAAATTGCCCAGCGCACGGTATGCCTTGATAAAGGCTTCCTGTGCAACGTCCTGCGCTTCATGGGTGTCGTGCACAAACCGCACGATCAACCCGAGAATTTTGTGCTGGTATTTCAGCACTAGCAGATCAAAAGCTCGCTTGTCGCCGCGTTGAACGCGCTCGACCAGCTGCTGATCCTCTTCCTGGGTTAGCATGAACACTCCTCGTTGTACTTGAAGGAGGCTTGCATAACTGAACGATCAGGCTTGCAAACATAGACTCGGACTTTCCGCAAAAGTTCTCCCCTCCAAGCAAGTTTCCGGCATGCACTGATTTGGCACACACGAAAAACGCAGCGCGGGCAATGCCGGCTGCGCGAATAATCTTGTCGCCGGTTTCCTGACGCGTCCAATGCTCCCGACGGGCCAATAAACTCAACGTTTTCCCAGCTTTCGGGCAACCTGCTATTGAGTCGGGGCTTATGCAAAAAGTTCCCACTTCAATAACCGGTCCATTTACCTTGGCCGTGCACCGTAATTTCACATTGCCACGAATGCGCGGCTATTGTGCCGCTCCCCCCCTCTATATACTAGTAGCCTGTGTGACCCTTTGATTCGCCGATCCAGGCGTCCTGTTTGCGCCAGCCCCTGTGGATCGCTTTTTGCGGAATCCTTCAAATGAGCCAACAGTTTCAACACGATGTCCTGGTGATCGGCAGCGGCGCAGCCGGCCTGAGCCTTGCGCTGACCCTCCCCAGCCACCTGCGCATTGCGGTGCTGAGCAAAGGCGACCTGGCCAATGGCTCGACATTCTGGGCCCAGGGCGGTGTTGCCGCCGTGCTGGACGACACCGACACGGTGCAGTCCCACGTCGAAGACACCCTCAACGCCGGCGGCGGCCTGTGCCACGAAGATGCAGTGCGCTTTACCGTCGAACATAGCCGCGAAGCCATTCAATGGCTGATCGACCAGGGCGTGCCGTTTACCCGTGACGATCACGCCGGCAGCGATGACGGCGGCTTCGAGTTCCACCTGACCCGCGAAGGCGGGCACAGCCATCGCCGCATCATCCACGCCGCCGACGCCACCGGGGCCGCGATCTTCAGGACCCTGCTCGAACAAGCCCACCAACGCCCGAACATCGAACTGCTTGAGCAACGGGTCGCCGTCGACCTGATCACCGAGAAACGCCTGGGCCTGTCGGGCGAGCGCTGCCTCGGCGCCTATGTGCTCAACCGCAACAGCGGCGAAGTCGACACCTACGGCGCGCGCTTCACCATTCTCGCCTCGGGCGGCGCGGCCAAGGTCTACCTCTATACCAGCAACCCCGACGGTGCCTGTGGCGACGGCATCGCCATGGCCTGGCGCTCGGGCTGCCGGGTGGCCAACCTGGAATTCAACCAGTTCCACCCCACCTGCCTGTATCACCCGCTGGCCAAGAGCTTCCTGATCACCGAAGCCCTGCGCGGCGAAGGCGCGCACCTGAAACTGCCGAATGGCGAGCGCTTCATGCAACGCTTCGACCCACGCGCCGAACTGGCCCCGCGCGATATCGTCGCCCGCGCCATCGACCATGAAATGAAGCGCCTGGGCATCGACTGCGTCTACCTGGACATCAGCCACAAGCCCGAAGCGTTTATCAAGACTCACTTCCCGACGGTCTACGAGCGCTGCCTGGCCTTCAATATCGACATCACCAAAGGCCCGATCCCGGTGGTGCCGGCCGCGCACTACACCTGCGGCGGCGTGATGGTCGACCAACACGGGCGCACCGACGTGCCCGGCCTGTACGCGATCGGCGAAACCAGCTTCACCGGCCTGCACGGCGCCAACCGCATGGCCAGCAACTCGCTGCTCGAATGTTTTGTCTATGCGCGTTCGGCGGCGGCAGACATCCTTGAACAACTGCCGCAGATCCCCGTCCCGGCCGCCCTGCCCCGCTGGGACGCGAGCCAGGTGACCGATTCGGACGAAGACGTGATCATCGCCCACAACTGGGACGAACTGCGACGCTTCATGTGGGACTACGTAGGGATCGTGCGGACCAACAAACGCCTGCAACGCGCACAACACCGCGTGCGACTGTTGCTGGATGAGATCGACGAGTTCTACAGCAACTACAAAGTCAGCCGCGACCTGATCGAATTGCGCAACCTGGCCCAAGTGGCGGAGCTGATGATCCGCTCGGCCATGGAGCGCAAGGAAAGCCGGGGCCTGCATTACACCCTCGACTACCCGCAGATGCTGCCCGAGGCCCGCGATACTATTCTGGTGCCAACCACCTACGCCGACTGAACTTCAGGCGAACCCGCAGGCGCCGGTGTACATCGGCGGCCTGCGAATCCTTGGGCACACAGATCGACCGCACCGCCCATTCGCCCTGCACCCGATAGCGCAGCACCACGATCAACGGCAACGCCAGGCTGTCGGGACGCAGTTGCACGCGGTGCCAGCCGCGCGCTTCGCTCCACAACTGCCACCCGCTTTCGTCACGGCGCAGGCCGCGAATCGACGAACGGTGAGTCAGCCGGATATGGCGCGGGATAACCCAGGCGGCGTGAGCCAGGCACAGCAACAGGCCAAGGCTTGAATAAGGCAAATCGACAAGCAGCAGCGCACCCAGTGCGGACGACTGGGCCAGGAGATAGGCCGCCAGCAACAGCCGCGAGGCCTGCCAGCGGCATTCAAAGGCGGGATTACTTGGGCTGGACACGATCCAGGATCATCCGAACCATGCGCTGCAGCTCCGGGTCTTCCGATTCGGAGCGTTCCATGAACCAGCCGAACATGTCCTGGTCTTCGCATTCCAGCAGGCGCACGTAACAGTTGCGATCCGCCTCGTTAAGGGTCGAGTAAACCTCTCTGACGAATGGCACCAGCAACACGTCCAGCTCAAGCATGCCGCGACGGCTGTGCCAGTAGAGGCGATTGAGTTCTACATCTTCGACCATGGAACGCTCCTCAAATAGATTGCAAGTATACAGGCCCCAAGGCAGCGGAACAGTCGGCTTTGGTCGCCCCCTACAGAAACTATCCATTTGTCGGGCGCCCCTCTATGATGCACCTAGACTTTTTGACCTGCGATGACCCATGGCCGACTCTGCTTTCTTCTGCCCACTGACCCACGAAGGCGTTCTCGCCGTCCGCGGCGCCGACGCTGCCAAGTTCCTGCAGGGCCAACTCACCTGCAACCTCAACTACCTGAGCGACACCCAGGCCAGCCTCGGCGCGCGCTGCACGCAAAAAGGGCGCATGCAGTCGAGCTTTCGCATCCTGCTGCAAGGTGATGGCGTGCTCTTGGCCATGGCCACCGAGCTGCTGGAACCGCAACTGGCCGACCTGAAGAAATACGCGGTGTTCTCCAAATCCAAACTCACTGACGAAAGCGCCGCCTGGGCACGTTTCGGCCTGGCGAACGCGGATCATGCCCTGGCGAGCCTGGGCCTGGAGCTGCCGGCCGCGACCGACAGCGTCGCCCGCAGCGAACAATTGATCGCCATCCGCGTATCCCCTGGTCGCACCGAACTCTGGGCGCCCGCCGAGCAAGCCGAAGCCGTGCGCAGCCAATTGGCCGCGCAGTTGCAAACGGCTGACTTGAACGAATGGCTGCTGGGCCAGGTCCGCGCTGGTATCGGCCAGGTCATGCCGCAGACCCGCGAGCTGTTTATCCCGCAGATGCTCAACCTGCAGGCCGTGGGCGGCGTCAGTTTCAAGAAAGGCTGCTACACCGGCCAGGAAATCGTCGCGCGCATGCAATACCTGGGCAAACTCAAGCGTCGCCTGTACCGCCTGAGCCTGAATGCCGCTGAATTGCCCGAGCCCGGCACGCCGCTGTTTTCTCCCAGCCACAACAGCTCGATCGGCGAGGTGGTGATCGCGGCAAAAGCTGACCAAATGGTGGAACTTCTGGCGGTTCTGCAAGCCGAAGCAGCCGAGAGTGGTGATGTGCATTTAGGCACCCTCGAAGGTCCCGCTTTGCAGCTACTTGACCTGCCCTACCAATTGGATCGTGATCGAGAGATCCAGCACTGATCGTCGCACCCCTTTGCAACACCTTAGAGAGCATGAATGAACGAGCTGGCGGAAAAAGTCCAACAGGCTTTGATTGCGGCCATCGACAACGATGACCTGGTTCTGCCGACATTACCGGAAGTGGCCCTGAGCATTCGTCAGGCCGCCGAAGACCCGGAAATCGGCATCAGTCACTTGAGCAAAGTGATCGGTCGCGACACCGCGCTGTCGGCGCGCTTGATCAAAGTGGTCAACAGCCCGTTGTTGCGGGCCACGCAGGAAGTCACCGACCTGCACACCGCCATCACCCGGCTGGGCACCAACTACAGCAGCAACCTGGCGATCGGCCTGGTGATGGAGCAGATCTTCCACGCCCGTTCCGAAGTGATCGAACAGAAAATGCGCGACGTCTGGCGCCGCAGCCTGGAAGTGGCGGGCGTCAGCTACGCGCTGTGCCGCAGCCACAGCCAGCTCAAGCCGGACCAGGCAGCGCTCGGAGGCCTGGTGCACCAGATCGGTGTGCTGCCGATCCTGACCTATGCCGAAGACCATTACGAGTTGCTCTCTGACCCGGTCAGCCTCAACCACATGATCGAGAAAAGCCACCCAATGCTCGGCGACAAACTCCTGCGTGGCTGGGACTTCCCGGAGATGCTGGTCAAGCTGCCGGGCCAATACCTGGACCTGGAACGCGACTCCGCCAGCCTCGACTATATCGACCTGGTGCAAGTCGCCGTGCTGTATTGCCATCGCGGCACCGCGCATCCGCTGGCGGATGTACCGATCACCAACCTGCCGGCAGTCAAAAAACTGCGCCTGGACCTGTACAGCGACAGCGTGCGTGCGGAACTGGATGAAGCGCGGTCGATGTTCTACTGATCAACCGGCGACAAAACTGACGCGCACTTTCAAGCCCGTCGGTTCACCATCATGCAGGCTGATCTGGGCCAGATGCGCGCGACAGATTTCGCCGACAATCGCCAGGCCCAGACCGGAGCCCAGGCCCTGCTGACTGCGGCGATAGAAGCGTTCGAACACGCGGTCGCGCTCGTCCAGCGGAATGCCCGGGCCATCATCTTCCACTTCCAGCACCGCCGGTGCCGTCACGCGCAGGATCACATTGCCGCCAGGCGGCGTATGCGCCAGGGCGTTATCCACCAGGTTACTCAACAGCTCGTTGAGCAGCGTCGGTTCGCCGCGCAGCCACACCGGCTCGTCGGCCTCCAGCGCCAGCGCGACCCCACGCGCATGGGCCAACGGCGCCATGGCCATGCCCAGTTCGCGGGCGAGCTGGCTGAGGTCGAGCAATTGCGCCCCGCCTTCGGCAATCGCCCGTGCGCCGTTTTCGATGCGCGCCAAGGACAACAATTGATTGGCCAGATGGGTCAGGCGGTCGGTGCCTTGCGCGGCGGTTTCCAGGGTGCTGCGCCAGGTGGCCGGGTCTTCGGCGCGCAGGCCGAGTTCCAGGCGCGCCTTGAGCGCGGCCAGCGGCGTGCGCAGTTCGTGGGCCGCATCGGCGATAAACTGCGCCTGGCGCTCGAACTGGCCCCGCAGGCGTTCGGTGAAATGGTTGATGGAACGCACCAGCGGGCCGAACTCGAGCTGCACCTCGACCAGCGGCAACGGCCGCAGATCGTCGGGCTGGCGCTCTTCCACGGCCGTGCGCAAGCGCTCCAGCGGGCGCAACGCCGCGCTCACGGCAAACCACACCAGCAATAACGCGCCGATGGCGAGCATGCCCAGGCGCAGCAAGGTGTCGGCCATCAGGCTGCGGGCCATGCTGACGCGAGCTTCATCGGTCTCGGCCACGCGGATTTCCGCCATGCCGTTCATGTTCGGTTCGGAGACCGCCTTGAGCAGGCTCACCACGCGCACGGCCTGGCCCTGGTACGTGGCGTTGTAAAACCGTGCCAACGCCGGGTAATCATCGGTGCGCGGCGTGCCAGGCGGCGGGCCGGGCAGGTTTTCGTAACCGGAAATCAGCTTCTGGTCGATGTCATTGACCTGGTAATAAATCCGCCCCGCGCTGTCGTAGGCAAAGGTGTCCAGGGCCACATACGGCACATTCGCGCTCAAGCTGCCGTCGACCTCGGTCAGGCCGGCGGCAATCGTGCGTGCCGAGGCCAGCAAGGTGCGGTCATAGGCGGTGTCGGCGGCTTCGCGGCCGTTCCAGTAGGCGCTCATGCCGCTGGCGACCATCAACAGCACCAGCAACAGCGCGAGGTTCCACAGCAGCCGCCAGCGCAGACTGCTGGGCTTATGCATCGCGCGCTTCCAGCAGGTAGCCGAGGCCACGGAAGGTGACGATGGCGATGGGCTGGCCGTCGAGTTTCTTGCGCAGGCGGTGTATGTAGATTTCGATCGCATCCGGGCTGGCCTCTTCATCAAGGCCGAACACCTGGGCGGCCAGTTGCTCCTTGCTCATCACCCGTCCCGGGCGCGCGATCAGCGCTTCAAGCACGGCTTGCTCGCGGGACGTGAGGGTCAGCAACTCGCCGCCGACCGTGAAGCGGCGGGTGTCGAGGTCGTAGACCAGCACGCCGCAGGCCTGCTGGCGCTCGCCGCCGAGCACGCTGCGCCGCAACAGCGCCTTGACCCGCGCCTCCAGTTCCGTCAGCTCGAACGGCTTGGCCAGGTAATCGTCGGCGCCCAGGTTCAGGCCATGCACACGGTCTTTCACATCACTGCGCGCCGTCAGCATCAGCACCGGCAGATTTTTCCCACGCGCCCGCAAGCGCGCCAACACCTCGAAACCGTCCATGCGCGGCAAGCCCACATCGAGGATCGCCGCGGCGTATTCCTCACTGCCCAAGGCCAGGTCCGCGGCCACTCCGTCGTGCAGCACATCGACGGTCAGACCCGTGCTCTTGAGCGCCTGGGCGACACTTTCGGCCAGTTGCAAATGGTCTTCAACCAGGAGGACACGCATGGATTTCTACCTCATTCGGGGGTGGTCGGCGCCACGCTCTGCGAGGCAGTTTACAGGCGCCGCCTGGGCTGTGAAGCCCGAAAACATTGAAAGGCAACTGAAAGGTTAGTGAAAGCTTCACCCTTTAGCATCCAGCCACGGTAGGCCATGCCCGCCGAGCTGCCTGATCCGTAGCACCCGAAAAACGCCTCGAAGCGTTTTCGTCAAATAAGAACAATAACGGAGTACTCAACGATGCTGTCGACACAGCCCCAGGCTTGCACGCCTGTGCGTTTTTCCCGCCTGACCCAGACCGCCCTTGCCAGCGCCGCCACCCTTGCCGGCTTTTCGCCGCTTGCCCAAGCCGCCTTCTTCGAAGACAGCAGCGCGACCCTGGAAACCCGCAACATGTACTTCAACCGCGACTTTCGCGACGGCACCAGCGCCCAGCAATCCAAGCGCGACGAATGGGCCCAGGGCTTCATGCTCAACCTGCAATCGGGCTACACCGACGGCACCGTCGGCTTTGGCGTGGATGCGCTGGGCATGCTCGGCGTCAAGCTCGACTCCAGCCCCGACCGCACCGGCAGCGGCCTGCTGCCCACCCACGACGATGGCCGCGCCGCCAACGAGTATTCCAAGCTGGGCCTGACCGGCAAAGTGAAGATCTCCGCCACCGAGCTGAAAGTCGGCGCGCTGATCCCCGAGCTGCCGATCCTCAAGCCCAACGACGGCCGCATCCTGCCGCAAACCTTCAACGGCGGCCTGATCACCTCGAAAGAGTTCAAGAACCTGGTGTTCACCGGTGGCCGTCTCGACAAGGCCAAGGACCGCGACGACACCAACTACGAGGACATCGCCCTCAACAACAAGAACAGCCGTTTCCTCAGCGGCGCCACCGGCAAGCACTTCAATTTCGGCGGCGTGGACTACAAGTTCGCCGACAAGATCACCGGCAGCTATCACTTCGCCCAACTCGACGACGTGTACCGCCAGCACTTCCTCGGCCTGGTGGCTGCGCGCCCGATGGGCCCCGGCACCTTCGCCACCGATCTGCGCCTGGCGATCAGCGACGACACCGGCGCCGCCCGCGGCGGCAAGATCGACAACACCTCCCTCAACGGCCTGTTCAGCTATGCCCTCAATGGCCATAAGCTCAGCGCCGGCTACCAGCACATGTCCGGCGACAGCGCGTTTCCGTATGTGGATGGCAGCGACCCGTACCTGGTCAACTTCGTGCAGATCAACGACTTTGCCGGCGCCGAGGAGCGCTCCTGGCAGGCACGCTACGACTATGACTTCGCCAAGCTGGGGATTCCCGGCCTGAGTTTCATGAGCCGTTACCTGTCGGGTGACCATATCAAGCTCAAGAACGGCGAGACCGGCAAGGAGTGGGAACGCAACAGCGAGATCAAGTACGTGGTGCAAAGCGGCACATTCAAGGATGTCGCCGTGCGCCTGCGCAATGCGACGTATCGTTCCAACTATTCAGCGCGTGATGCGGATGAAGTACGCCTGCTGGTCAGTTACAGCGTCGCGCTCTGGTAAGCAGTGCCTGGTAATAGCCACTCATAACAACAACGACGGAGATAACCATGACCCTTTCATTGCGTAAATTCGCCCTCGCCGCCGGCTGCATGCTGTTCGCCGGCCAACTGCTGGCCGCCGACGAACCCAAGCGCCCGGAATGCATCGCCCCGGCCTCCCCTGGCGGTGGTTTTGACCTGACCTGCAAACTGGCGCAAAGCGCGCTGGTCAACGAGAAGCTGCTGAGCAAGCCGATGCGCGTGACCTACATGCCTGGTGGCGTGGGCGCAGTGGCCTACAACGCCGTGGTCGCACAGCGCCCTGCAGACGGCGGCACCCTGGTGGCCTGGTCCAGCGGCTCGCTGTTGAACCTGGCCCAGGGCAAGTTCGGGCGCTTCGATGAAAGCGCCGTGCGTTGGCTGGCAGCGGTCGGCACCAGCTACGGCGCCATCGCGGTGAAAAGCGATTCGCCTTACAAAAATCTCGACGACCTGGTGCAGGCGCTGAAGAAAGATCCGAGCAAAGTGGTCATCGGTTCCGGCGGCACCGTGGGTAGCCAGGACTGGATGCAAACCGCGCTGATCGCCAAGGCCGCCGGGATCAACCCGCGCGACCTGCGCTATGTGGCGCTGGAAGGTGGCGGTGAAATTGTCACCGCGCTGATGGGCAACCACATCCAGGTGGGCAGTACCGACATCTCCGATTCCATGCCCCATATCCAGAGTGGAGACATGCGCTTGCTCGCGGTGTTCTCCGAAGCGCGCCTGGACGAACCGGAAATGAAGGATATTCCGACCGCCAGAGAGCAAGGCTACGACATCGTCTGGCCAGTGGTGCGCGGTTTCTACCTTGGGCCAAAAGTCAGCGATGCCGACTACGCCTGGTGGAAAGACGCCTTCGACAAACTGCTGGCCTCCGAAGACTTCGCCAAGCTGCGTGACCAGCGCGAGCTGTTCCCGTTCGCCATGACCGGCCCGGAGCTGGACACCTACGTGAAGAAGCAGGTAGCGGACTACAAAGTGCTGGCCAAAGAGTTCGGCCTGATCCAGTAATCGCCCCTCTGTCGCGCGGCCACGTCCTGCTGAACCAGGGGCGTGGCCCAGGAGTTCAACATGCTCTTACAACGCATATTCGCCGCCGCGCTGCTGCTGGCCTGCGCGGGCCTGGCCTTGATGGCCTGGCCCTACCAGGCGTCGTTTTCCTACGAACCCGTGGGGCCTCGGGCCTACCCGCTGCTGATGCTCGGGCTGATGAGCCTGGCGCTGATCTACATGCTGTTTCGCCCGCAGCCGACCCAGCATACCGAGGAAGAACCCGCGCTGGACCGCGCCACCCTGATCAAGATCGGCATCTGCGTGGCGCTATTGATCGTGTTTGCCGCCACCTTCGAATCCCTCGGTTTCATTCTCAGCAGCATGTTGATCGGCATTCCGATGGCACGGCTGTATGGCGGCCGCTGGTTGCCCGGTGCGGTGATCATCACCTTGATGAGCGTCGGCCTTTATCTGCTGTTCGATAAAGCCATGGATGTTCCGCTGCCCCTCGGCCTGCTCGACGTTCTGGAGAACTGATATGGATACTTTCGGCTATTTGGGCCAGGGCTTCGGCGTGGCACTGTCCCCCTACAACCTGGTGACCGCGCTGTGCGGCACCTTGATCGGCACCGTGGTCGGCCTGCTGCCGGGCCTGGGCCCGATCAACGGCGTGGCGCTGTTGATCCCCATCGCGTTCGCCCTGGGCCTGCCGCCGGAGTCGGCGTTGATCCTGCTGGCGGCCGTGTACCTGGGCTGCGAATACGGTGGGCGTATCAGCTCGATCCTGCTGAACATCCCGGGTGAAGCCTCCACCGTGATGACCACCCTCGACGGTTACCCGATGGCCCGCAAAGGCCTGGCCGGTGTGGCGTTGTCATTGTCGGCGTGGAGTTCGTTCATCGGCGCGTTTATCGCCACCTGCGGCATGGTGCTGTTTGCCCCGCTGCTGGCCAAATGGGCGATTGCCTTCGGCCCGGCGGAATATTTCGTACTGATGGTGTTCGCGATTGTCTGCCTCGGCGGCATGGCCGGCGATAAACCGCTGAAGACCTTCGTCGCGGCGCTGATCGGCCTGTTCCTGTCAGCGGTGGGCATCGACGCCAACAGCGGCGTGTACCGCTTTACCGGCGATAACATCCACCTGACCGACGGCATCCAGTTCGTGGTGTTGGTGCTGGGCCTGTTCTCCATCAGCGAGATCCTGTTGCTGCTGGAAAAAACCCACCGTGGCCAGGAAGCGGTGAAAGCCACCGGGCGGATGATGTTTAACCTGAAGGAAGCCTCGTCGGTATTTGCGGTGAACATCCGGTGCGGCCTGCTCGGTTTCATCATGGGCGTATTGCCCGGCGCTGGCGCGACGTTGGCGTCAGCCGTGGCCTACATGACCGAGAAACGCCTGGCCGGGGCCAGCGGTAAATTCGGGCAGGGTGACATGCGTGGTCTGGCGGCACCGGAAACCGCCATCGGCGCCTCCGCCTGCGGTGCGCTGGTGCCGATGCTGACCCTGGGCGTGCCGGGTTCGGGCACCACCGCGGTGATGATCGGCGCCCTGTCGCTGTACAACATCACGCCGGGCCCGCTGTTGTTCCAACAGCAACCGGATATCGTCTGGGGCCTGATCGCCTCGTTGTTCATCGCCAACATCATGCTGGTGATCCTCAACATCCCGATGATCCGCATCTTCACGCGCATCCTCGCCGTGCCGAACTGGGCGCTGGTGCCGGTGATCGCGATCATCACCGCGATCGGCGTGTACGCGGTTCACGCCACCACGTTCGATCTGTTCCTGATGATCGGTATCGGCATCTTCGGCTACATCCTGCGCAAGCTGGACTTCCCGCTGTCACCGGTGTTGCTGGGCTTTATCCTCGGCGGCCTGATGGAGCAGAACCTGCGCCGCGCGCTGTCGATCTCCAACGGTGCGCTGGAGATCCTGTGGTCCAGCCCGATCACCTTCGGTGTCTGGGTATTGACCGCCGTGATGCTGCTGTTACCGCTGGCGCGCATCTACCGCAAACGTGCGTTGCAGCGTCGTGCCGTGGCCGATGTCTGAGGCCAGCTTTAAACACTGGTGGGGAACACCGCTGGTCGGCCTGGTCGGCGGTTACCTGGCCAGCCTGGTCGGCTGGCCGTTGCCGTATATGGTCGGTTCGCTACTGGCGATCATCCTCGTGCGTTGCCTCACGCCGTGGCAGTTGGCGGAGATTCCCGGCGGGCGCAAAGGCGGCCAATGGGTGGTGGGCATCGGCATCGGCCTGCACTTCACTCCGCTGGTGATCGAACAGGTGATGAGCCACTTCGGCTTGATCTTCTTCGGCGCGCTGGTCACCAGCCTGTCGAGCGTGGTCGGCGTGTGGTTGATGCGCCGCAGCGGCGAAGACCGCGCCACCGCGTTTTTCTCCAGCATGCCCGGCGGTTCCGGCGAGATGGTCAACCTCGGCGCACGCAATGGCGCGGTGCTCAGCCGGGTCGCGGCGGGGCAAAGCCTGCGGGTGTTGGTGGTGGTGCTGTGCGTACCGGCGATCTTCAAGTACGTGCTGGACGGTGGCGCGCCGCAGTTTCATCCCGCCCCCGTGAGCTGGGCCTGGCTGGCGCTGCTGTTTCCCGCCGGTGCGCTGGTGGCCTGGGGCTGGCAGCGCTTGCGTCAGCCGAACCCGTGGCTGTTCGGGCCCCTGTTGGTCAGTGCCACCGCCAGTGTGGCGTGGGACCTGCACATCGGCCTGCCCGACGGCGGCAGCCAGATCGGCCAGTGGCTGATCGGCAGCGGGTTGGGCTGCCACTTCAATCGTCAGTTCTTCCGCAGTGCGCCGTCGTTCATGGCGCGCACCTTGATCGGCACCGCCTTGACCATGCTGCTGGCGACGCTGGCCGCCGTGGGCTTGAGTGCGATGACCCAACTGGACCTGCGCTCATTGACCCTGGGCATGATGCCCGGTGGCATTGCCGAGATGAGTTTGACCGCGGAAACCCTGCAACTGTCGGTGCCGTTGGTGACGGCAATGCAGGTGATGCGCTTGTTGTTCGTGTTGTTTCTGGCGGAGCCGCTGTTCAGGCATTGGAACCGCCAAGCCTAGCGGCTACCGAGGGCGGCCCGCCCTGGGCCGCTACCGCCTGTCGGCACTGTCATTTCTAACAGCTAGCCTGCTCGCTGCCCTTCTGCGTTCAATCCTTGTGTGCCCCGGACCTTTTCGGCTCCTTTGCCTTGCACGAGGTGACAAGCATGACTCCAGAGCTCAACGCGCCCCCTTTCGTCGCGCAGTTGTCGCCTTATATTCCCGGCCTGACGACCCCGGTCGTAGGATTCTCCGGCGGTGTGCATCAACTGCTGTTGGAGAACCATGGCAGCACGGGCCTGATTTGCATCTTGCGCACCTACGCAGGCCAGCTTGAAGGCGATTTCATCGAGTTGTTCTGTAGCGACCTGCTGGTCCCGGTCGACTTCCATACCGTAACCGAGCAAGAAGCGCGCGAAGCGAAGCCGATTACCCTGCACATCTCCATGGCCCGCTTGGCCGACGGCGCGGCCGGCCCCGTATTTTTCCGGGTGACTCACCTCGATCACCGCTTAGAAGAAACCCAACGCCTGACCCTCAAGATCGACACCGTGGCACCAACCGGCAGCGACCCCATTACC